>JAJEHF010000019.1 GCA_022823865.1 Bryobacterales bacterium
CCCCCTGCCGGGCGCTGCGAAGAGCGGTCCAGCGCCCTTCGCGCAGGCCCTTGCAACTCCAGCGACAGGCTGCCCTAGTTGCACGAGCAACGATCCGGTCCCATCAGACGAGTCACGTATCGACAAAAAAATGTACCTGCGAACCAGAACCCTCATTACAGTCTGAAAGGGAAATGTTGTGATAGAATCGTGCCACTAGGATTTCTCATTCGTGTGCGCACGCGTGGACCCCGCCGAAAGGCACAACGGCAAGAGCCATCGCCGTGAATCCCAGAAGTTTCAAGAAGAACCCTTGTCTAGTTAAGGTCCGGCTGTATTCGAAGCGTAGTCCGGAGTGGGGTCCCGTGCGGAAATCGAGTCCACTACGCTGCTCGGCCCGGGCCGCCCCTGTCGGCGCAGCACGCCGCAGCAATGTGATTCCGTCGGGCCGTGTGTGCTCACGCCGGGGCCGCGTCGACGAGGGGCGAGGCCCTTCAGCGACAGCTTGGGCAGGCGTGCAATCCGGAAGGTTCGGCGGGCAGCGCGATGGCCTCTTGCCCTCGCAATCTCGGCACGCAGGCCGGCGCGGGGTCATCAGGGTCCGGGAAGGGGTTTGAGATGAGCCTGCCTTCCGAGCCGAATCCAATGCCGACGTGCTACGCCGAAGGTTTTAGGAAGGCATCCGAAATCGATCCAGACATCGCTTCCAATTACATCACGCACACAACAATCGGGGATCCTGAAGCTGATGCCTTAATCGAGGAATTATCGACACTCGATCGAAGTTTATCAACACAATATATCAATGCCGCAATGGATCGACAAGAAGATGAGTTAGTTGGTGCACCATCGATTGTAAGGGATTTTTTCGCAGGTGCAAGTGTGGTGCCGGATTGGGTTGATTTCGAGTCATTCATTCCAGGGATAAAGATGTTTCATCGAAATTCAAAGATTGTTTTAGCCGGATTCGTCGGTGGTGTCTTGGTCGAAGGTTTTTCGACAAACATAAGCAAATCATTCTTCATTACTGGGCGCGTTCGTGACACAGGCGTCAGGCGACTGAAGCAGAATAACCGACACATGGTCGAGATTTTTATGCCCGGTGGTTTACTGCGGGATGGTGACGGATGGAAGCTCTCTGTCCGTGTGCGACTGATCCATGCACAAGTTAGGCACCTCTTGAAGCACTCTGATGATTGGGAAACTGAGTCATGGGGAGAGCCTGTAAGTTCAGCGCACGTCGGCTATTCGATCACTGCGTTTTCCGCGCGATTACTGGAACACATGAAGAGTCTGGGGGCGAGATTTACGGAGGAAGAAGCGCGGAGTTTTCTGGAAATTTGGCGCTATTCTGGCTTACTGATGGGCATTCCCGAGACGATCCTATTTCGAGATATGGAAGAGGCACTGAAGATCTTCGAAGTTGGCTATTGCTGTGAGCCAGACCCAGATGAGGATTCGATCGCGATGGCTAATTCTCTTGTCAATTCTGCCCCATTGGTGGCCGGAATAACAGACCCGAAAGATCGTCGTGACCTGTCGACATACGTCTACAGCGTATCGCGCGCACTCATCGGTAACGAACTCGCTGACGCTCTGATGTACCCGTCCCAATCGACCTTTGGCGTGCTGCCTTGGTTTCGCTTGCAGGGCCACTACAATAGGCTCGTGGGCAAGCTCTTCCCGGGATTCGTCCAGAACAACAACTACACCAACTTCACGGGCCTGATGGACGTATCAGAGTTCGACGAGGAAGGCATCAGCTACAGACTGCCCGACCATGTACACGCGGAACGCTCTACGCCGTGGTGAGGTCGTATCGACGGCGGCCGGAAATCCAGCCCTCGGTTAGTGTCGGTGCGGTTGCGACCGCAGTCCGGCTGGCATGGTCGCCGCTTCGAAGATTCCCCGAGCCGTACGACGCGTCGCTGCGCGCCGGGGCTCGCTCAGGCGAGCGGGGTCTGGCGCACTATAATCCGCAAGAGATAGAGTGAGTCGCTACGTTTCGGAAACGCCGGTGCTGCTGATAGGGGCCGGCATGATCGCTCACGACCAGATCCTCCCCGCGCTCCTGCAAATGCGGCGCGAGGGTGCGGTCGGCGAAGTAACCGTCTGTTCCCAGCGCAACAGCTCGGTTGAGGCGCTGGCGCAGGCCCCCATGCTCCGGCGCGCCTTTCCGGACGTCGATTTCCGGGCGGCGCTAGATCCGACAGCTTCATCGGACGAGCCGCGGCCTGAGCACTATCGGTCGCTGCTCGCGGAGCTGCCCGAGCGCAGCGTGGTCGTGGTAGCGGTGCCGGATCAACTACATCGAAGAGTGGTGCTGGACGCGCTGTGCGCCAGCCAGCACGTCTGCTGCGTCAAGCCACTCGTGCTGCGGGTTGCAGACTCGCTCGAGATCGAGCGCGAGGCGCGCGCGCGCGGGCTACTGGTGGGCGTGGAATACCACAAGCGCTTCGACCCGCGGAGCATCATGGCGCGAGACCGCTATCGCAGCGGCCAGTTCGGCGAGTTCAAGCTCGGGACGGCGCGCCTGATGGAGAAATGGCATTACCGTGACTCGAATTTTCAGAACTGGTTCGCCGCTGACGCCACCGACTCCTTCGTGTACATCGGCTGCCACTACGTGGACTTGGTGCACTTCGTCACCGGATTGTTGCCCACAGCCGTCTCGGTCTATGGAATTCTCGACGAGCTGCCGAACGGTGACCGAGGGTACTTGTGGACCGACGCGCGCGTGTTGTGGGAGAACGGCGCCTGCTTGAATGTCCAGAACTCGTTGAGCTTTCCCGATGCCGCGCCGGGGCCGAACACCCAGGGCATGACCCTGTACTGCACGGGAAGCGGCAGGGGAGCCCTGCTAGAGCACTCGGACCAGTATCGAGGCATTGCTTACAGCTTCGGCGAGGCGGCGTCCGGACCTGGCGGGACGCAGTATGCGGAGCCAAGCCCCGACTATTTCCTGTACCAAGACCTCGGCGGGCCGGGGCTTGTGCCGACCGGCTACGGCGTGCGTTCGGTCAGGCACATCGTGGAAGAAGCCATACGCGTTGAGCGCGAGGCTGATTCGGAAGACCGGAGAAGAGCCATCATCGCCGCGATCGAATCTGCGGGGATATTAGCTACCCCTTCGAACAGCAGGTACAACGAGGCAGTCTGCGAGGCTGCGAGGGAGTCGATTGCGGACGGCGGCCGGTTGGTTGCGGTCCCGCGGTCTGAATGACGCCGCCGGTCCGCTCGAACTGCCCGCCGATAGGCGGTTCGATCGACTTCGAAGAGGGAGTCTGCCCCCGGGGCACTGGAAATTTGGCATGCGGGTGTCATTCGCTCACTCGACTCCTGAGATTCGGATGCGAGAGTGCGGGTCGCTCCTAGCCGGCTCGTCAGCTCCGTCTTTGCGGCATAGATGAGCGACGCTCCGCGGGCGCCTCGGAGCGTATGCCCGCTGGCCGTGCACGACACTGGGTTGGCAGCGTGGGACACAATGAGGACTGAGTTGTTCAAGCAATCGAGTCTGTTTCTGCATCAAGTACCTCGCGGGGCTCGTGTTACGCTTCCGTGGAAACTCGGCCAGCCGCACGCATTCATCGACGGCGGGTTTGCGGAGCGATGGCAGGGAGGAGTTCGAAATGAGAGACGCAGTTATCAAGAACATCATGCTGTCCGCAACGCTGTGCGTTGTCACGGCGTCGTCGGCGGAGCTCCCTGCGGAGCTGGAAGACGTTGCCAGAACGGTGGCGTCCGCACAGCGCGTAGATATGGATTCGCCGGTCTTGACCGGCACAGAAGACCTCGATGTCGACACTGTCCGGCAACGCTATGGCGTGCATGGCGAGCTGGCAGTGCCCGGCTACGACACTGCCCAGGGAATCTTGGATCTCATCGCCGGCACCTCTACGGGGGCTTCGAGACTGACGTCGCTCGAGATTGGCCTGGCAGCTCTTGAGTACAACTGGTTCGTAGCTACCTTAGTCGGAGACGAAACGCTGTCCAGCGAACTCGCGGGCGAGATCCGGTCGCTGCTGGCGGTCTATGACACGATGGCCGACGACCTCGTCAGCCCGACCATCCTGACTCCGTTCGCAAGCGTGTTCTACCCGAGGATTGAAGCCGGCCAACTCGTGATGTCGCTCAGGAGGATGGCCGGGTCTGCCATATTTCGCATGCACATACCGCAAGTTGTCGATCCCGAGGGATACTTGCGCCAGCGAATGAACGCGACCTATGCCAGGCTCACGAACACAGCGGACCTGATTATGGATGCTGCAGAGGCATATAGCCTCTATTAGCCAGCCGGAGTGTTTCGCGGATCCGGGCGGGACGCGAAGAGCCGGGTACGCGACTTGGACAGATCCTGATCCGTCAGGCTGTGGGCGGGCAGGTGACCACTGGCAATGCCCGCTGGCCTCGATAGCAATCTGATGTGCTAACATCAGATGCATGCGCACCACCATCAATCTCGACGATGATGTCCTGCTCGCCGCCAGAGGCTTGGCGCGTCGCAACCGGACCAGCATCGGAGCAGTGGTCTCGGAACTGGCCCGGAAGGGATTGAACGGTGATTCGTACAGTGGCGCGGAAGATGCGAACGCCAATTTCTACGGCTTCCGCCCGCTGCCGAAACGCGGCAGGCCCGTCACTAACGACTTGATCGATCAGCTTCGTGACGAGGGCCCGTATTAGTCCGGCGTGATCTCTCCATGCGTGCGTTGCTAGACATCAATTGCCTCTTGGCCCTTCTCGACCGCGACCACATACACCACGAGCAGGCTAGGCGCTGGTTCGAGCAGGAAGTCCGGCACGGTTGGGCATCATGCGCCACAACCCAGAACGGCTGCGTTCGTATCCTGTCTCAGCCGAGCTATCCAAGCCCGGTCGCGCTTCGGAGGGCGCTCCAGTTGGTTTCCTACGCAACTTCCTCCCCGCACCACGAATACTGGAGCAGCGGAATATCCATTCTTGACGAGACGATTTTCGATCGTTCTCGCATTCATGGCCATAGGCAGGTCACGGATGCCTACTTGTTGGGTCTCGCGGCTCAGCACGGCGGCCGCCTTGTCACCTTCGACCAAACGATTGCCCTATCGGCCGTAAAGACGGCGAGTTCCAACAACCTCGTAGTGCTGTGAGGAGCATTTTCTGCGAGTAGGCCTTTAGGCCGGTCGTATCAAGGCCCTCGCTTGACGAGGTTGACCGTGCTGCAATCGCGACGCGGGCGCCGCTGTCGCCTGGCAGGTTTGTCTGGATAAAGCCCACGCCCGTTCCCGTCTCGCGGTATTCGGGGGGCGGGGCCTCCGGAAAGCCTCCGCTGATCGGCCAAGTTTCTGCCGATTTAGGCTTGCCACGCGCCGCACGCATCGCTACACTGCCAGTGCCGTAGCGGTGCCTCCCAAGGCTTCAGGCTTGGAGGACCGCCTATAACCGGACGAGGAGGGCGAATCTTATGAAAGATCGCATCGGCAGGGTCGACCGGCGCACCTTGCTCAAGACTATGAGCGCCGCCGGTGCAACCGCGACTGTCATCACGGCGTGTGGCGAGCAGTCCGCGAGCGCGCGGGGCGTGACTGGCGCGGAGTTTGACAAGACCGTTCGGCTCGCCACAGCCGGTCCGGGCGGAAGCAATGCTTGGAAGCCGGGCTACGCCCTGGATTTCTTGCCTCCCGAGGATATGCCCACACGAGGCGAGGACTCGTCAGTCCTTGCCAGCGAGCCCAAGGAGAAGCTGCTCGAGTTCTATCGCTTGATGAGCACGAGCCGAAAGTGGGAGACCACCATGAAGGATCTCTTCCTTGCCGGCGAGGACGGGCTCTACGGAGCCTTTCACACCTATGTCGGCGAGGAGGCCGTTGCGGTGGGCGTCATCGGGGCCCTGAACGAGGACGACTACATCGCCAGCACACATCGCGGGCACGGGCACCTGATCGCCAAGGGCGGCGACCTGAATCGGATGTCGGCCGAGATCTTCTTCAAGGAGTCGGGCTACAACAAGGGCTACGGCGGCTCGATGCACATCACCGACATGTCCAAGGGGATCATGGGCATGAACGGCATCGTCGGGGCCAGCTTCTACATGGCTGCAGGGGCAGCCCTGCGCGGCATGATTCGCGGCACCAAGCAGGTCGCGGTTGCGTTCTTCGGGGACGGCGCGGCGGCTTCTCCCTACTACTTCAGCGCGGTGCGGAGTTGCAAGAACCTTGACATTCCCGTGATCTTCGTCAACGAGAACAACTTCCAGTACATGGCCATCCCGGTGGCCGACACCGCGCCGACGAAGTATATCTCCGACTACACGAAGGGCCTCGACCTGCCGCACCACCTGGTGGACGGCAACAGCGTAGCAGCGGTCTACAACGCCACCAAGAAGGCCGTCGAATGGGCGCAAGCCGGCAAGGGACCAAGCGTGATCGAGGCGCTGACCTACCGCTGGTACGACCACAGCGGCTTCGCTGGGGCGCGGCTTGGGCAAGAGGGCGCGGTCGGCCTTCCCTATCGCACGGACGACGAAGTGCGCGGCTGGATGACCCGCGACCCGCTACCGCGTTACAAGCGCTGGCTGCTGGCCAAGGGCCTCGCAGAGGAGGGCGAACTCGCCAAGATCGAGGAGGATGCGCAGTCGGCCGTGGATGCCTCGGTGGAATTCGCGCGCAACGGCGCCGATCCGGATCCGGCCGCCGGCGTGCTTAACACACACGCAGAAGGGGCTGTCCTGGCCAGCCAGTTCTACAACCGCAAGGGCGCGGTCGCAACCTAGCGAAGAGGAGGAAGCACCATGGCCAAGAAGTCGTACTACTACGCCCAGCTCGAGGCGGTTGCACAAGAAATGCGGGCAGACCCGGACATGGTCTACTACTACGAGTACCAGAAGCCCACCACGATCGGTCCGGACGGGAAAGTCTTCGATCTGGTCGGCGAGTTCGGTGACCTGCGGACCTCTGGCCGCGGCTGGCCCATCGACGAATCGTGGATCGCGGGCGTCGCCATCGGCATGGCCGCAGCGGGATCGAAGGCCATCGCTCGATTGCCCTCGATGGCGCAGATCTTTGCCATCGAGTACGTATACAACCAAGCCGGCAAACTCCGCTCGATGACGGGTGGCCAGGCGAGCATGCCGTTCGTTCTCTGGGTGGATGGCGCGGGGCGCCGTCGCGGCAGCGCCGGGCAGCATACCGACGTCGGGGCGGAGGCGATGTTCGCAAACCTGCCGGGCGTCAAGGTCGTCGCACCGAGCAATGCCTACGATGCCAAGGGACTGTTGATCTCGGCCATCCGGGATCCAGACCCGGTCGTCTACCTGGACTACCCGGAAGTCAAGTCAGGCAGCCAGCCGGACGTTCCTGACGAGGCCTACGAGCTGCCTCTCGGCGAGGCTGTGGTCCGCAACAAGGGCAGTCATCTCACTCTGGTCGCTTGGGCGCCCGCGACCGTGGATGCCGGGCGTGCCGTCGCCCAGCTGGCCAAGACGGGGATCAGCGTCGAGTTCATCGATCCCCGGTCTCTGAAGCCGCTGGACGTGGACACCATCGTGACCTCGGCGCGCAAGACGAGACGTCTGCTAGTGGTCGAGCACGGGCACTATACGGCGGGCTTTGGTGCCCATGTCGTCGCCGAGGTGGCACAGGCGCTGCCCGGGGTCAAGACGCGCCGCATCGCATTCCCAGACGTGCCGGGGCCCGGTGCGGCCGGCATGATGTCTTGGTTGCGTCCCGATGCGCCCAAGATCGTGGATGCCGCGAAGCAGCTCGTGCGCGCCTGAAGCGGAACGGGCAGGGCAGTGCGGTAGCCGGGGCCTCTGGCGAGCGCTATGCTCTTGATTCGGCGAAGTCGTCTGCTTCGCCGCGTTGGATTCGGGACCGGACTTGACAACAGAACCAGCAGCCGAAGCCGTTTGCCCGCGTTGTCAGGCTGCCATGGTAGCCAAGACCATGCGCACCGCTATCTGGCAGGGAGACCGCGTGGCCATAGTAGAAGATATCCCTGCGCTGGTCTGCGGCAAGTGCAGCGAGCAGTTCTACGACGAGCCAGTCAGCGACGCTCTTAGGCGGCTTGCGGAGGATGGCTTTCCAGCCCACGCGGCAACCTCCGAGATTGTGGTGCCGGTCTTCTCTCTCAAAGACAGAATCCAGAAACCCAAGCAGATGCCAGAGGACGTGTATGTCGATTGACTCGAGAGTGATCATTGCCCTCACGTTGCTTATGGCCGGATGCGGCGGGGCGCCTGGCCCGACCGAGCAGGAAGTCGAGCAGGCCACGGAATCCGCTCCGGCAGTTGCAGCAGCGGCATCGCTGACGGACATATTTCCCGAAGGGCTTGGACGGCCGATGGTGTTGGACAGTTGTGGGGCCTGCCACGCAGCGGCCTGCGCCGCGATTGGCCAGCGCACCCAGGCCCGTTGGGCCAGCCTCAAGCAGGATCACCGCGACAAGCTGCCCGACATGAATGACGCCGACTACGAAGTCCTCTTTGCGTACCTGAGCGAGAACTTCAACGACGCCAAACCCGAGCCTGCCATTCCGTCCCAGTTCCTTGAGGGTGGCTGTACGCCGTTCTGATGGCAAGCCGGCATCTGAGTGCTCAGCCGGGCGAGCACGGGGTTGAGTTCCGGGTCGGCGCCACGACCGCATGCCTCGGCTTGGCACTCTGGATTGCTCTGTCAGCCTGCAGCCAAGTTCAGCCCAGTCCACAGGAGCCCGCTGCCGTCGAGGATGCACCTCGCGACTGGTCCGCGTTCAACATCAATGATGTATTTCCGGAGGGCGCAGGGCGCGACCTGGTCTTGGACAATTGCCAAAGCTGCCATGTGCTTGTGCCGATCTTGGTGCTGCCTTTGGACGAGGCAGCCTGGTACCGCAGCAGCTTGGAGCACCGCGAGCGGGTGGAGGGGCTGACGGACAGCGAGTTCGAGGCGCTGTACGAATACCTCGCCTCCAATTTCACTCCCGAGAAAGAGGCTCCTGAACTTCCCCCGGCTCTGTTGGATTCGTGGACGACCTACTAACGCCCGAACGGGCACGGCCCGAGCTGTGCTCAAGCGCAGGGCGGCGGAAGCGATTCATGGCCGCAGTCCTCAGCGGTGGTCAATGCCGCCTTCTATCCCTCGATCACGATCCCCGATAGCGCGTTTGTGCTAGCCGGGGATTTCCTACACATCCCACGGATCCACGGTCGTTAGTCCGGCCGCCTCGAACAGAGAGGTGTCTCGCGTCGCCACCATCGTTCCGTTGGCTGCCGCGATCGCCGCGATGTAGCCATCCGCTCCAACCCCTCGTGAAGGCGGCTGCGGCGGCGGCCGGCCGGCAACGACTGGGCGCCGAAACGCACTTCTGCGACAGGAGTGGCGGACAGATACAGCGTCTCCAGCGCCTGAGAGTTGAATCACTCGGCGACCTGTGGATCCGGAACCCTGCGTAACGGTTCCGAAACTACGTCGGTATCGATAAGTATCATTCGAGATCGAGGGGTCGGGCCCGAGCCGTGTCACGTTGGCCGAAGGCTGCGAACTCTTCATCCGATAACGCTGCGCGCCTGCCGATGGCGGTCAGCCGCGACCCTAGTCTGACCCGCCCGTCCGGGAGGACCGTTTCTTGCAATATGGCGCGCACCTCGGCTTCGGTGCTGCGGCCGTGCCGGGCCGCGCGCACCCTCAAGGCGCGATGCACCTCGTCGGGTAGGTTCCGTACAGTCAGCATGGCCATAGTCAATTGCCTATCGCGCCCTCGTTGCGTTCATTGTGCTCCAGTGCGGGCGAACGGGCATTGCGACCCACAGCGTTTCTTGGAGCTAGCTTGCCCAGATCGGCCTGCAACTTGCGACCGGACGCGTCGCACGAAGCTGCTTGAGACATCGGTGTCTACGCCAAAACGGAGAGCAGGCTCGTGCGCGGCCTACAGGCCTCACGAGAGCCGTTCTATCGCAAAGTAGTGCGACGGTTCCCGTCGATTCCGCAGATTGAATCGCTGCCGCCAAGCTAGCTTGCTTTGCGGAGCTGACCGAGAATCTCGACGCGCCCAATGGGTGAAAGGGATTCGCGTTCAACTGGGAATCAAATCGGCTAGTGAGCTGAGAGCTGCGGTGCTAGGATTGTCGCCGAGGAACGTGGCCCCATGGACAGGAACTCGATCACACGACGCGGATTGATCCGCTCCGCTGCGGTGATGCCTCTGGCGGCAGCGGCCGGTAGCGCGGCAAATTCGGCAGTAACCGTCGGCATCATCGGCATGGGCGGCCGAGGCAGCAGTCATGCCCGCCATATTGCGAGCATGTCCCAGGCGCGACTCGTTTCGGTGGCGGAAATCTCAGACGCCTCGATCGGGCGGGCGCGGGAAAAGGTCTCGCTCGACGGAGTGAAGCTCTACAAGGACTTGAACGACGTCCTCGCAAGTGACGTTGACGCCGTGATTATCGCGACGCCGGTCTACATGCATCCCGACCACTTCGAAGCGGCGCTCAAGTCCGGCAAGCACATTTACATCGAAAAGCCCGCAGCAGCTGATCTGGCAGGGGCAAGAAGGGTGATGCGGCTCGCGGATGCGGCTCCGCGCAACCTCAACATCACCTTCGGCTACCAGCAGCGCCATGGCAAGGTCTACCATGCCGCCAAGGAGCTGATCGACTCAGGTCAGATTGGCAAGATCAACCTAGCGCACTCGCATTTCCTCAAGAGCGGAATGACCGGGCAGGAGCCTGCCAGGCCGGCGCCGACGAACGAGAGAGAACAACTCGAGCAATGGAAAATCTGGCGTGCAACCTACGGGGAGATCATCACCGAAACGTTCTGCCACAACATCGACTGCCTCAACTGGTTCATCGGCTCCCATCCGGTCAAGGCGATCGGGACAGGCGGGCGGGCCGTGATGAAGGTCGGCGACCTGCTTGATCACCTCAATGTCACGTTCGACTACGGCGACGACATCCAGGCGAATCTGGTCGGATCCTACCTCTCGCCTTCGTTCTACAGGGAAGTGTACGAGCGGTACTTCCTCGATGGCGGAGTCGTGGAGACGGCGCGCGGTTACTGGAAGCACCACCGCGGGAGGAACGACACGGTCGAAGAGAAGTCGCCCCGGGACATCACGATTGACGCGCTCGAGGAGTTTTTCGGGCGGATCCTAGACGACAAGCCCGCCAACACGGGGGTGCGCGGAGCGGAAAGCACCCTGACGGCCTTACTAGGCCAGATGGCGATCGACCGCAAGGAAGAGGTCACCTGGGACGAGATGATGGCAGCGTAAGGCCCTTTCCAGCAGGGCTGCTGCCCAACAGCGAAGAGGACGGCATGTGACCGGAACGAACCGCAGGCAATTCATTCAAGGAGGTGCCCTGACCGCAGCTGGAGCGACGGCTGCTCTGGGCTACGAGAAACCCGGCCACTTCATGGTCGACTGCCAGAGCCATTTCTTCGTGCCCGAACTCGTGGAGATGATGGCGAAACGCAAGGAGCCGCCGTATTCGTACCGCAAGGACGGCCAAACGTACGTGGTCACCGGCCTGGCCGGCCAAGACGCTTGGCACCGCCGCCTGCGCGACAACCACATGGATGTCGACGCGAAGCTCGCCGCCATGGACGAGGCCGGGATCAGCCTGACGACGATCAGCACGAACGACCCTGGGCCCGAGACCTTCGGAACGGAAGGCCCGGCCGCGGCGCGCGTCATCAACGACTGGATTGGCGATCTGGGGAAGCGCTACCCCGAGCGTTTCGCAGGCCTGATCGTCCTTCCGCTGCAAGACATGAACGCCTCGCTCAAGGAATTGGACCGCTGCGTGAACCAGCTCGCCATGAAGGGCATCCTGCTGTATTCGAACCTCGAAGGCCGCTTTCCGGACGAACCGGAATACGCAGAGCTATTCGCCGCAGCCGAGCGCATGGATCTGCCGGTTCTGCTTCATCCCGCCCATCCGGTGACTTACGAGCAAACCAAGGGCCGGGGCATGATGGCGGGCCTCGGTCTGATGTTCGACACGACGATTGCTCTGGGCCGCATCATTCTCGCCGGGATCCTCGACAAGCACCCCCGGTTGAAGCTTGTATGTCCCCACGTTGGGGGCACGCTCCCGTACCTGATTGGCCGGATCGACCATCAGACGCAAGTCCTCGGTCGGGGCGCGGAGAACATTGTCAAGCCGCCCAGCGAGTATCTCCGGAGCGTCTACTTGGATACTGTGTCACCGATCCCGATGGCGATCCAATACGGCATTGACTACGTGGGGGTTGATCGGATGCTGTATGCCAGCGATCATCCGTGGGTCGACCCGAAGACGATTGCGGGCCACATTCAAAGCCTCGGCCTCCCCTCCAGCGACCAACAGAAGATCTTCGGCGGCAACGCGCGGAAGCTCTTCAAGCTGTGAATCGATGCAGCGCCGGGCGTTCCTGATCGGCCTCTCGGCGGCAGCCTGCGCCCCCGCACCCCAACCGGACGAGCCCTCAGCTTCCGCAGGGCACCGGTTCAAGCTGGCCGTCTGTAACGAGACGTTCCAAGGAGCCGGATTCGCGAGAGGCTGCGAACTTGCCTTGGCAACTGGATACGCGGGCCTCGAAATCGCACCGTGGACGTTGTCCGAGGATCCGGCCGGCTTATCCCTCGAGAGGCGCCGCGAATACCGGGCCACACTCGAGCAAGAGGGGCTTGCATACGTGGGGCTCCACAGCCTGCTGACGGCACCGCCTGGCGAATTGCACATAACGACGCCAGACGACGCGGTGCGGCAGAGCAGCTGGGACTACTTCCGCCGGCTCGTCGACTTGTGCGCGGACCTAGGCGACAACGGCCTGATGATTCTCGGTTCGGGCAAGCAGCGCCGAACGGTTGGTGGCTCCACGGCGGAAGATGCCGTCAAGCGCCTCCGCGACGGTCTCGCCTCGGTAGCCGAGCACGCTGGCGAGAGCGGCGTCACTATCCTGCCGGAGACCCTGGCGCCCCACTTGTGCGACGTGCTCACCTCGATGGAGCAGACGCGCGCGATGGTCGACGAGATTGGGCATCCGGCCGTTCAGACTATGTTCGACACCCATAATGCGGTTGCCGAGCCGGTCCCTCATGACGTATTGATCCGGCAGCACGCGGAACTCATCAAGCATGTGCATATCAACGAGATGGACGGCCGCCATCCCGGGACGGGAAACTACGATTTCAGCGTGCCGTTGGGGGCTCTGATGGAAATCGGCTATGACGGCTGGCTCTCGCTGGAAGTATTCAAGTTCGAGCCGAGCGGAGAGGAAGTCGCGCGCGTTTCCGCGCAGTACTTGCGCCAGGTCGAGGCAAACCTGTTGCTGGACGACTGACTCGCGTCGCAGGCGTGAGGTGCGTCTGCTTTCGGCCGCGCACGCGACGGTCTGACCGTTACACACGGCATCCCGCCAGCCCCCCTTCAGGTCGATCGCGCTGCGATTAGACGTACGAGAAACGCTTGCCCCATGCAAGGGTTGATCGAGGTCGGCTCGGAGCGTTCCCCCTTCGAGTCACCTCTGTGCTGCGGCTCGGCCGATCGAAGGCACGAACCGCATTCCGAACCCTACGCGACGGTGCAAGCCGAGTTTCTTCGATCCACTGCGAAACGCTCGTCGATGCTCAGAACTCGTACCGCAGACTCAACTGAGTGGTCCTTCCAGGTGACGTGCTCGTGATCCGACCAAACTGGCTGCTGCGAGTGTTTCGCTGCATTCCGCCGAAGTTCGTGTGATTCGTAGCGTTGAAGAGCTCAACCCGTACTTCCACTCGGTGATTCTCGTTGAAAAACACCCTCTTGTTGATGGTCGCATCGATCCCGGAAAAGCCGGGGCCGTAGATTGCGTTGCGCGAAAGCGTGCCTTGGCGCAGCGACTGCCGACTGACATCGTGTCTAGGTACCTCTTCGAACGCGCCATCGGCCAAGAACCAGTACGTGCCGTTTGGCAAGCTGGTGCTCCAGTCGCTCCTCACAGCGGCTGCATGGCTGGAAGCCTTGATATCAGGCCGCTGCGCGGGGCCGCTGCTGCCTTGGAAGATGTTGAGTGGGTTGCCGGTCCTCAGCGTCAGGATCCCGCCGATCTGCCAATTGCCGAGAATGCTCTTTGCGACACCCCCCAGTCCGTCTGGAACTGGGATCTCGTAGACGAAGTCCAGCGTGTAGCGATGCCGAATGTGGTATCCGGTCGGGGCGCGGTTGTTGGCGAGGTCGTCGAGACTCCAGGGCTCGATCAAGCAGCAGCTCAAATCGCCGCTCGAGTACGCCATGTTGCTGGCCCAGGTGTAATTCATGTTGAACGTGAGATTGTTCGAGAATCGCTTCCTGAGCGAAGTCTGCAAGCTGTGATACGTTGTCGAATCATTGCTCTGGTAGAACCGAAAGCGGGCCGTGAAGTCTTCCCGCGGCAACAGTCCCGTCACCCGGTCCGGGCGGTTCACGCGCGGGCTGGTTGTCACCTTGACGCCGTGATTGCCCACGTAGGCCACGTCGAGCACAGTGGTGCCGGTGAGCTGGCGCTGGACGCCCAGCGTGTACTGGATGCTGTAGGCGTTCTTCCAGTTCGGGTCCACCACGGTTCCGCCGGTAATGCCGGAGGCCTGGGCGTGCGACTTGGCCCTTTCGGTGCTGAACGGATACTGGACTCCGAATTGCTCGACCTGCGCACGGCTGAAGCCAACTTCCGCCGGCGAGTCTGCCGCGTTGCGGATGATTTCCACCGGGCCCGAGAAGAAGTTGTGCGGCATGACGAAAATGCCTGATCCTCCCCGGATCACCGTATTTCCGGAGTCGCCAACCTTGTATGCAAAGCCAAGCCGGGGCGAGAACGAGTTGTATTGCGGATACCAGGGCTGGTCAGGCGGCAAGTTCTCACCGAACGGCGTGATCCGGTTGAAGAAGCGCCCGTCCCGTTCGGTGGGTACTGAGTCGAAGTCCCAGCGGAGGCCGAGGTTTAACGTCAAGTCCGAACTGACACGGATATCGTCTTGGAAGAAGAATCCGGTCTGCCAGCGCGTCATCTCGAATGGGTCCAGTCCGAAGTTGAATCGAACGCTGCGCGGCTGGTTCGAAAACAATTCCTCCAACGTGTTGAATTCGAAGTTCGGGGTGTCTTCAATCGCCCGTCGCACGAATACCAGCTGGTAGAGACCTCCGAACTTGATGGCATGCCTGCCTTTCTGCAAGGCGAAGTTCTGCTCCAGCGTCGACGTCGAGCCTTTCTTTGCGAAGCGCCGCCCCTGCGAGGGCGAGGGCAGACCCGCGCCGTTGATCTGCGGGATGCCCGCCAGGAGCATCTGGTCAACGCGGTCCAGATCGGCGCGGTTATACCCAAAACGGGTCTCGGACGTAAGGGTCGGATGCCAGACGCGGTTATAGGTCGAAGAGAGATTCTCGGTCAGTCCGTCATGCACGCGCGAGTTGCCGATGGCTACCCTGGGGCTCCTCTGAAACGGCCGCCCGCGGGTATACCGCACGGTCAGCAGGTCGTTGGGGCTGATGGAATAGTCGGTGCGGACCGAGGCGGTGTTGTCCTCCCGCTGGCGGGCATCCGTGCCGACAAAGTTCGAATCGACGGCATCCGGAGTGGCGGGTGCTTCAGTGGGCGCTGGCCACAGATCCCAGTAGGCCTTGGACTCGGGCATCACGGCGATCGCCCGCTCTCGCACCCAGGTCGAAGGGACGGAGCCCGAGAGTGTCTGTTGGGCGTTGTAGCGGTACCCCTCGAAAGTGCCAAAGAAGAACAACTTGTTCCGCACGATCGGCCCGCCCAGCGACCCGCCGTACTGGTGGAAGACCAACGATGTCTTCCGTGCCAGGATGTGGTTGTTCGCATTCAGCCCGCCAGCTTGGTATTGCTCGAACACGCTGCCATGGAAGTCGTTGGTGCCGCCCTTCGTGATGATGTTGACGTTGCCAGCGAGGGTGTTGGCGATCTCTGCGGAGAAGATGTTCTTCGAAACTTCGACTCCTTGTACTGCCTCGACGCTAACCCCCTTGATGAAGTTGTAGTTCTGGTAGGCGGCCAGCGATGCGAACTCCGAGTCGGGCACGGCATTGACGCCGTCCACAGCGAAGGTGAATCCGCGCGGGGGCAAGCCGTTCAGCGAAATCGTAAGCCCGTTACTGGACGCGCCCGTGCCAAGGTCGATGATCGACGTAATGTCTCGATTGCGCAACGGCAAGTGGTCCACCTGATCGCTGCTAAGGCTGATGTCCTGCTCGGCGCTGGTGGTGTTCAACAGCGGTGCATCCGCGCTGACCTCGACCATTTCGGTGGTCGCGCCAACCTCCAGCACGAAGCTTAAATCAGCCGTCTGGCCGGAGGAAAGGTTGACCCCGGATTGAACGTGAGTAGTGAAGCCGTCAGCCTCGATGGTGATCGTGTACGGACCGACCGGGATGTATGCGACGGCGAACTCTCCCCGCTCATTCGATTGCGCGGCCTTCTCCAAGCCCGTGGCTTCATTGGCAGCACGGACCGCCGCTCCCGGAATGACCGCGCCGGACGGGTCCAGAACCCGGCCATAGATGGTGGCGGTCGTCACCTGCGCTGCAGCCGGCACCACCATCAAACCCGCAACGAGTGCGACAAGGATTGCCGACACTCGATTGACGTCCCCTCGTTTGTTCGAATTTGACTGTTGCATCCTGCCCTCCCGTGGCCTTGGTGCCACTTGCCTCGCCTCTTGTATCACCAACGATGGGATGCGTCAACGCTGGTGGATCACTTTGATCACACTCTCCGCGAAAATCCAAGCTATTGCGTCCTTGGGCTTCACGATCGCGGCCACCGCACAACCATTCGCGACCACACTCGAGCGAACACTTCGAGGTCACGAAGTCAGGCTGCCCGGGCATCACCCGGCTAGCACCCAGTTGCTTGGAATGAGGGGAGCCGTTGTCTGCCCCGGCCTGGATGAGCGGCCCAGCCTTGTCGCCGCTCGGGCGAGCCGCGGCAGGGTCGCAGGCTTGTTTGGTTGCGCGCCCTATACCGGGTCGGGCATCGACCAAGGCTCACGGTATTCCTTCGTGAGCAACTTGTCGGCCTCGGCATCGTCTAGGAACTGCTCCTTCGCGGGGTCGAAACGCAGCACGCGGCCTACACGGTAGGCGATCTCGCCCAAATGGACCAGCCCGCACGACAGGTGGGCGACTTCGGCGTTCGCGACCGGTTGCTCGCGGCTGCGCACGCAGTCGAGAAAGTTGTTCATGTGCTCGGGGTGCCCTCTGGGGCCTTCGGCCATCCCAGGACCCTTTTCCTCCTCCCTGCCCAGATATACCTGGAAGTACCCCCGCCGCGAGAAGATCATGTACCCCTCTGTGCCATAGAAGGCGTTTCCGCTGTCAAATCCATGCAGCCCGTACGGAGTCCAGGCGCGCTCCTCGTACAGCAGCACCTTGTCGTCGGCGTATTGATAAGCGACCATCATGTTGTCGGGGAACTCGCGCTCGCCATCGAGGGCGATGCGGCTGCCGTGGGCGGTGATGCGGATTGGGTGCGTCTCCACTCCCAGCCCCCAGCGGGCTAGATCGATGTCGTGGGGCCGTCTCCGCCAATGTCGCCGTTTCCGAAGCGGCGGTACCAGTTCCAATTGCGGTTGTAGCGGTTCGGATTGAACACCCCGTCATAGGGCGCGGGCCCGACCCACAGGTCGTAGTTGACGCCGGCCGGGATCGGCGTGTCGGGAACGGCTTGCCGGTGGACGTGCAATTGGCAATTCCAAGCCTTGGAGGTCTTGACTTCTCCGATAATGCCCCGCTTGAGCAGCTCGTCGGCCTTCTCCGTCACCTCGCTGGAGCGCATCTGCGTTCCGTGTTGCACGATCCGGTCGTACTTCCTCGCTGCATCGACCAAGAGCCTGCCTTCGCGGAACACGTGGCTTGCCGGTTTCTCGATGTAAACGTCCTTGCCTGCCTGCATGGCGCGAATTGCGATCGGCGCATGCCAGTGGTGTGGGGTCGCGACGATGACCGCGTCGACCGAATCGGCTTCTAGCACCTTCCGGAAGTCCTCGACCTGCACGGGACTCGCCCCGCGCGCACGGTTTACGGTCTGCGCGGCGCGCTCCAGATTGGCTTGGTCGACATCGCAGAGCGAGACGATGCGGACATCGTCTCGGGCCAGTACGCGCTCGACATGGCCGTGGCCCATCCGACCGACACCGATGATGGAGACACCGATCTGATCGTTCGGCGAAGCTGCGCGGGCGCGGATGGCCAGTCCGGCCGCCGCGGCCCCTAGGGCCTCGCGTCGGGTGAGTCTGCCGAACCGTGTCATTTCTCACCTCACTTGCCGCTGCACGGATACACGGAAGTTAGAACCAAGCCACCGCGGTCGCTGGGGACGCTTACGCAGCCTCTCAGTCGAAGTCCCACCGCGGGATTCGGTCGCGCCAATTTTCTGGGATCAAGCAGAACCCTCGGCTATGCATGGTCACTTCGGAGTTTTCAGCCCAACGATTCTGGAGGTACGCTAACACCGCCGTTCGGAACAGTCAAGGGGCATCTGGAGCCGGAATTGCGCTCCGGCTCTTGCGCCTCCGAAGTAATCTGCTGGTGCCGTGCGAGGGCTCCGTCCTGATCGCGCGAAGGGCACCGGCGGGCATCGCATGTCTTGTCGCCCATGGCGTGCGCATCGACTCCCGAACCAGCACGCGCAGCATTCGAATCGGGCGAAGGGTCTTGCACGACCGTCGAGCGAGGAAGCCGACGGCGGGGAACGGCGAAACGACAGGGACGGGCCGCGAAAAGCGTCGATGCACTCGCGAGACGTCAGTCTCGAAATGGTGGTGCCCGGTCGTCTATACTCGACCCGAACGCCGTGGCCGCCCATGGCTCGTATGCAGCAAGTCCCTCCCGATATGCCTTCCGTGGGGCGGGGAATCCTGTCGTGGATCGGGATGTTCGCCGCTCTCTGCATGCTCGGTTCGTCGCTGCGGGCCGAGCGGCCCAACATTGTGTTCGTCTACGCCGACGACCAAGCGGCGTGGACGATTGGCGCACTGGGCAACCGCCAATCGAGAACACCCAATATCGACCGCTTGTACTCCGAGGGCGTGGCGTTGACCAGCGCGTTCACGACCACTCCCGTATGCAGCCCCTCCCGCGCCGGTCTGCTGACTAGCCGCTACGGCACAGAACTCGGGATTACCGACTACCTCAATTCGACCCAAGAACCTGCCAAGGGCCTTGCCCCGGAGCTGCCGACTTGGCCGAAATTGTTGCAGGCTGCCGGATACGCGACAGGCTTTGTCGGCAAGTGGCATGTCGGGAGCCAGGATCGGCACCTGCCGACGAACAACGGATATGACCTGTTCTACGGATTCAGGAGCGGAGCGGGCATCTCCAAGGACCCCAAGGTCGAGTCCGAGGGCGTGGTCCGCGTAGTTCACGGATATACGCCGGACGTGCTCACCGACGAGGCGATTCGCTTCATCCGGACATCCACCGGGCGCGCTCCGTTCCTGCTGAGCCTGCATTTCTGGGCTCCGCACGCGAATACCTCCAATCGGACGTCCGACGGAGACCGGACATGGCTGCCTCTGAGCGAGGCCGACTGGAATCCGTTCAAGGGCCTCGACGTCACACTGCCAGAGCCGGACTACCCGGGTCTTGACGCTCCGCGCGCCACGAGGATGCTTGCCGAGTACCTCGCATCGGTCGCCAGCTTGGACCGGAACGTGGGCCGCCTGCTCGCCGCTCTCGACGAGCTGGCCATTGCGGGCGAGACGGTCGTCATTTTCACTAGCGACCACGGCTTCAACATGGGCCACAACGGCATCTGGCACAAAGGCAACGGGCGCTGGCTTCTCACCGACAACCGCGGATATCGTTCCAACATGTACGACCATTCAATTCGCGTTCCGGCCGTAGTGCGCTGGCCGGGGCGCCTCGAGGCAGGCAGTGCCGTCGACCGAGTGGTCTTGAATTTGGACTGGTTCCCCACAATCTTGGCCATGGCTGACCTCGAGGTTCCAGCCGATGCTGTCATTCGCGGGGAGAGTTTCCTGCCGTTGCTGGAGGGGCGGGAAATCCCTTGGCGGACTTCCTTCTACGGCGAGTATCGCCAGCTGCACCAGGAACAGGTGGACCAGCGCATGTGGCGAACGCCGGAATGGAAGCTGGTGCGCGACAGCCGTCCTGGCAAGGATGAGCTCTACAACTTGGTCGAAGATCCTGGCGAGCATGTAAATCTTGTCGACGACGCGAGCCAGGAGACCGCTAGGGCGCTCGCGCGACTGGATACGGCATTGCGCAATCGGATGCGACAGATCGCGTCTGGGCCTTGATTGGCGCGAGGGGCTGGGGTAGGATGTGGCCATGACGGCCAAGGCTTTGTCCTTGGGAGCGTTGTCGGTGTTCCTGTGCCCTGCGGCAGCCGCAGAGGTCTCGTTCGCCGACGATATCGAGCCGCTTCTGCGGGATCACTGCGTCATCTGCCACGGCGAGGCCCTGCAGCAGAACGGCTTGCGGCTCGATCGGCGCGACGATGCCCTACGGGGGGGTGACTCCGGGGTTGTCATCGAGCCGGGAGACGCTTCGGCGAGCGTCCTGGTCAAGCGGCTTGAGGGTCGCGAAGGCCTTCAGCGGATGCCGCCAAGCCAACCCTTGCCGGAGCAGGACATCGACACGTTCCGTGCGTGGATCGCCGCAGGGGCCGAGTGGGGTGTTCGCGGCGGGTCCGCGGATTCCGCCGCGCCGTCGGGGCATTGGGCATTCCGGCCCAATCGGCGGCCGGTCGTGCCCGACGTACGCGACACCAGCTGGGTCCGGAACCCGATCGATGCGTTCGTCCTCGCAAGGCTCGAGCGGGAGGGCTTGGAACCATCGCCCGAGGCGCCCGCCAGCTCCTTGGTGCGTCGCGTGCTTCTCGACTTGACGGGGCTGCCTCCGGGTCCCGAGGACGTCGCCAGCGCTGCCGACTACGAAGCGCTGGTCGACCGCCTGCTGGAGTCGGACCACTTCGGCGAGCGCTGGGCGTCGCATTGGCTGGACCAGGTGCGGTATGCCGACTCCGATGGCTACGAAAAGGACACGGTGCGGCCGCACGCGTGGCGCTACCGCCACTGGGTTATCGAGTCGCTGAACGACGATCTGCCGTTTGACCGGTTCACCGCGGATCAGATCGCAGGGGACCTCATGCCCGGGGCGACAACCGAGCAGCGCGTTGCCACGGGCTTCTACCGCAACACCCTCAAGAACCGCGAGGGTGGCGTGAACGTGGAGGAGTTCCGATTCGAGGAGGTTGTGGACCGGACCAACACGGTTGCCACCGTGTGGCTGGGCCTGTCGATGGAGTGCGCTCGTTGCCACGATCACAAGTACGACCCGATCACGCAGAGAGACTACTACCGGATGTTCGCGTTCTTCAACGATCTGGACGAGGTGGACATCGACGCTCCGCTTCCGGGAGAGATGGGCCCCTACTTGCAAGCCAAGCCTCGCTTCCACCGCGAGCTCGAGGCCATCTACGGCAAGTACAAGGTGCGCGAACTGATGGCTCCGTGGACCGAGAAGATGCTCTGGGCGTCGGAGAATCCGGGTGTCGAGTATGAATGGGACACGAGTTGGGACATTCTGGCCCTCTATCTTGACGATGGCCAGCGAATCCTGCGGACTCCCACTAGCCAGCGTCCCTGGCGAGAGGACTACGCCGTGACGGAGTGGTTCCTGCGAAACTACAGCCGAGTCACGACCAAGCAGGAATACGAGGCGACCGGCTTCAAGGATGCCGTCAAGGAAGTCCATGCCCTGGTTGCTGACTTTCCCGACGTGAGCCGGGCGCGAGCAGTCCAGGCCGATGCCGCGGGCAGGCGATCGCACGTCCACCTTGCAGGAGAGTGGAACGATCTGGGAGAAGAGGTGTCGCGCGGGACTCCCGCGACGCTGCCGCCTGTCGAGTCTAAAGATCCGCTGCCCAGCCGGCGCGACCTGGCTGGGTGGCTCGTTTCCCGGGAGAATCCGTTGACGGCGCGCGTAGCCGTCAATCGGATCTGGCAGGAGTACTTCGGCGTCGGCTTGGTTGCTACCTCGGACAACTTCGGCTTGCGCGGCGAGTCGCCCTCGCATCCCGAACTGCTGGACTGGCTCGCGGCCGAGTTCATCGATTCGGGCTGGAGACTCAAGCACGTGCATCGCCTGATCGCGACGTCCGCGACCTACCGGCAGGCCTCCGACTGGCGGCAGGACCTCGAGGAGAGGGATCCCTCCAACCGGCTGCTTGCGCGGCAGGTTCGGCTGCGCCTCCCCGCAGAGACGCTTCGCGATGCTTCGCTCGCAGTGTCCGGCCTGCTCGAGCCGAGGGTGGGAGGACGCAGCGTTCGGCCCTACCAGCCGGAGGGCGTGACCGACCTGAGCTACGGCGGTTCCGTGAAATGGCCGGAGAGCGCCGGGCGTGACAAGTATCGGAGGGGGCTGTATATCCACTTCCAACGGACCACCCCGTATCCGTTCCTGGCAAACTTCGACTTGCAGGAGCGGAACGTGGTTCAATGTGCCCGGACCAGGTCCAATACCCCGCTGCAAGCCCTGAACCTGCTGAACGATCCGGCCTTCTTCGAAATGGCACAGGGCCTTGCATACCGGGTCTTGGACGAAACACCCGGAGCGACGTTTGACAGCCGCTTGGACCGGGCCTTCGACCTGTGCCTGGCTCGCAGGCCGACCTCCTCCGAACGGGAGGCGATGCACGATTACTTCGTCCGGCAGCGTGCGATGCTGGAAGAGGACCGGGAGACGGCGCTGCGTTGGTTCCCGTTCGAGATCGACCGGGCCGGGCAGCCTTCTGATCCCACGGCATTGGCAGCTTGGGTCGGGATGAGCCGAATCCTGTTGAACCTGGACGAGTTCATCACTCGGGAGTAGACGGAGATGACGCGCGAAACGTACAGCAGAGTGCTGGCCCGTCGCAGCTTTCTCGACACCTGCGCGGCAGGTCTGGGAACCGTGGGCCTCGCTCACCTGATGGGCTTGGACGGCTTGGCTGCCGGAGCGCCCGGAAGCGCGGCGGCAAGGCGCCCTCACTTCGCGCCCAAGGCGAAGAATCTGATCTTCCTGTTCATGGCGGGAGCTCCTAGCCAGATGGATCTTTTCGACCCGAAGCCCGCCCTGAAGCGCTGGCACGGCGAGCCCCTTCCGCCTTCGATGACAAAAGACCTGAAGCTCGCATTCATCAAGCCGACGGCCAAGGTCCTCGCCAGTCCGCGCGATTTCTCGCCATGCGGGCAGAGCGGGATGGAAATCAGCGACTTCCTGCCGAACCTGCAGCGGGTCGCCGACGACATCTGCCTCGTCCGCTCGATGCAGACCGGTCAGGTCAACCACCATCCCGGCCAGTCAATGCTGATGAGCGGCAGCCCCTTGGTCGGCAGGCCCACCGTGGGAGCGTGGCTGAGCTACGGCCTCGGCAGCGAGTCGCAGAATCTTCCGGGATTCGTTGTCCTGAGTTCCGGACGAGGCGCCAGTGGTGGGGCTTCGAATTTCTCAAGCGGATTCCTGCCATCGACGCACGCGGGCGTTCCGTTTCGCAAGTCCGGGGATCCGATCCTCTTCCTGTCCAACCCGGACGGCGTCTCGCGTGACTCCCAGAGGTTGAGCCTTGAGACGCTCCGGCGGCTTAACGACGAGAAACTGCGGCGCAGCGGGGATCCTCAGGTCGCCTCGCGCATGGCGAACTACGAACTCGCATTCCGCATGCAGGCATCTGCCCCCGAACTGCTCGACTTCTCGGATGAATCGCAGTCCACGAAGGATAGCTACGGCGTTGGCCAGGAGCCGACGAGCGCCTACGGAACCAATTGCCTGATGGCACGCCGGATGGTAGAGAGGGGCGTTCGAGTCGTGATGCTGATTCACGCCTCTTGGGATGACCACACCAACCTTGACGAGAGCCTGAAGAAGAACTGTGACATCACGGACAAGCCCGTGGCAGCCCTGCTTGAAGACCTCAAGCAGAGGGGTCTGCTGGACGAGACGCTCGTGGTCTGGGGCGGGGAGTTCGGGCGCACTTCGCTCGGGCAGCTGAAGCACGTGGGCGACAAGGTGGGCCGGGACCATCACCCGAACGGGTACTCGATGTGGCTGGCCGGCGGGGGCACGAAGGGCGGCCAAGTGGTGGGGGAGACTGACGAGCTTGCGCTCAAGGTTGAGAAAGACCCTGTTCACGTGCACGACCTGCAAGCAACGATCCTGCACTTGATGGGCCTCGACCACGAGCGGCTGACCTACCGGCACATGGGCCGGGACTTCAGGCTTACTGACGTATCGGGCACGGTCGTTGACAAAATACTGGCCTGATGCCGAACCCACGCTAACCGCTTCCCTCGCAGCCGGCATTCGCGAACTCCACGCAGGTGGAAGTAGGTTGGTCCAGCCGATCTGTCTCGGTTCCTCTCAGCCGCCCGCTGGCGCTGCAACTTTATGAGGTCCAGTGTCGAGGGAGGGAGGACGTCGCCATCAGCGCACACTCATTGCTCGTCGCCGATGAAATCCACCATCTGCGGCCGACGCCTGCCGCCAGTCCCGCGATTTCCGCAGTTGCTTCGGCAAGGCCGGGTGCCGATTCTTGCGTCAGCCAGGAGACGGGGAGCGCGATTCGAAGAACCGGCCCCCCGGGTTGAATGGGTCAGAACTCGAAGCGAAGCGAGATCTGCGCCAGACGGCCGCTCGAGCCGACTAGGACGTTGGCGATCCGTCCGAACGCCCCTCGGCCACGACGCAGCTCCGGATTGGCAAACACAGCGCGGTTGAACAGGTTGTAGAAGTCCCCGCGAAGTTGCAACCGGTGCCGCTCGGTGAAGCTGAACCACTTGTGGACCGAGAGGTCGAATCCGTTGAAGCCGGGTCCGCAGCAGAGATTCCTGGGACTGTTCCCGATTCCACCGGGCCCCGGTGCCGCGAACAGAGACGGTTCGAAGTAGTTGTTCGCCCTGACGTCGTCCCGCCAGTTCGACAACATCGAGACCGGCCCCATGATATTTGGTCGCTGCACATGGGCGTACGTGTTCGAGCGGTTGGTGTTCTCGACAACGCCGAACGGCACGCCGCTCCGGAACTCGGCAATCAGCCCGATGCCCCAGCCCCCGACAATGGCGTCCAAGGCGCCGCTCTGGAAGTCTATGGGACGGCCCTCGCCGAAGGGCAGTTCGTAGACAGCGCTGCCGATGAAGCGGTGCCGGACGTCGTTGCCCGAGAGCGCCTTGTCGAGGTGTCGCAGCGCAATGTGGCTGTATCCGTTGCCGACCTCGCCCCCGAGTTCCGTCGCCGCCTCGACGTCGTCGATGAACTTCGACCACGTGTAGTTCATCAGGAAGTTCATCCCCCCGGAGTAGCGTTTCTCGGCTTTCACGTTCATCGAGTGGTAGGCGGAATTGCCCCAGGGCGGGCTCTCATGCCAGACTGTGTTGAACTGCGGGAAAGGCCTGGCCGTCTGCGACTGCCGCTCGGGCCCTCGACCGCCCACGAGCGGAATCATGTTGATGTTGACGTTGGCCCCGCCCAGGTTGTGGCCCACGTTGCCTATGTAGCTGATTTCGGCAAGCAGGTTGCCCGGCAGCTCCCTCTGCAAGCCCAAGTTCCACTGCTGGTGCATGCCGTTGTGCTGGCTTTGCTGGAAGAAGTCGGGAGCTAGGCGAGGTCTGTCTCCGATTGGCACAGCGCCGAACGCAGGCGTCAGTTCCTCGCGCGGAACGTCGGGCATTCCGTCGCTTAGCTTGAACGCCCTGGTGAAGCCGCCATCCGCCGACGTGAACGACCCGCTCAGGCTGAATCCGTTGAAGAGCGTGAATGGCACGGCCCGTGCGTACATGCCGTTGTAATTGATGCCGTATCCGCCGCGGACCACGAATCCGCGAGCTGCCTCCCATGCGAAGCCGAATCGCGGGCCGAAGTTATTCGCGTCGAAATCGTGGGCGTACTTGCTGCGGCCGTCCCGTCCCGAGAACGTAACCACGCCGGGACAATTGCAGACCGGATTGATTTCATCGAGGTCGAAACCGCTCTGGCGGTTGTCCTGTCGTTCCCACCTTGGCGTGTCGAGTTCCCACCGGAGGCCGATATTCAGCGTGAACGTAGGAGTGACCCTCCAGTCGTCCTGGACGAAGACCCCGTAAAAATCGGTCCGGCTCTCAAGGATATCGGCGTCGACGAGCTGTCCCGAACCCACGTGGCCGAGCAGCAATTCGGCGAGGCCGACGCCAGTGGCCCGGTTGCCAAAGTTGAACCGTCCGCCGGTCGACTGGTTGAAGTCGTCCACGTTCATCGCGAAGCGCCACTCGCCGCCGAATTTGATCTGGTGGTTGCCTCGAATCCACGTGTAAGTGTCGACGAATTGCCACGTCTCGATCGGTGTCTGGATCCTTTCGTGGTTCCCCGCTCCCAGATTGGTCAGGCCATTGACCGCGATGCGGGCGGAAGCTTCCGGATTTACGCCCGGCACATTGAGTTCGCCGTTCTTCCCGGAAAACCGTCCGGCAGACCGGTTGATGTGCAAACGGCGACCCCAGTTGATGCGCACGTCCTGGATAAGGGTGGGAGAGAAGTGGTGGATCCAGCTTCCCGTCACGTTGGTGTGCCGGTTGGCGCGGGTGCCCGCCCTGGGGTCCGCAAAGTCGTTCGGGTAAACGGCGGCGACCGTCTGCGGATTCCGAGAAAACTGGAAGCGGAAGGACATGCGGTCGTTGATGCCAAAGTTGTGATCCACCTTCCCGGTGTAGAAGTCCTGCGTCAGGGCGTTCGAGGCGTTGTTGACGAAGTTGTTCGCCGGTGGTGTCGAAAGGTCTCCCGGCTGGTTGGGGGCGGGATACCAGCTCGCGAACTGCCTGCCTAGCGAATCGATCCGGCTTTGGGGAATGATGTTGTTGGGGAAGACCCCTCCGCTAGGGTCATTGAGCACTAGGCCGGCACGGTTCGAGAAGTCGCCTCCGATCTCCGGCAGGTGCGGAACATCGTCGCTGGAATAGGTCACGCCGTTGCGGCGCCGCCCCCCTTCGTAGTTGAAGAAGTAGAAGGTCTTGTTCTTCGCGATCGGACCGCCCGCCGACGTGCCGAAGATGTTGTAGCGAAGCGGTGCCTTGCCGGGAGCGAAGAACGTCCTCGTGTCGATGGCCTGGTTGCGGAAGAACTCGTAGGCCGCGCCGTGAAAGTCATTCGTCCCCGAGCGGGTCGTCATGACGATGAACCCGCCCCCGGCCCGGCCGTACTCGGCCGAGTAGTTGCTCTGCTCGGCCTTGAACTCCTGCAGCGACTCCGCAGGCGGGTTCAGGCCGAGTTGAGCGATTCCCAGGGACATGTTTTGAATGACGGTTCCGTCGAGAGTCCACATCTGGTTGCGGGACCGGCCGCCCGCCATCGAAAAGAACGGCAGCGCCTCCGCGCCGCCCTCGTTGCGGTATGTGACGTTCCCCAGCAGGCGCACCAGCGAAGCGCTTCGCCGGCTCGCCAGCGGCATGTTGAAGACGGTGTCGCGCTCGATGAACTGGCCGACCGTCGAGCTCTCCGTCTCCAGGAGGGGCGCAGCGGCCTCGACTTCGATCGTCTCATTCACGTCGCCGACCTCCATTTGTATGTCGACGCCACGGACGGAGCCGGTCTCCAAGACGATGCCCGACTGGCTGTAGGTCTTGAAACCCTCGAACTCACAGACGAGTTCGTACTGTCCGGCCGCCACGAAAGGGAAGTTGTAGCTACCCGAGGTGTTGGTTTCGGCTGCCATGGTGACCCCGGTATTGATGTTGGAAATCGTGACTTGCGCACCCGGAATCACCGAGCCGGTGTTGTCGGACACCGTGCCTGTCAGGCGCGTCTGGGTCTGGGCTCCCATGGGGATGGATGCCAAGATTAGGGCTGCTGCGAGAACACCGAGTGTCGGTTTCACTTTCATTGGGATTGCCTCCTCAACAAACTCTCCCTGCGGCGCAGCGCAGACGCGCCGCGTGGCCGGATTCTAGCCTTCGTCGGGTCCGGGTGTCAAGGGCTGGGCTTGACTGGACGCGGGTTCGGGTGTCCGGTTGGCGATCCCGCCCAGCTGGCTCACATGGATGTCCTTGAAGCCGTCTCCTTGAGCTCGGAGTCGATCGCCGCGTAGTCTTGCTCTCCGACCCAGGCGTCGCCGTCAGGGGCGACCCGGGCGAGAATGCGATCCACAGATCGGCCTTGCTCGTACGTGAGGTCTAGACGAGAATCCGTGTCTTGAGCCCAGGCTGTAGCGACAGCAGCCAACAATCCCGCTACGGCGATCCGCCTCACCAGCCTCCATTGCACTTGCCGTTCCCGAATGGAGGCGGGGCCGATCCGGCGCACGTCCAAGTCCGTCGCAACGTCTTGTGCCAGCATCGAGCAAGACGGGAGGGCCCCAGACTGACTCGATCAACCGGTGCCGTCTCGCGAGCGGGGCCGCGACCGGGATTCCGCTCGCCGGGGCGGCTCGATTGGCTCTGGATGGTGCGGCTGCTTCGCGCCCGCGCGGTGCTCAAGAAAAATTCGCCAGCCGGCGAACTTCGGCCATGGTCTGAGGAAGCGGCACGCTCGGGTGGTACTCCAGGCCCGCATACCCGTCGAACTTGCCGGACTCCTGCAATTCGAATATGGCTCGGAACACGTTCCGGTAGTTGATCTCGCCAGTGCCCGGCTGCATGCGGCCGGGGTGGTCCCCGATCTGGAAGTGGCCGATCCAGTCGATGTTGTCTCGAATCTGGAGAATCAAGTCACCGTCGGTGACCTGCACGTGGTAGATGTCGAACAGCAGCTTGACGCGGGGCGAGTCCACCCGGCGCAGCAGTTCGAAGCCTTCCCGCGCCCCGGGCAGGAAGAATTCCGGTCGTGTCACAAGCGTATTAATCGGCTCCACGACGATTGTCATACCGGCTCTATCCAGAATCGGCACGGCCTCCTTCAGGCCTGCCACGCAGCTGTCCATCTGATCGGCACGCGAAACGCCTTCGCGCTCGAAGCCGGTCAGGACCACCAGTCGACTGCAATCGAATTCGGCCGCGGCCGTACAGGCATGCGCGATCTCCTTTAAGAAACCCTCCCTTTCGGATGGGTCCGTCAGGCTGCAACCCGGCGCCCGCACGCCCTTGTTGGCGGTGATGCAGACAGCTTCCAAGCCGTGCTTGCGCATCGCGTCCGCATAGGCGCCGCGTTCCTCCTCGTCGCGCCAGTCGAACATCTCGAATCCCTCGTAGCCGAGGCTCTTGGCCATGGCGAGGCCCTCGTCAGCTGTGTATTCGACCTCGGGGTCCGGGCGCGGATCCTTCCCATCGATCGTGTCGACGGGCAGGCCGCGTCGGTTGCCGCGGAACATGTCGCACGTCACCGACAGCTTGAGGCCCTTCGCGGGCGCGGCGGCCTGGCGTTCGCAGGCCGCGGCCAGCGGCAGCGCGGCCGCGGCTGACGCAAGGAATTCGCGTCGATGCATGATCGTTCCGGTCCCGTGGGGGCGAATGTCTCGCCTCGGCTCGCTAGGCGCCCATCATCGCGTCCCAGGTCACTTCGCCGCGGGCGTCCATCGCCATCCTGCCCAGAATCGCCGTCAGCGTGCTCTCGGCCCCTCGAACCCCGGTGTTCTCCGGCTCGCCGTTGGCGATGCGCCGCACGAACGCCTCCATCGCGTCGAGCGTGTTGCTGCGCTTGGACTTGACCACATCTTCCTCGCCGCGGGCGCGATAGTGCCTCCAGTGCAGTTCCGAGGTTTCGATCATCCCGTTGGTCCCGAAGAACTGCTCGTGGACTTCGCGATAGTTGTTTGTCCCCAGCGTGGAGCCGGCGAGCGACGCCAGTACCCCGTCGCCGTAGTCGTACACGACGTTGTTGTTGTCCCGCATGTCGCCGGCCCGGTCCGCCGTCTTCGAGCCCCGGCCAACCGCGCTCGCCGGGTGCCCGCCTAGGAACCAGTTCAAGATATCGATGCAGTGAACGTTGTTTTCGACCACGAGGTCGCCTGCCAGATCCTGCCAGACATGCCAGCGGCGGATCTTTTCCGACTCGGTTGACGGCCGGACTCGGTAGGCCGAGACTCGCGGGCTCGGGCCGGCTTTGAGAAAGTGGGCGCGTGCCATCCGGATGTCCCCGATGACGCCGGCATCGTGCGCCTCCTTCGCCATCTTGTAGGTCGCGGCGTACCGACGCTGGAAGCCCATGGTGATGTTGATTCTTCGGTCAGCCGAGTCGGAGGCCCGCATGATCCGCTTGCAGTCCTCCACACTGACCGCGGCGGGTTTCTCGATGTAGATGTGCTTGCCCGCCTTCACAGCCGCTTCGAAGTGTTCCGCATGCAGGAACGGGGGTGTCGCAATGATCACCGCGTCGACTTCGGTGCCAAGCAGTTCGTGCAGGTCGTTGTACTCCTTTGGCGACTGCGTGCCGATGCGCTCCTTGGCCTTGCTGATCTGCGTGTCGAACAGGTCGCACATCGCGATCAGCTTGGCGTCTGTCGCTTCGAGCAGAGCTGCAGCGAGCGAACCGCCCCTTCCGCCGCATCCGATCAGGCCAACGGTTGGTGCCGAGTTTGCGGCTGTCCCGCGGACTGCGGCCAGCGGCAGCGCCATTGCGGCCGCCTGTAATACGGTTCGTCTCGACTTCGCGTCTCGGTCTTGCATGGCTTGCATCTCCCCTGACTCGTGGCTAGGACATCATGCCGGAGGCCCTCAGGAGGGTCTCGTGGACAAGCAGCTCGTGGTCGTAGGATTGCTTCAGCGGCGTGCTGCTTTTGAACGCTCTGGCAAACTCGACGAAGTCGGCGATATAGCGGGGCTGCGGGCCAAGATCGACGGTCTGCCAGCCCTGCTGGTAAGGTCCTCGCGCCTCGCGCATCGCGACCCTCATCTTGGAGTGCCCTCCGAGGGGCTGGACCATGAAGCTGCCGTCCGTTCCTATGACCTCGAACGACCTGTGATCGCCAGACCCGTACATGCGTGCCGTCGTCGAGACCAGTGCCAGGCCGCCAGCATATTCCAACACCGCCAGCGTGTTGTCCTTCAGGCTGTCGTCGACGCCGGTATCGTGGCGGAGCCACGTGTGAACCTTGTCGGGTCTGCCAGTGAATTCAAGCACTCGGTCGATCAGATGGCCCACGAGTTCGAACATGGCTCCGCCGGGGTACCGGGCCTCGAGATCCCGTTGTGGCTGGTCGCGATCGGAATTCATCGTGGCCCGCACCAGGTGAACGTGCCCCAGCCAACCTTGCTTGGCGGCGTGCAGGGCGGCGTTGATGCCTTCCTGGCCGCGCAAGACCCAGCCCTTTTGTAGGAGCAAGTTCTTCGCTCGCGCCGCCTCGACCAGTTCCTTGAACGGTTCGTAGGTGTCGCCGGCGGGCTTTTCCAAATGGAGGTGCTTGCCCGCCTCTATGACTTTGTGCCCCCAAGGAATAGCCTGCCACGGCTTGCACTCCGCGACCACCAAGTCGATCGACTTGTCGCTGAGCAGCTCGCTTTCCGATACCCAGTTCTGTCCCCGATAGAGCGGATCTGCGGCCTGCCTCTTCTGGACTGTCGGATCGTGCTCGCAGATGCACACGACCTCGTAGTCGGGCGAGTCAATCATGGCTTGGAGCTTGCCGCGGACATGGCCGTGCTGCGTGCCCAGAATCGCCGCGCGGATCTTCCGGTCGGCCCCCTGGGCAGCCGGTGCGGCAGCGAGCGCCGCGCCGGACGCGATCATGAACTCCCTTCGATCAATGGGCATTTTCTCTACCTCCGGATTGGCAGTCGATCTCGTGCCGCCCGGCTAGGCCGCGCGCGGCATCGTGAGCGGCTTGAGGCGCTCATAACTCTTGCGAACCGCCTCCTCGACCGGCATCACGTCGCCGAAGGCCTGATGGACGGTGAGGTAGCCTTCGTACCCCACTTCGTGCATGGCGTCGAACACTCCGTCGACATCCACTCCGCCCTCCTCCCAGACCCCGATGTGGTCTACCGGCACCGGCCCCCGCTTCCAGGTCGTGACTTCGGTGACTCCGTCGGGGGTCAGCCTGTGGTTCTGGATATAGAAGTTGAAGAGATACGGCTTCATCTTGCGGATGGCGTCGATGCCGTAGTCCTCCTCGGCAATGAACCAATTGGCCGGCTCGTAGATGATCCCGAAGTTCGGCCTGCCGACCGCTTCCAAGACCCGCAGAGAGCCGTCGACGGTTTCGAACAGGCTGGCGCAGTGCGATTGGTGAGCGAGGCGGATGCCGCGCTCGGCGGCCTCGTCAGCCGACTTCTGCGCAAATTCAATGTCCTCGTCCTTCTTCATGCAGACCCGGATGAGGTCAGATCCGAGAGCGTCGGCGAGGTCAAGGTAGGGGGTGATGTTGCGCAGTAGCATCGGACCCTCCTCGTTGTTGCTCGGCACGGCGAAATCGCCCGTGACCATCGACACCTTCAGCCCGGCCGCGTCGATCTTCTCGCGAGCTTCGGCGACCAACTCGGGCGGGCTGTGCGTGCCAAGCTGCGAAGCTCTCATGCAGAGCGCCTCGTAGCCGAACTCGCCCGCCATAGCGATCAATTCGTCGATCGTCATCTCCGAATTGCGCTTGTCCGAAAAGGACTCCGCGACTCGCACGGACAACGAGAGCTTCATAGGCGCCTCGGCAACTGAAGGCTCGGCGACGCTTTCTTCGGACTCGGGCTGGGAGCAACCGTAGACCGAGAGTCCGGCAGCGGCCGCAAGGAATGATCGCCTGGATCTGTGCATCATCGCTCGTACCCTCACGTTGCATGGACAGTATCGCACTTGGCGTGCACAGTCGCATCGGAAGTTGAGTGATGAGCGAGCGGGATCCGCTCGGAACCAGCAGGCAGCAATTCGGCGTCCTCGGTCACGGGCCGGAATCACGAGCGTATTCAGTTTCAGAGCATCGATGCAGGTGCTGATCGGCCGCAGCGGCGCGTGTCGGCCTCGGGCACCCCACGCGCGGAACTTGCGGAACTTGCCGATGGCTCCACCCCTCCTGCGGGCCGCGGTTGAGCCGTAGGCGTCGAGTCTTCAGCAGTGCGATACGCCGGCCTGGATCACAGTATCGTCGCCGGTCCCGCGCCCGCTCCTGTCGCGGACTGCTTTACGCTGGATGTTTATGACCGGCGACAAGGACTACCGCATTGAGATCGATTCGATGGGGGAGGTGCGCGTGCCGCGCGCTGCTCTCTACAAGGCGCAGACCCAGCGAGCGATAGAGAATTTTCCGATCAGCGGGACGCGCTTTTCGCGTACATTCATCCGCGCCCTGGGCTTAGTCAAGTCCGCGGCCGCCGCGGTGAACTGCGATTTAGGCCTGATGCCTGCCGAAATGTCGCAAGCCATCCAAGCGGCGGCGGCCGAAGTGGCGGATGGCGACCACGATGACCAGTTTCCGATCGATATCTTCCAGACCGGCTCGGGCACGTCGACCAACATGAACGCCAACGAGGTCATCGCCACTCTGGCCAGCGCCAAGCTGGGCCAGCCGGTGCATCCGAACGATCACGTCAACATGGGGCAGTCGAGCAATGACGTGATTCCAACAGCCATCCACGTAGCGGCCTACTTGGAAACCTCAGAGGTGGCGCTGCCGGGCATGGCTCGGCTGCACTCGGCCCTGACGGCCAAGGCCGAGTCGCTGGACCACGTGGTCAAGATGGGCCGCACTCATCTGATGGATGCGCTGCCGATTCGACTAAGCCAGGAGCTAGGAGGTTGGGCCGAGCAGATCGCACAGGGCCAGCAGAGGCTGCGCGCGGCGCTTTCGCGGATTTCGCCGCTCGCCCTCGGGGGCACGGCGGTTGGCACAGGCGTGAACGCCCACCCGGAATTCGGCCCGAGGGTGGCGAAGCGCCTATCAGCTCAGACCGGCCTTCCGTTCATTTCCAGCCGCAACTACTTTGTCAGCCTCTCCAGTCAGGACGCAGCGGTCGAACTGAGCGGGCAGTTCAAGACGGCGGCGGTCTCGCTGCTCAAGATCGCCAATGACCTGCGCTGGATGAACAGCGGCCCGATCGCGGGCATCGCCGACATCGCCCTGCCGTCCCTGCAGCCGGGCTCCAGCATCATGCCCGGCAAGGTGAACCCCGTGATACCGGAAGCCGTCGCGATGGTCTGCGCCCAGGTCATCGGCAACGATGCCACGATCACCGTGGCCGGCCAGTCCGGCAACTTCCAGCTGAACGTCATGCTGCCAGTGGTTGCCCACAACCTGCTTGAGAGCGCCCGGCTGCTGGGCAACGCCTCGGCCGTGCTGGCGGAGAAGGCTATCGAGGGCTTCGTTGCAAATGAAGGCCGGTCTAGGGAACTGGCAGAGCGCAATCCGATCTTGGTGACTGCGCTCAACCCCGTGATCGGTTACGAGAAAGGGGCCGCGGTGGCCAAGCGGGCATATGCCGAGGGCCGGCGCGTCAAGGAAGTGGCGGTAGAGGACACCGACCTTAGCGCCGAGGATCTCGACCGGCTCTTGGACCCGCGAGCCATGACAGAGGGCGGGATCGCCGAGTAGCACTGGGCCGCGCGCGTTCCGGATCAGACGCTGCGCAGCGAAAGGACCTCCTCCAGCAGTTCTTCTGCGACATCGACTTCCAGGTCGATGCGCAGGGCGTAAGTCGGGATCGGCAGCGCGGCCTCTCCTAGGTTCATGACGTCTTTGGATGTGGTGAGCAGGGCTTCAGCTCCGGCGGCCTCGGCGGATCGCGCCAGTTCCTCCAGGTCGCGGTGCGAATAGCGGTGATGGTCTCTGTATGCCCGTTCCAGCACTACCTCGCATCCCAGTTCCCGACCTTGCCGAAAGAACGCCGAAGCGTTCCCGATCCCGCAGAAGCACGCGACACGTTTTCCGGCCAGGCTGTCGATCGGACGGGCTTTCTCAGTTCCTGCTTCGACCAAGTCCTTGGCTACCGTGCGGGACCGGAAGATCTTGGCGCCGGGGCTGGCCTCGCGGACCGCTTCGTATAGGGCGGTGTGCTCGTGTCCAGCTCTACTGCGGGTTATCAACACGATGTCTGCGTCTCTGAGGCTGGACACAGGCTCCCGAAGACGCCCCAAGGGCAGCGTGTAGCCGTTGCCGAACGGCCGCCGGCTGTCTAGCAGCACGATATTGAGCGACCGCCGCAACTGCATGTGCTGGAATCCGTCGTCGAGTATCAGGTACTCGGGATCCGCTCGATCCGCAAGCATGCGGCCCGCTTCGTACCGATCAGCGCCCACCGCCACGAATGTGCTCGGAGCGGTCTCGGCGAACCGGCGCGCCAGCATTGCCGGCTCGTCGCCGCACAGGCGCGGATCGACAGCCTCGCCGGCGCGCACGAGTCGCGTCCTGTGGCTCTCGTCGCGTCCGTAGCCCCGTGTCAGCACTGCAGCCGGGAATCCCCGCTCGGCCAGCCTCTCTACCAGCCATGCCACCACGGGCGTCTTGCCCGTGCCGCCTACTGTCAAGTTGCCGACCGACACGGTCGGAAGCGCAAGCCGCTGGGCCGTCAGCAGTCCTCGGCCATAGGCCCAGCGGCGAACTCTTGCAACAGCGGCCCACGCTGCTGTCGGCAGCGCCAGCCCGAGACGGGCGGTCAGCGATGGCGCGTGAGTCGGCAGGGCACTGTGGTACAGGCGGGTCGCCTCGTCAACCGCCATGTCCGACGCACCGCGGTTCCGTTTTGACAGCTCCTTGCCTGCAGCGCCAATCCTAAGGCGCCGAGACGGATCGGCGGCCAGACTCAGAATGGTCTCGCGCAGCTCTTCCTCGTCTTGCACCTGGACTAGGCCGCCAACCCGCAACAGGTCGGAAGCGATGTCTCGGAAGTTCTGCATGTGAGGTCCGACGACGACGGCTTTCTCATGCATGACCGCCTCTAGCACGTTGTGGCCGCCCCAGCCGTTCAGCGAGCCGCCGACGAAGACCAGATCTGCCCTCTCGTACAGAGCTGCCAGTTCCCCCAAGCTGTCCAGCACCAGCACCGCGGCGTCGTGCGAGATCGGAACTGCATCGAGACGAGAGCGTCGGTATACCGGCAGGTCCACAGCTTCCAGCGCTGCCGCGGCTTCGTCGAAGCGATGCGGGTGCCTCGGTGCGACGACGGCAAGCAAGTCAGGCACGGCCTCCGCCAGCGCCCGGAGCGTCGGCACGAGCATCTCTTCCTCGCCCTCGCGGGTGCTGCCGGCGATAAACAGCAGTCTTCGACCGGACTGGCTGAGCGCTGACTCCATGTCAGACGACAGCTCGGTTCGGCCTGCGGCGGTGTCTATGTCGTACTTGAGGTTCCCGCCGACGCGAGCGGTCGAGGGCGGAGCGCCGGCTGCAATGAACCTTGCCCGATCCGTCTCTGATTGCGCCAGTATGAGACGGGCGCAGCGCAGCACTGGTCCGAACAACAAGCGCGACCTTCGGTAGCTTGGCGCCGCTCGGTCGGAGATGCGACCGTTGACGATCACTGCCGGGATACCCAGGCTGTTGGCTTGGAAGAAGTAGTTCGGCCACAACTCCGTCTCGCTTACCAAGAGCAAGCGCGGCTGCAGTCTGCGGAACACTCGCGACACGCACCACGGCAGGTCAAGAGGGGCGCGGAAGACGAACTCCACGAGTCCTGCGAGCTGGCCTTCGGCCAGCTTCCGGCCTGTTGCGGTGCCGGTGCTAACTACGATGGGAACGCTCGGCTGGGCGTCGCGCAGACGCTGCAGCAGCGGCAAAGACGACTGCACTTCGCCGACCGATACGGCGTGAAACCAAATTGGATCGGCGGTGGTCGTACTAGTCTGGGCGGGCAGGAAGCCGAGGGCTTCGCCGAGACTGCTCCAGCTATGTCCCTTGGCCCGGCTGCGCACGATCCAGTAGGGAAACGCCAGCGGCGTTAGGAGCGTAATCAGCAGGTTGTACAGCAGGCGGATCAAGCGGCAGCAGACAGATGGGTATTATGGCAGCAAGCATGAGACGCACATTTACTGCGGCGGTGGCTCTCGCGGGCATCGCGCTGGGCTCGGCGGTGGCCGCGGGCGAATTCCGCGCCAAGACGGCGGACAAGTACCCCGCCAAGCAAAAGCAGGGCGATCTCATCGTTGCCGTCAAGCCGTTCGTCTCGAACAAGGACCAGCAGAGCGCATTCGGCAAGGTGCGCCCGTACCAGCACGGGATCATGCCGGTGCTGCTCGTGCTGTCCAATACGGGAAAGAACATCTACTCGTTGGAGAACATGCAGGTGCGCTTCATCGCTGCCGATCGGCAGAGTTTGGACCCCATCCGGGGCGAAGACCTCGCGAGCTTCAATCCAGATGGACACCAGCCAACGCGGAGGAACGTTCCGGGGGTGCCCGGGCTCAGCAAGACGCGGGTCAAGAAGGGTCCGCTGAACCGGCCGCAGATAGTCCAGAGCGAGTTCGTGACCCCCATCGTGACGCCCAAGAGCACGGCCAGCGGATTCGTGTACTTCTGGACCGGCACGGAAGCATCTTTGGCGGGCGCGTCGGCCTATATTTCCGGAATCTACGACATCACGAACGGGCGGGACCTTTTCTACTTCGAGATCCCGCTCGGAAAGGGCAGGTAGCAGCGCTCGAACGTGGGCTCCGTCGGAGTCGACGAGCCAGGCTCTCGAAGCCAGCTCGGATTTTGCTTGTCGGCTGAGTGCCCGCTGCAAACGGACCTGTCGGCTGTCGAGCGGAGCAGTTCTGCAAACTTGCCGGCCCGCGGCTGTCGCAGTGCTTGTCGAGCACGACTGCTCGTGGGCGACGGAGGCTAGTTCAACAACGCCTTGAGTCCGACACCCACGATCGCCGCGATGCTGGTCCAGAGCAAGATGTCATACGCACGGGACGGGCGGAGAGCCCGCGGCAGGTGCCGGTAGCGGAATTGGTGGGCCGCGAAGACCACCTGCAGCAGAAGGGCCGCCAAGGCGATACCGCCCAGGCTCACCATGAACAGCGGGGCGCGAACGTACAGGAACAGAACCGTCCAGATCAGCGGCAGAGCCCAGGCCAGTGTCCCGACCCACCGCCGTCGCGACTCCGCGTTGGCGTAGTCGAGCAGGCCGAACTGTGCGAATGCATCAGCGAACATGCGGGTGCTGGAAGCGCATGCCACGAAGAGCGTGGAGTACAGGGCGGTCACCGAGCCGGTCAGGAATAGCCCCATTGCGCCAGGTCCGAGCGTCTCGGTATAGATGCCAGACAGGGCTTCGATGATTCCCGGCCCCTCCGGTACCGGACCCCGTCCGTGGAGTACCGCAGCTCCGAGCACGTAGAAGGCTGCTGTCGTAGTGGTATAGACCAGCAGCGAAGCGATTGCGTCCACGTACATCACTCGAATCCAACCACGAGCCCGGGCAGCCCACTCGGACGAGCCGTCGTTGGCCCCTGCGTGTGCCGCGTAGCCCTTTTCGAGGCACCAATAGGGGTACGAGATGATCTCGTCCGCGCTCACCCCGGTGAGCCCGAACGCCGCTACGGCTACGCCCACGGCCGCCGCGGGCAGTTCGAAAGTCAGGCCTTCCGCCAGCATCCCCGCGCTAATGCGGTAGGGCGTCCACTGCAGCAGCAGAGCGCAGACTACGGTCACTGTCGAGAACATCGCGGTCAGCACCATCGCAGTGCGCTCGACGAAGCCGTAGCCGCCGCGCCACACGAGCATCGAAGTGGTCAGGCCGCAAGCCCACGCCCAGACACTCGCGGGAGCCCAGGGGAAGGCCAAGTGCAGTGCGAGCGCCACCGCGCCGACAATGCCGCCGTACTGGACAAGCTGGATCAGCTTGACGCCAAGCCAGACGACCAAAGACCACGACACGCCGTGCCATTGCGGGCCGGGCAGGCGGTTGAAGGAGTGAAGCGTGGTCTCGCCGGAACCGATTGCGTGCTTGCCGAACTCCAGCTGCACGACCACCTTGACGGCGCAGCTGACGAAGATGACCCACAACGCGACGAAGCCGGCCGAGGCTCCGAGAGCGGTGGTCATGATGAGTTCGCCCGAGCCGACGATGTTGGCAGTGAGGATTAGCGACGGACCGATGTTGCGCAGCGTGCCGATCAGGCTATGCGGCGGTTCGCGAACAGCTGAAGAGTTCATGGTCGGCGGTGGCAATGCCTGTGCCTTTGGCGGGAATCTTCGGTTTCTGGGAGCTGATCCCGTGAGATATCCGAATTCTCGATCCGTCCTGTCCGCCCATCCAGCTCACGTCAAGACATAGCGACTGCCCGCGAAACCTCACGATTGTATGGGACAGCGATTCCCGTCGCCGAAGAACGAGGCGGAGGGCGGGCTCGTCCAAACCGGTGCCTGAAATGCGAACGCCACAATCTTGCGCAGACGAATAGGGCTCGAGGACACGCGACCCAGATCCGTCCGAATGCAGGGTGCCCGAGGAGCGTCGGCCGCTCGAAGAAACCGCGGTGTTTTAGCCGTCACCTCGTTTCGCGCCCGGGATTGAAGTCGAATTCCTGATTGGTGCTGAGCAGTATTGGGTAGATACGGGTATCGTGAATGGGCAGTGCGCCAGGGCGCTCTTGCCGGGCCGCTTCGAACGAAATGATCACCCGCAGAGCACTCCTACGAGCCGCGCTGGCCGCTCCCGCCGGCGCTTGGATGGCGAACTACCGCGCCCTCGCCGCCCCCTTCGAAGGCCAGGTAAGGATCACCGCCATCAAGGCGATGCAGCTCGACTTTCAGTTCGACGGCTGCTTGGTCAAGATCGAGACCGACGCCGGCTTGGTCGGTTACGGCGAGACCGGGACCAACTCCGCGATGGCCCGCGCGCACATCGATCACTTGGCCCTTCCCGCCGCGTTTGGAGGCGGGCGTCATCCGAACGGACTGGCTCAGTTGATGGGCGCCGACCCGCTGTCCATCGAAAAGCACTTCTACCGCATGACGGCCGTGCAACATCCTTACACGTCCCTGACCGGCACCGTCAGCGGCATTGACATCGCGCTGTGGGATTTGGCGGGCAAGATCACCGGCCAGCCGGTCTACAAGCTGCTCGGAGGCCCCTTCCGCGACGGCTGCCCGATGTATTCCCACGGCGACCGCCTGCGGGACATGCACGACAAGTCGGCCTGCCGCGATTGGGTCGCCGAGATGAAGGAGCAGCCGGAAGGGTTCGACTTCTTCAAGCTCAATCTCGACCAGGCATTTCGGATCGAAAAGCCCTACCATCCGACGCTGCGCTCCGAGGAGCTGCGCAAGACGCATCAAGGCTACGCGAACGTTCGGGAGGCCGCCGGCGACGCCTTCGACATTGCTGTGGCCTGCCATGGGGAGTTCGACACGCCGAGCAGCATAGGAATCTGCAGGGCGGTCGAAGACCTCAGGCTGATGTTCGTCGAAGACGCCTTGAACACACGCTACTCCGACGCATGGAAGGAGTTGAAGCGAGCGGCCCGCGTGCCGCTGCTGACCGGCGAGAAGCTGGAGCTGCTACGCGAGTTCAAGCCGTTCCTCGACGCCCAAGCGGTCGACATCATTCACCCGGACGTCTCCTTCGCCGGAGGAATCACGGGCTGCCGCAAGATCGCGGATTACGCCGCACTGACCCGGACGCCGGTGGCGTTGCACAACGTGGGCACGCTGGTGCGCACCTACGCTTCGGCGCACCTGTCGATGGCGATCCAGAACTTCTATCGTTCGGAGAGTTGGCTCGGCCGGCCCGGCAGGCTGCGAGAGCAGATGACTCAAGGAGAGCCGCCCGCCGTTCGCAACGGACGTTTGCGCGTTCCCGAGAAGCCGGGACTGGGGCTTGACATCAACGAGGACTTCCTGCGGCGCCAGAAGCCTACCGACGAGCCTTGGTGGGGCTAGAGCCTTTGTCCATCAGGTGGCGGCGGTAGCGTGCAATCGGCTGGCCTCGGCTGTGATCGATGCATTGGGATGGCGGGCCGGAAATGCCAGACCGGAGTCGCGTCGGCGGCCCCATTATCCGACTGCGAGCCCGTGCCGACGGGCTGCATGTTTAGATCAGGAGCGGATATAATGCCCACGCAGTGAGGCTTCGGATTCTGACCGCGCTGACAGGCGTTGTCTGTTTCGCCGCCGACTATACTCCCGAAGCCGTCGAGGCAGGCAAGGCCCAGTTTCTCGACGCCTGCGCCGCGTGCCACGGAACGAACGGCGAAGGCGGCATCGGCCCCAGCCTGGTCGACGGCCGCGAAGTGCGGCGCGCCGACGACGAGCAGTTGTTCAAATCCATCAGGCAGGGCGTGCCCGGAGCGGACATGCCGCCGTTTTCGTTTCCCGACCAACAGGTTTGGAACCTCGTCGGCTTCGTTCGCAGCCTGAGTGCGCCGGCGGTCGAGGCGAACTTGGATGGGGACGTCGCTGCGGGCGAAGCGCTGTTCTTCGGCGCGGGCGGCTGCGTAGAATGCCATCGGATCCGCGGCCGCGGCGGCCCCCTCGGGCCGGATCTCTCCCGTATCGGCGCGAGCCGACGCATTGATCAGATCCGCGAAGCGCTGCTGGACCCGAACGCCCGGATCACCGCCGGTTTCGAGGCGGCGACGCTCGACGGTAACGTTCGAGCCGTGGTAAAGAACCACACGAACTTCTCCGCGCAAGTCCTTGACTCCTTTGGGCAGTTGCACCTGCTGCGCGGCGACGAGCTTGAGCGACTGCGCTTTGAGGGCGAGTCTTGGATGCCTCGGGACGTCGCGACTCGCCTCGAGGACGATCTGGTGCGCGACTTGGTTGCGTTCCTCAGCCGACAGGCCCCTAGGTAGATGCGACTCCTTCTCTGCACTCTCGTACTCTCCTCCGCAGCGATCGGTCAGATCGATGAGGCCGCCATCCTCGAGGGAGCGGGCGACGACTGGCTGACCTACTCCGGCGACTACGCCTCGTTGCGGCACAGCTCGCTCGATCAGATCAACCGCGAAAACGTCGGCTCGCTGGTGACGAAGTGGGTCTACCACGTCCCCGGCGCGCGCCGGCTCGAGACCACTCCGCTTGTCTACGACGGGGTCATGTACCTGACCAATACGAACGAGCTGCACGCGCTCGACGCCGGAACCGGACGACAGATTTGGACCTATGCGGCTGAAGCCCCGCGCAGGGCCCAGAACCGCGGAGCGGCGCTGTGGGGAGACGCGGTCTTCTTCTTGGCCGCTGACTGCCATTTGGTGAAGCTTGATCGGCTCACGGGAGCCCTGATCTGGACACGCGAGTTCGCCTCGTACGAGGAGGGCTACTATACTTCGCTCGCGCCGCTAATTGTGAAAGGGCAGGTCTTGGTCGGCACAGCCGGCGGAGGGACCGGACAGCGCGGTTTCGTCGCGGCACTGTCGACCGACACCGGCGAGGAGCTTTGGCGCTTCTGGACCGTTCCAGCCGAAGGCGAGCCGGGCTCAGAGACGTGGGGCGGGTTCCCGTCCAAGTGGGGAGGCGCTCCCACTTGGACCACCGGCTCCTACGATCCGGATCTGAACTTGATCTACTGGCCGACCGGCAACCCCTGGCCGGACTTCTACGGCGGCCGCAGGCGCGGCGACAACCTGTACTCCAATTCGGTCCTCGCGCTCGACGCCGACACCGGCGAGATGAAGTGGTACTTCCAGTTCACTCCGCACGACACTCACGACTGGGACGCCAACGAGCAGCTCGTCCTCGTCGATCGCGAGTACGACGGCGAGATGCGCAAGCTGATGTTGCACGCCGACCGCAACGGCTTCTACTACTTGCTCGATCGCGAGACGGGCGAGTACCTGCAGGCGACGCGGTTCGTCGAACGCCTCGATTGGGCGACCGGGATCGACGAGAGCGGGCGGCCGATCGAGGTCCCCGGGCTTGAGCCGACCCCGGCCGGAGTGAAGGTCTGCCCGTCGGTGCGCGGGGCGACGAACTGGATGTCGCCATCGATCAATCCCGAGATCGGGCTGCTCTACGTCGTCACGCTCGAGATGTGCGACATCTATACCGGCTCGGCCAAGGAACCCGTGCCGTCGAGCGGCTTTCGCGGCGGCGGGAGCAGCCAGATCCCCTCGGAGCCGGGGCAGTTCTACTTGCGGGCGCTTGACTCGGTGACCGGAGAGATTCGCTGGGAATACAAGATGACCGGCCCGGCGACGATGTGGGCCGGCACGGTCTCGACCGCGGGTGGCCTCGTGTTCACCGGCGACGACGATGGCGCGCTGGTCGCGTTGGACGCGCGAACGGGCGAAGCGCTGTGGCACTTCTCCATGGGCAACACCCTCTATGCCTCGCCGATGACCTTCACAGCCGACGGCAAACAGTACGTGACCATCGCGACGGCGAACGACGTGTTCACGTTCGGGCTGTTCAGCGATTAGCGCATCCCAGCTTGTCATTTGTCCAGCCCGTCAGCACTAAAGCCGCTTGGTCCCTGCCGCGGTGAAGTCCGTGAAGTCATTGGGTCCGGACAGCATGAGCTTGGAGGTCAATCTGTGGGGTAGCGAGCGGCTGTGCCGCGCAGGGCGGGCTGAATGGCGCGTGAGGTGCCGGGCCGGACGTAGAACATGCAGCCTTTCCCGCGAAGGCGACGACACAAGCATCCTATAATCCAACCGCACGACGGCTGGCTACCATGCACACTCGCCGAAGATTCGTCCGGCGCACTCTCGGGCCGCTGGTTGTCGGTGTCGCCAGCCCCCTCCCGAACCAGGTCGTTCATGCGCAAAGCAGGGGCCGATCCTACCGCTACTCGCTAGTCGTCAAGGGCGGCCGGGTGATTGATCCGTCCCAAGGACTCTCCGCTCCTCGTGACATCGCGGTTTCAGGATCGAAGATCGCCCAGATAGCGGATTCGATCCCGGAGAGCGACGCGCTCCATGTAATTGATGCATCGGGCCGAATCGTGACGCCAGGCTGGATCGATATCCACGTCCACGTCTATGACGGTGTCGCTCCCTTGGGGATCCCAGCGGATCCCAACTGCATCGCCAAGGGCGTCACCACGGCAATTGACGCGGGGTCAGCGGGTGCCCATACGTTCCCTGGGCTCCGCAAGTACGTCATCAACACCGCCGACACCCGCATCCTCGCTCTCCTGAACATCTCGGTGGTCGGACAGTCAACCCTGTCGCAGGACAATCCGTGGGGCGAGTTGCTTGACCTGCGCTACGCCAATACTGCCCTCGCCGCGAAGACCATCGAACGGCATCGGGACGTAATCGTGGGAATGAAGGTCAGACTGACTCGCAACATAGCCGGGAACCACGATCTCGAGGTGCTGAGACGTGCCCGGGAGGCTGCCGATGCGGCCGGACTGCCGGTTATGGTCCATATCGGCGGCTCGCATTCCACGGTGCCGGAAATCCTGTCACTCATGAAGCCCGGTGACGTGATCACCCACAGTTTTCGGGGCGGGGAAGGCGGGATCCTCGATGATGACGGCCGGGTGCATGACGAGGTTCTCTCGGGCGTCGCTTCGGGCATCCACCTCGACATCGGACATGGTGCGGGAAGCTTCTCCTTTGATACGGCGGAAACGGCCATGGAGCAGGGATTGTTACCCGGCACGATTTCCAGCGACGTACATCAGTTCAACGTGAATGGTCCGGTGTTCGACTTGGCGACGACCGTTTCCAAGTTCCTGCACCTAGCAGCCTGTGGTTTTAATCGCTTTGCCGACCACGTCGGTCGGTGGCCTTGCTTGGTGGTCCTTCGACGGCCTATGCGAGTTTTTCGGCGAATTCCGGGCTCTCTCCCCGTCTGAGGCCCAAGAGGCCCCTGAGCAGG
>JAJEHF010000212.1 GCA_022823865.1 Bryobacterales bacterium
CGACTTGGTGAACTCCTGCACGCGCAGCTTCTCCAGCAGGCGCGCCACTTGGTGGTTGATGTACTCGGAGCCGTTATCGGCGTGCACGCCCAGAATCTCGAACGGGAAGGCCTCCAGCATGCTCTCCAGCAGCGGCAGCAAATAGCTCTCCGCGATCCGCTCCGTGCTGCCCACGCCTTCGAACTGCGTCACTTCGTCCACCGCATTGATGTGATAGACACCCTTGACTTTGTCTAGGTCGCCTTGGTGCACCGAATCAATCCGCAGGTAGCCCGGCCGCCCCTCCGGCCGCGGCCGCCTGCGCTCGCCGATGGCCACCTGGGTGGGCCGCGTGGGCTGCTGCGCGCCCAGCCTCTGCACATACCTGCGGCTGTGCCGCAGGTTGTACAGGTGCCCGTTCGACAGCCCCGCCAAGCGCTCGAAGCGCGCGTCGCCAAACAGCTCCCAAGCGCGCTGGAACAGCGCCAGCGTGGCCGGTCCGGACAGCGTCCCGTGCAACTCGTCGGTCTCGGCCAGCAGCTCGATGTCCGCCCCCGTGTACTTGCGTCGGAACGGCTTGGCCGCGCCTTGGCGCCGGTCCGCCAGTTGGCCCTCGGCCAAATAGCGCCGGATCAGGCGTGTCAGCTGGGACTGCGACAGCCCCGTGGTGCGCTGCAGATAGCCGCGCAGCAGGCCCTTGTCCGCCTTGCCCAGCTGCCAGTACGCGAAGCGCCGCAGCACCCGTGAGAGATGCTCGTAGGCCTGCTTGCGCTCCAGTGCCAGGGCGGCCCCCGGCGGGGTGCTGGCGAGGAACTGGCGCACATCGTCCAAGCTCTTGTGAGTTTCCAAATCGAGATGCAAGATCACCCTCCGATGATCCCCACACCCCTTCTAGGCCACCCTTCATGCTCATTTCACGTTGGAAACAAACCCTCCGTTCATGCGCATCTCTCATTGGAAGAGACTCTAGCTTGACGCTCGCTTCGCGCCATGCTACGCTAACGAGCAGTTGCTCCCCGCCTGACACGCCGAAAGGCCTCGGGCGGGGTTATTCGTTTGTGCCGATTGCCACTGAGCGGCGAACACCGGCCAAACGCGCCGTCGCCTTTGTGGATGGCCAGAACCTTTTCCACGCTGCTCGAGAAGCGTTCGGCTATAGCTACCCTAACTACGACCCTTCAGTCCTTGCCCAGCAAGTTTGCGCCGGAAAGGGATGGGAGTTGACCCAAGTACGCTTCTGCACAGGGATTCCCGATGTCGGTGACAACTCCAGATGGCACTTATTCTGGACTCGAAAGCTCGCCGCGATGGGTCGCCAAGGTGTCGTCGTGTATAGCAGGCCACTCCGATACAGGAACCGCACAGTGGCTCTACCGGACGGCAGCGAGCACTCTTTTCGGACCGGAGAGGAGAAGGGGATCGATGTGCGAATCGCGCTCGACGTAATAGCACTCGCTCACCATCATGAATACGACGTGGCACTCGTCATGAGCCAGGACCAAGACCTCTCGGAGGTAGCCGAGGAGATCCGGGTGATAGCACGAGAGCAACAACGGTGGATCAAGATTGCTAGCGCGTTTCCGTGCAGCCCATCCAGTCCGAACTGCAGGGGGGATCAATAAGACCGATTGGATCAGGATCGATCGAGAACTCTGCGATCAGTGCCTTGACCGGCGAGACTACCGCCGGAAGCCCCAGCAAGCGTAGTCTCATCGGGCGAACAGCCAAACGTTGATGCCTTGCCAGCAACTGCATGAACAGTAGTGAGCCGCACGGGTAGTGCCGACTGAACCCGTGGTTAAGTGAACAATGCTCCACTACGGCTAGTCCGCGTTACGAACACAGCGAAACCCGATATTCGGACTCCGCTCTTCAGGACGCGCATAGCTTCGCTGCGCACAGGTCAGGAACTTCGGCACGTCGGCCCAGGATCCGCCGCGCAACATCCGGTACCTGCCGTCGGCAGGCCCGGTAGGGTCCTCGGTCGGCGATTGGCTGTAGTAGTCCTTCTCATAGAGATCCGCCACCCATTCCCACACGTTGCCCGCCATGTCGCACAATCCGAAACCGTTCTTGGGATAGCTGCAGACCGCCTTGGGCCCCTTTACCGAGTCATAGTGCGCCTTGCTCGCATCGGCGTCGTCGTCACCCCACGGATACCGTGAAGCTTCCAGCTCGCCGCGACATGCGCGCTCCCACTCGGCCTCGGTCGGAAGGCGCTTTCCACGCCACTCGCAATACGCAGCGGCTTCGTCCCATGTGACGTTCGCAACGGGATCGTCCGTGCGCCCTTCAGGCGGCTGCCCGTCCGGCCAGTAGTGCGGCACGCGCACCTTGCCGCCCAAGGAGGAGACGAATTCTGCGTACTGGCGATTCGTCACCTCGTGCACGTCCATATCGAACCCGCTTAGCGTCACGGCATGGACCGGGCGGTCGTCTCGCAGGATGTGGGGCACCCACTTCAGGCCATCGTCGGGTAGGGCATGTGATCGGCCCATCGCAAACTCCCCGGTCGGGATGCGCACCATGTCCGCATCTTGCGCGAGAGCCGACGCGATGGCTAGCAGAGCGAATGCCCCGAGCCTAGCCATAGATGGAACTGATCTCGTCGGTCGGAATCCAGCCGGGCGCGCCAAGCTCGTCCACATAGGCGTAGGTGCGCTTCGACGGAGTGTCGTGGACTTTCTTGGACCAGTCGATGCCGAGCGCCGAATACATAGTTGCAACCACATTCTCTATGCGGGGCTGCTCCTTGCGGTGCCAGCCTGTGTTCAGGCACTCTGCGCCATCGGCATCGGTTTCGCCCAAGATCAGGCCGGGCTGCACGCCCGCCCCGCCGAACAGGGCAGGGTAGACCTTGTTGTAGTGATCTCTGCCTTGCAGGTTGTTGAGTGGGCCTGGCGTCCGGCCGAATTCGCTCATGGCCACTACCAAAGTCTCGTCGAGGACGCTTTGGTGCGGGTTTGTTGGCGACGCGATCGTCGCCAGATCCCCGACGAGGGCCGAGAAGGCCCGATCGAACTCGGCGCACAGCTTGTAGTGATTCGTCTCCTTGGAGTGGTCCCAGATGTACTTGTGGTGGTCCCAGCCGGGATGGCAGATATGTACGTAGCGCGTTCCGGCGTCGGTTGCCAGCATGTTACGCGCCAGGATGCACGACGTAGCCACGTCCGTGTCGCCGTAGCGCTCGCGATCCGCGGCGGTGATTTCGAACGCTTCCGTCCAGCGCTGGTCTGACAGCAGCTGGTGCGCGGCGTCGTAGAAGTTCTCGTAGCTGGCCATGCGGCGCTCGAAGCCAGACACACGCCCGCGTTGCGCTTCGCGCAGCTTGGCCAGCAGCTGCCAGCGTTCGTCTACCAAGTCCAGCGCTGCTTCGCTCAAGGACGAGCCCTGCCCGGCGATCTCGGGGTTGATGTCCACCACAGAGAAGCGCGGGTCTAGGAATCCCGTAGAGAGCGCTCCAGGGAAAGCCTTCTCCAAGTTGAACGACATATACGTGGGGAAAGTGTCGTTCGGGCGTCGCCGCGGTTCCAACTCCATCGCCACCACCGAGCCGATGGCCGGGATCTCGCTGGCAAACGCCAGATTCAGGGGCCTTCCGGTCTGCACGTACGTCTGCCCGCGGAAATGCACCTCCTCGTGGCTGAGCAGGGTGCGCAGGATCGCGAACTTGTCGATTTGGTCTTTGAAGTTCGGAAATAGCTTCTCGGACAGGTAGAGACCTTCGCGGTGTTTGGTCACCGCGAGGTCGTCCGGCGTCCCGGCTGTCTCCTTGAAATCCCAGGATTCGAGGTGGCTGATCGCGCCGTTGATCTCGTAGAACAGCACATTCCGGGCGTTGCCGCGCGGCGTGACGTTCGATCCGGCTGACACCCGCCTAGGCAGAAATCCCTCCGCGGCAGCGGACGCCAAGCCGATGCCGCCCAGCCGCAAGGCGTCCCGCCTAGTCCCGAATGTTTCCGCAACGGTCTTCATCGATTGGCCCCCGCTGGCACTCCTAGTGGTTAAAGAAGAACTCCACGTTGTTGATCAGCGCCCACTGCAGGTTCTCAGCGCCGCGCGTGCGGTCTGCCGAGAGTTCCGCCAGCGCGACTTGCTTCTCATCCTCCGATGGTGAACGCGCCAGTGTCGCGAGAAACAACTCATCCACTACCGTCTCGTTGTCGCTATAGCTGTCCAGCAGACGCTGCACGCGGCTGTCCTTGTCCGCCTTGACACGCTCGCTCAGGATCGGCGATTGCATCAGCGCCAGAGGCTGGCGCACGGAACCGTTCAGTGGCTTGGGAGGATTGCGCCTGGTCGACTGCCCGAACGTCCGCAGCAGGTACTTCAGGTCGGTCCCGCCCTTCGGCTCGCTGAGTTGCATGGCCATGCCCACTTCTGCATCGCCGAACTTGAACTTGCCGGGCCGGCTCGTGGAGATCACGATGGCGTCGTGCAGTTCCTCCGCTGTCAGCATCCGCACGAACTTCCTCGCAAAGTAGGACTTGTAGTTCGGATGCCAGTCGCCGGGGAAGCTGGCCGAGAGCTGGTAGGCGCTTGAGTTGCAGATCCGCCGGAATAGATGCTTGAGGCTGTAGCCGGATGATTGGAAGTCTCTTGCCAAGGCGTCCAACAGTGCCGGGTGGCTGGGCTGGAGCTGCCATCCCTCCGGAATATTTGCAGGGTCTTGGCGCGCTAGGTCGAACTCGTCGTAGGGCTCTACGATTCCGTACCCCATCAGCTGCTTCCAGAACAGGTTGGCGGTAGCCTTGGCGAACTGAGGGTGGTCAGTCAGGATGCGGGCGAAGCCATCACGCGGGTTTTCTTGGTCCCGCAGTGTTTCGTCGGTAAGCAGGAACTTCGGCGACGCCTCGCCCCCCCAGCGAGTAATCCTTAGCATGCTCTCCCCGAGCGTGTCGTAGCCGGGAGCTAAGTCGTCGACGAGGAACTCGTTGGCCTTGACGTCGCCGTCCTCCCAATACATCATGTACCGGGTATTCCCCAAGAACGCCGCTTGGCGGTGGAAGTCGTTGCGCGTCTTGCCTGTGAGGTAAACGTTGACTTCCTCGAGGTGGTTGACACCGTCGTGGCATGAGATGCACGACAGGTTGATGCCGAGAAACGCCTTTCCGTAAAGCACCGTCAGCTCGTCATGCGTGTCGAGCTGGTGCACCATGCCCCAATCGTGCCCGTCGTCCGGCTGCGCCTTGCCCTGCACGTGCTCGCGCGCGATCACATTGGAAGCGGCAAGCACGTTGCTGCTCTTGCCCGCCGAGGCAATGATGGCCCGCACCCACTCGTCGTAAGGGCGATCCGAGCGCAGGTTTTCCTTCAGCCAGTAGTGGAATAGCTCGCGCCCCCTGCCCATCTTGCCGTTGGCACGGAACAGATCCATGTAGAAATAGGCCCACTTCTCGGCGAATGCCTCGCGGCCGAGCAACTCCTCGATCTTGGCCGAGCGCTTGTCGGGATCTTCGTCGGCCACGAACGAGCGCACCTCAGCTGGAGTGGGTATCCGTCCGACTAAGTCGAGCTGGACTCGTCGCAGAAACTCCGCGTCGCCCGCCTGCGGCGCGTGCGGCACGCCATCGCGTTCGATCTTGTCGAAGATATGGTCGTCGATGAAGTTGCGCCGCAGTGCCGGTCCCGTGTGGGCAACTTCAAAGTTGCCTGCGACCTGTTCAGTGAGGGCCGCGGCGTCGGCGCCGGTGTCCCGACCCTTCACCAGTGGGGCGTGCGCTTGCCGGAATTGCTCGGGTGTAATCGACTCCTCTCGGACGGGCGGTCGATCAGCCTGCTGAGCCGCTCCGCCGAGCGCCGCCGCTAGGAGAATCGAGAGAACTCTCGTAGAAACCTGCATTTCAGGCCACTCTTATCCCCACATGGATTATTTCACACCTGCATCCACATGTGGCTCGAATTGCACATCAATCCGAAGACTGCCAGGGAATTTGAACTGAAACCAATGCTGATGTCGGTCGACCTAGTCGCAAAGCAGCTGGATGGGGCCCGCCTGCATGCAACGCTCCCAAGCGGAATCTAGGGCTCGTCGTGCAGCGAGCAGTGCAAATCTCAATCTATAAGGCTTCTTCCGACGTCGTTGTCACGCTCGGCGGCCGTCCCATCGAGCCATCACAAGAAGCGAACCTGCATTCCGACCCCGCAATTGGGACACTATGCGCTGAGACTCTTGCCGTTGCATAGGAGAACATCATGAGAATCCCGCTCTACCTTCTTCTGAGCATGACCATGGCTGCCGCCATGCTCGGTGCCGCCAACCAATGGACGCGGCACGTCATCGCGACCGGCTTCCCCTGCCAGACCGCAGTGGCCGCCGATTTTACCGGCGACGGCCGACCCGATGTCATTGTCGACGCCCACGGCGAGACCCATCTCTACGTCGCCCCGTCGTGGGAAAAGGTGGTCATTGACGCCAAGTGGCCGTTTCGCCCCGGCGAACGCAACACGATTCACAGCGAGGTGCTGGATGTCGACTCTGATGGCGATCCTGACTACATCGGAGCGGTGTACTCTCCCGGGCCGGTGTTTTGGCTCGAGCGGCCCGATGATCCTATGAAGGACCGCTGGATCATGCGCATTGTCGATGCGGATGTCAACGGCACGCACGGGCTGATTAAGGGCGACATCGATGGCGACGGCCGGGAGGACTTGGCGGGCAATAGCGCACAGCCCAAGGATCCGTATCCGAACTCGTTGGTCTGGTGGCGCGTGCCCCAGGATCCCCGCTCAGCGGAAGAGTGGCCGCGCTACGTCTTGGCTGACCAGGACGCGCCGGGCTTGAGCCACTATCTCGGCATCGGAGATCTGGATGGCGATGCCATCGCAGATGTCGTATCCGCAGGCAAGGACGCCGTGACCGGGGGAGGGAATTGGTTCGCGTGGTGGAAGCAGCCCGCAGACGGCTCCACCCCTTGGCTCAAGCGCACCATCGCGGTCAACCAGACCGGAGCTACCAACGCGTTGCCTGCGGACCTGAACGGTGATGGCGTGATGGACATCTTTGCAACCCGAGGCCATGGCAAGGGAGTGCTCTGGTTCGAAGGTCCGGATTTCGCGCTGCATGAGATCGACCCCGAGATGGTGGGGCCACATGACCTCGCGATCGGCGACATCGATGGCGATGGAGATATCGACGGCGTGACCTGCGGCAAGGAAAGCTACGTGGTCGCTTGGTACGAAAATGACGGCGGCGGTGGATTCGCCAAACGAGTCATCCACACCGACCAAGCTGCTTACGACATCCGGCTGGTGGACATGGATGTGGATGGCGATCTAGACGTGCTCGTCGCTGGCCAGAACTCCAACAACGTGGTCTGGTACGAGAACTTGGTTCATCAGCGCTGACCGGCCCGGCGCAGTTGACCAACCGCCGCACGAACTCGCTATTCGGGTATCGACGTCCGTAGGCCCAACCCAAAGACCTGCGGCCGCGACGCGGCTTGGAAAACCGTCTGTACCGAGGATGTCCTGGTCCGCTGATTGTCCGGGCTAGTGCCGAATCGGCCACTGCATTAGCCGCGCCGCAATAGGTAGTGCTTCGATCTGTTGGGTTTGCATCGCCACGCTTCGGGAACGCGCGATCAGGCAGCCAGAAAGTCTTCGACTGCGATACCAGCCACGCGGAGAAGTGCGCGGAGCGTGCCCTCTACCATGCCGCCAGTGTGGCGTGTTAAAGCAACCCTTTCGACCCGTATTGACGTGACGCTAGACTCCATAACTCCCGGGACCCGCTCGATCAAGCAAGTACCCGACGTGCCTCAAGCGCCGCACAACGTCTCGATACTTGAAGGTAGCCAGCCGTACCACTACGGCACGCTGACGGGCACCAATAGGTCCACCCCTTCCTCGTGGTTGACCAGATCAGCCAGAGCTGGCGGAAGCGGGTCTCCGTGCTCTATGCACGACTCCACAATCTTTCGGGCCAGCCCTTGGGCGATTTCAGTAGCCTCGGCAACGCTGCGCCCTTCTGCTAGCAAGCCAGGCACATCGATGCTTGTGGCGATAAAACTGCCGGTGTCCAGCAGGTACATTTTTTTGTCGATACGTGACTCGTCTGATGGGACCGGATCGTTGCTCGTGCAACTAGGGCAGCCTGTCGCTGGAGTTGCAAGGGCCTGCGCGAAGGGCGCTGGACCGCTCTTCGCAGCGCCCGGCAGGGG
>JAJEHF010000090.1 GCA_022823865.1 Bryobacterales bacterium
CTGCGCGCGGGCGAGCGGATGGACGGGGCGTACTGGCGGCGCCAGGCGCGGGAGCCGGTGGCGTTCGCGGCAGGCGTTGCGGCCTTGGCGGAGATTGGCGCGGGGCTGGTGGTCGAGATCGGCCCGCAAGCGGTCCTGGGGTCGTTGGTGGAGCAGGCGTGGCCGGCGGGGAACGGCGGCGGGTCCGGCTCCAGGCCGGCGGTGCTGGCGAGCCTGCGGCGGGAGGAGGGCGCGGCAGGCGGCTTCGCAGCGGCCGCGGCCGCTGCGTACGAGGCCGGCGCGGCTGTCCACTTCGAGGGCTTGTTCGCGGGCGAGAGCCGCCGGCGGGTGTCCCTGCCGGGGTACCCCTTCCAGCGCGAGCGGTTCTGGGTCGAGCCGCCGAAGCGACGGATCGCGGGCGGCGGCCATGCGCTGCTGGGCACGCGCCGCGACATGGTCGGCGGGGAAGTCACGTTCGAAACGCAGATGTTCGCTTCGGCCCCGGAGTGGCTGGGAGACTACTCGGTGCTCGGACTGATCGTGGGCCCCGGGTCCCTGTACGGAGCGGCGGCCGTGGAGACAGCGGGCGCGATGCCCGGAATGGCCGGGGTCGTGGTCGAGGACCTGCATGTGCAGGTGCCCATGCACTTCGCAGGCGAAGACGGGCACAGCGAGCCTGACGACCGCGGAAAGACCGTGCAGGTGGTCGTCAAGGACACGGAAGAATCGGCGGCTCGTCGCATGGAGCTCTACAGCCAAGGCCCGGAGGACACGTGGACGCTGCACGCAGCGGCACGGCTGGGGAGGCCTGCCGACCGTGTCGATTTGCCGGCTGCAGTGGACATTGAAGCGCGCAGGTCGGGGCTTTCGCCCAAGAGCGCGCCAGACATCTACCGAGGTCTTGCCGCCACCGGCATCGAGTACGGAGAGGCACTCCGCAGCGTCGAGGCTGTTTGGTCGAGCCAAGGAGAGGCAGTGGCCGAAATTGCGCTCCCCGGCGGATTGGAGCCGATGGGGTCGTGGCTGCATCCGGCTCAAATCGAGGGCTTCTTCCAGCTAGCCGCCCTGTTGGCGAATGACACGGAGGGGGCGAGGCCGGGCGCGCTCATTCCTTCCGGATGGGAGCGGCTGTGGCTTGTCGGCCCCCTGCCGGAGCGCCTAGTTTGCTGCGCGCGGATGCGCGCCTCCAACGGCGTGGGACTGCAGCGGGCCGGGGATTCCGGGGCCCAGGTTGCAGACCTTGACTTGTACGACCCCCGGGGCATGCCTCTGGGCGGGGTCAGCGGGCTGGCGTTGAAGCCGACCACGCGGGCAGCGTTGTTGTCTGCAGCCGGGGGCGTGGAGGACCTCTTGTACGAGGTCGTATGGCGGGAGCAACCTTGGGTGAGCGGGTTGCAATCGGCCGGGTTCCTGGCGGCGCCGAGCGCGGCCGGCGAACTCAGGGGAACCTTCATCGAGAAGCTTGAAGCGGAAGGTGCAGTCCTGGAGTCTTGGGAAGAGCTGCTGGGGGGGCTGGCGCAAGTGTCGCGGTCGTACGCCCTGGCGGGGATGGAGGCCTTGGGCTGGCATCGCGAGACAGGCGCGATTGTCGAGCCGGAGCCGTTGCGGAGGCAGCTGAGAGTAGTCGCGGACCACCAGCATCTCTTCCGGCGCCTGCTGGGGATGCTGGAGAAGGCCGGGGTGTTGCAGGCGCGGGAGACGGAATCCCCAAGCTGGGTGGTGACCGTTGGTTCAGGCGAGCCCTTGCCCGAGGGTGTGGCGCAGAATCCCGGGGCCTTGGCAGAGGGATTCTTGGAGCGGCATCCGTCCGGATCGCACGAGATGAGTCTGCTAATGCGTTGCGGGGATGCGTTGGCGGACTTGCTGGCGGGGCGGGTGGAACCGCTGGAGCTGCTGTTCGGCGGTGAGTTTGCCGGACTGGCGGACTTGTACCACCACTCGCCGGGGATGCGGGCGGCGAATCGCATGCTCGGCGCCGCGGTCGGCTTGCTGGCGGCAGGCCTGCCAGAGGGACGGCGATTGCGGGTTCTGGAAGTGGGGGCCGGCACGGGCAGCGCCACGGCGGAGGCGCTCAAGGCGCTGCCGGCAGGTCGCTTCGAATACCTCTTCACGGATCTCTCGGCGGGGTTCTTCGCCGAGGCGGAAGAGCGCTTCGGCGCGACCGACGCGGGGATCGAGTACCGAGTGCTGAACATCGAGGCGGCCCCTGAAGGGCTGGGCCTGCCAGCGCACAGGCACGACGTGATCATTGCCGCGAACGTGCTGCACGCGACCCGGGACCTGGCCAAGACGCTGGAGAATTGCCGGAGGCTGCTGGCGCCGGCAGGGCTGCTCCTGGCATTGGAGACCTTCCGCCCCCAGGAGTGGATGGACCTGACGTTCGGGGCGCTGGAGGGCTGGTCCCGCTTCTCGGACCAATACCGGAGCGAGCACGCAATGGCGGACGAGGGCGTGTGGCGGCAGGCCTTGGCGGACACCGGCTTCGGCGAGGTAGAGGTGCTGGAGGGCGGCGTCGGAGATGTGGTCTGGCAGGGGGTGCTCGTGGCGCGAGGGCCACTCGAGGTGGCCGAAACGCCGGGCCTGTGGGTGCTGGCAGGAAACGGATCGGCAGCGGCCCAGGAGCTGGCCGGCCGACTGGCGACCCGCAACCAGACGGTGGTCGTGGCGGGTCAGGGGACGATGCCCGAAGCGTCGCAGCATGCGCGCATCACGGCCGCCGACATGGACCCGGCGAAGCGGGAGGCCTGGCGTGCGCTGCTAGAGGGCCTGCCTGCCGAGGCCCGCTTGCGGGGCGTGGTGCACCTGGGGGCCTTGAACGAGCAAGGCAATGCGGTCACGACAGCCGAACTGGAGGAATGCACGACCCGCATCGGAGAGAGTGCGCTGGCTCTGGTGCAAGGGTTGCAGGACGCGGGGGCGGAGCCGCTCGACGGCCTGTGGTTCGTGACGCGGGGCGGCCAGGTCGTCAAGCGCGACCAAGGTGGCGAGCTGGCCGGGGCGATGCTCTGGGGCTTGGGCAAGGCGGTGGCCATGGAGGCGGACCAGCTGCGGCCCCGCATGGTGGATCTGGACCCGCGGGAGCCGGAGCCGATGGACAGGTTGGTGGATGAGCTGCTGCACGCCGACCGCGAGACGCACGTTGCTCACCGGGGCGCGGCCCGCTTTGCAGCCCGCCTCGTGCGCAGCGCCCGGACAGGACGCCTTGGCCTGCCAGGGGAGCCGGGCTGGCGCCTGACACGCGACACGGGCGGCGCGCCGGACGCCCTCAGGGTTGAGTCGGCCGGGCTGGCCGCGCCGGGTCCCGGCGAGGTCCGCGTGGCGGTGGCCGCGGCCGGGCTGAATTCTCACGACGTCCTGATCGCGATGGGCATCTCGGACCAGCACAGTCCGCTGGGCACGGAGTTCTGCGGCCAGGTGACCGCGACCGGCGCGGGCGTGACCGAGGTGTCAGCCGGCGACCGGGTGGTCGGCCTTGCCTCGGGAGCCTTCGGCCCCGAGGTCCTCGCAAGCGAGGAACTGGTCGCGAAGGCCCCCGACGGATTCCCGGCGGCGGCGCTGGCGGCGATCCCTGCGGCGTTTGTGACGGCCGAGCTGGCATTGGAACTGGGTGGCCTCGAGGCTGGCCACAGAGTGCTGGTGCACGCGCGGGAGGGGGATGTGGGCCTGGCGGCGGTCCAACTGGCGCGCGCGGCGGGCGCGGAGGTGCTTGCAACGGCAAGCACCGACATGCTTGCCTACCTGCGGTCGCTGGGTGTCGAGCACGTGTTCGACAGCCAAGCCACGGATCTCGGCCAGGAAGTGCTCGCGGCGACCGCGGGAGCCGGCGTCGGAATGGTGCTGAACAGCCTGGCGGAGCCGGGCTTCATCGAAGCGAGCCTAGCGTGCCTGGAGCAGGGCGGCCGGTTTGTCGAGATCGCGGGACGGGACACCTGGAGCGCCGAGCGGATGGCGGAGGCCAGGCCGGACGTGGGCTACCACGTGCTGGCCTTGGATCGGCTCGCGAGCGACGAGCCGGCGAGGGTGGGGACCCAGCTGAGGTCCGCGGTGCGGAGGATGGGAGCCCGCAAACTGGAGCCGCTGCCGCACAGCGCATGGCCGCTGGCGGAGGCAGGGGCAGCGATGGAGTACTTCCGGTCGGAGCGTCCCGTCGGCAAGGTGGTGCTGACGCTGCCGCGGCTGGCGAGCGGGGGCCTGCGGGAGGACGGAACGTACCTGGTGACCGGAGGGCTGGCTGGGATCGGATTGCTGGCGGCCGACTGGCTGGCGGACTGCGGCGCGCGCTGGGTCGTGTTGAACGGCCGCCAAGAACCGGATGCCGAAGCGAAGCCGGCGATCGAGGCCCTGCGGAAGCTGGGAGTCGAAGTGCGCGTGGAGGTGACGGACGTGACCGACTCGGCGGCCGTGGACGGCATGCTGGAGCGGATCGAACGCACCATGCCGCCGCTGGCGGGAGTGATTCACAGCGCGGGGGTGCTCGCGGACGCCACCCTGGCCAACCAGGGCTGGGAACGATTCGAACGGGTGATCGGGCCGAAGGTGCTAGGGGCCTGGCACCTGCACACGGCAACCGCAGGCCGGGACTTGGACTTCTTCGTTCTGTTCTCGAGCATTGCGGGCGTGTTGGGAAACGCCGGCCAGGCGAACCACGCGGCGGCCAACGCGTTTCTGGACCAGTTGGCGTGGCATCGGCGGTCGATGGGCCTGGCGGGCCAGTCGATTGCGTGGGGGCCTTGGTCGGAGGTTGGCGAGGCCGAGGAACAGCGTGCGCGGATCGCGGAGCGCTTGGCAGCGAGCGGCGTGGGATGGATCGTTCCGCGCCGGGGCCTGCGAGTGCTCGACAGTCTCGTGCGGCGGGACGTGGTGTGCGCGACTGTGCTGTCGGTGGATTGGTCTCAGTTCGCGTCCTACCTGCCTGCCACCCTGCCACTGCTGCGAGAACTGGTGGCTCCGAGGGCCGGTGGGCGGGGTGTGGCCGCCAAGGTCGACCTCGTCGAGCGCCTCAGAGCGGTGTCGGCTCGCGAGCGCGAACGGCTCTTGGCCGGCTTCCTGCAGGGCGAGGTTCAGGCCGTCCTGCGGCTGGCTTCCCCGCCCGAGGTGACCTCCGGGTTCTTCGACCTTGGGATGGACTCGCTGATGGCCGTGGAACTGGGGAATCGTCTGAACCGGGCGTTCGGCGGGGAGTACAAGCCCACGAGCACGGAGGTGTTTGACTTTCCCGACATCAAGAGCCTGGCCGGACACTTGGCGGCAGCGTTCGGGGAGATCGAGGAAGCCCCGGCCGGGCCGGAACGGCCGGTCCCGACGCTAGGACAGGAGGGCGGCATCGCGATCGTGGGCATGGCATGTCGATTCCCGGGAGCGCGGGACCTGTCGGCATTTTGGGATGAACTGGCCGGGGCCGGATGCGCAGTGACGCCGGGTCGCCAGGGTTCGTCGGTGGGGCCCTCGGAAGGGGATTTTCCGGAACAAGTGGGCGAACAGGACGCTCGTCGCTGGGGGGCGTTCGTCGACGAGATCGACCTGTTTGACGCAGAGTTCTTCCGCATCGCGCCCGTGGAGGCAGAGGTGCTGGACCCGCAACAGCGGATCTTGCTGGAGACGAGTTGGCTGGCGCTGGAGGAGGCGGGGATCGACCCGGGCCGGCTGAGAGGCGGCCGCACCGGCGTGTACGTGGGGATTGCGACCAACGACTATTCGGAGGTGATTGAGCGAGGGGGGCGAAGGACGGGCGATTTGTACGTGGCGACCGGGAATTCGGGCAGCACTGCAATCGGGCGAGTGGCATTCTCGCTCGGGCTGGAAGGGCCGGCGATGGCCGTGGACACGGCCTGCTCGTCTTCCCTGGTCGCACTCCACCAAGGGGTGGCGGCGTTGGAGCGGGGCGAGGCGGACTTGGTGCTGGCGGGAGGGGTGAACGCGATCCTGACGCCGACCAGCACCGAACTGCTGGCCAAGGGGGGGATGCTGGCGCCGGACGGCGTGTGCAAGGCATTCGATGCGGCGGCAAATGGGTTCGTGCGAGGCGAGGGATGCGGGGTCGTGGTGCTGAAGCGTCTGCGGGAAGCGGAGGCGGACGGGGACCGCATCTGGGCTGTGATCCGGGGTTCGGCGGTGAACCAGGACGGGGCCAGCGCGGGCCTGACGGTGCCGAACGGGCCGGCCCAGGAGCGGGTGATCGGACAGGCGCTGGCGCGGGCAGGGCTCGAGCCGGCAGAAGTCGACTACCTAGAGGCGCACGGCACCGGGACGGAACTGGGGGATCCGATCGAGGTGCGGGCCGCTGCTGCGGCCTACGGGCGTGGCAGGGCGGCGAATCGACCTCTGTTGATGGGATCGGTGAAGACAAATATCGGCCACCTGGAAACGGCGGCGGGAATCGCCGGGCTGATCAAGGTGGTGCTGTCGATGGAGCACGGAATGTTGCCGAAGCACCTGCATTGCCGGCAGCTGAATCCGCGCATCGACTGGGACGCGCTGCCCGTGGAGGTGACAACGGAGGCCCGGCCGTGGCCGGCTTCGCCGGACCGACCGGTGCGGGCGGGAGTGAGTTCCTTCGGATTCTCCGGAACGAATTCGCACGTGGTCTTGGAAGCCCCCGAGAGTCACCGTCGCGGGCATGGCCCCTTGATGCCGATCGCCGCGGCGCAGGCTGGAACCGGCGGTCCGCCGGAGCCGCGTGGGAAGCGGCTCTTGCCGCTCTCCGGGAAGTCTTCGCTGGCGGTGCGGGAGTTGGCGGGCCGCTACCTGTCTTGGCTGGAGAGCCGGGGCGGCGTGCTGGGCCAAGGGGAAGAGTCGGAATCGCTGCTGGCCGACATGGCGTGGACGGCAGGAGCCGGCAGGAGCCACTTCGAGCACCGGGCCTCGGTGGTGTTCGGGGACCTATCGGAACTGCGGGCCGCGCTGGAGGAGCTGGCCGCGGACCGGGAGATCGCGCGCGCAGCCCAAGAGCCGCAGGTAGCTTTCGTGTTCACGGGCCAAGGCAGCCAGTGGGCTGGCATGGGGCGCTGGCTGTACGAGCGGGAGCCGGTGGCACGGGCAGTGCTGGACCGCTGCGAAAAGGTGATGCAGGAATTGCGGGGAGCGTCCCTGCTGGAGGTGATGTTCGGGCAGCCGGGAGCGGCCGGGGATTTGGACGACACCGGATGGACGCAGCCGGCGCTGTACGCGCTGGAGTGCGCGCTGGCGGCACAGTGGGCGAGCGTCGGACTGTCTCCGGTGGCCGTGCTGGGCCACAGCGTGGGAGAGATCGCGGCGGCGCAAGTGGCGGGGGTGTTCGAGCTGGAGGACGGTCTGCGGTTTGCGGCGGCGAGGGGCGAGTTGATGGGATCGCTGCCGGTGGACGGGCCGGAGGCAGGGGCCATGCTGGCGGTGTTCGCCTCGCCGCAGCGGGTGAGTCAGGCGCTGGAGGAGCACGCTGCGGGCGATGACGGATCGGGGCTGAGCCTAGCGGCCGAAAACGGGACGCACCGCGTGGTCAGCGGGCCGTTGGAGGAGGTGGAGACGCTGGCAGAGCGCTTCGAGCAGGCGGGAGTGCGGGTGGCGCGGCTGAACACGAGCCACGCGTTCCATAGCACCCTGATGGACCCAGTGCTGGACGACATCGAGGAGGCGCTGGAGGCAGTGACCCTGGTTTCGCCCGCAGTAGCCTTGGTGAGCAACGTCACGGGCCGGGCGGTGCGCGAGGGCGAGCGGCTGGACGGGGCGTACTGGCGGCGGCAGGCGCGCGAGCCGGTAGCCTTCGCGGCCGGCGTACAGGCACTGGCGGAAATCGGCGTCGATGTAGTCGTCGAGATCGGCCCGCAGGGGATCTTGGGGCCGTTGGTCGAGCAGGCGTGGCCGGCCGAGAGCAGCGACGGAGCGGTTTCGGGACCGAGAGTGGTGGAGAGCCTCCGGCGGGAGGCGGGCGGGGCGAACGGCTTCTCCGCAGCCGTGGCCGGCGCATATGAGGCCGGGGCGGCGATCAGCTTCGAGGGCCTGTTTGCCGGCGAGAGCAGGCGAAGGGTGCCCCTGCCCGGCTACCCGTTCCAGCGGAAGAGGTTCTGGATTGAGCAAGGCAAGCGCAAGCTGACCGAAGAGGGCCATGCGCTGCTGGGTGCGCGGCGCGACTCGGCGCGAGGCGGGATGGCGTTCGAGACGGACCTGCACGCCACGGACCCGGCTTGGCTGGCAGATCACCGGGTGTTCGGCATGGTAGTGGCGCCGGGTGCCTTGTACGGGGTGCTGGGGGTGGAAGCGGCAGCCACAACCGGCGGAACCGATGCAGTGGTGCTGCAGGACCTGCAGTTGCACGAGCCTATGATCTGGCTCGAAGAGCCGGAGGATGGGCCGCGTGCCGGCGAGGGGCGCACCGTGCAGGTGTTCGTGGACGGAGCGGAGGGATCTTCAGGCCGGCTCTTCGAGGTCTACAGCCAAGGCAGCGGGGAGACTGCGTGGCAGTTGCACGCCACGGCGCGCGTGGAGCGGGGCGAGGCGGGCACGCCCGAAGCGATCGGCCTGGGGGCACTCAGTGAGACCCTGTCGAGGGTGGACTCGACCGACTTTTACCGGAGCATCAGGAGGCGAGGCATTGTGCACGGTCCCGCCTTCCAGGGGCTGGCGGCCATCTGGTCCGGCCCGGGGGAGGCCATCGGCGAGGTGGTGCTCTCATCGCAGGCAGGTCCTGGCAGGTTGTGGATGCATCCGGCGCAGCTGGATGCGTGCTTCCAGGTGGTCGTCGCCACCGTAGGGGACGCCGAAGAGTTCGATTCAGACACCTACATGCCCATCGGATGGGAGCGCATGTGGCTTGCGGGCCCCGTGCCGGAGCGGATGTTCTGCCATGCGCGGTTGCTTGAGAGGCCCGATGCAGGTACCCCGGGTCCCGGGCCCGCCGAAGTGTTGGTTGCGGAACTTGGGCTGTACGACATGCAGGGCGCGGCCCTGGGCGGAGTCAGGGGACTGGTGCTGAAACGCGCGACGCGTGCCGCGCTGGTGTCCGCCATCGAAGGCGTGGAGGACCTGCTGTACGAGACGGCGTGGCGGAAACAGCCCCGGGCAGGCAGACAGCGGGCAGCCGATCTCCCAGCGGCACAGGCCGGGTTGGAGCAACTCAGGGGCAGCTTTGCCGAGAGCCTTGCGTCGGAAGGCGTACCGCCGGAGGCTTGGTCCGCCCTGCATGAGGATCTCGACCGGTTGGCACGGTCATACGCCATGGCAGGGCTGGAAGCCTTGGGCTGGCGGCGCGAGAAGGGTGCGGTCGTAGATCTGTCCCTGGCGCAAGAGCAGCTGAAGGTCGTGGGGGACCACCGGAGACTGTTCGGGCGGATGCTCGCCATGCTGGCCGAGGCCGGGGTCTTGCAGGCGGAGGCGGAGGGCACCCCGGGCTGGGCGGTGGCCGTCGGCGCGGACGACGACTTGCCAGAAGGGCTGGCGTCGGAACCTGGGGCCGTCGGGGCGCGGCTGCTGGAGCGGCATGCACACGGCGCGCACGAGCTGGGCGTGCTAATTCGCTGCGGGGAGACGCTAGCGGACGTGCTGCGGGGCCGCGCGGATCCGCTAGAAGTGGTGTCCGGCCCCGAAGGTGCCGGGCTGGCGGACATCTACCGGCACGCACCGGGGATGCGCGCGGCGAACCGTATGGTCGGCAAGACGGTGGCAGCGCTCGTGGCGGGCCTGCCCAAGGGCCGTCCTTTGCGGGTGCTCGAGATCGGGGCCGGCACGGGCAGCACGACGGCGGAGGTGCTGGCAGTGCTGCCGGCGGGTCGATTCAGCTATGTCTGCACGGACAGCTCCCAGAGTTGCCTCGCAGAGACAGAGGAGCGATTCGGTGCGGGAGTCGAGTCCCGGGTGCTAGACATCGAGGCGGACCCGGCAGGCCAGGGGCTGGAGCCGCACCGATACGACCTGGTGATCGCGGCCGACGTGCTGCACGCAACACGGGACCTCGGGAAGACACTGGAGCATTGCTGGAGGCTGCTGGCGCCGGCTGGGCACTTGGTGGTGCTGGAGTCCCTGCGCCCGCAGGCATGGCGGGACCTGACGTTCGGGTTGATGGAGGGTTGGTGGCGATTCGCGGACCCGTACCGGGACGATCAAGCCTTGGCGGGAGCGAGCGCGTGGCGGCAGGCGTTGGAGGAATCGGGCTTCGGTGACGTGGAAGTGCTGGAGAGCGGCGTGGAGGACACGGCCTGGCAAGGGGTGATCGTAGCGCGGGGCCAATTCGAAGCGGAGGAAGAGCCGGGCGTGTGGGTGCTGGCCGGAGGGGCTTCAGCGCTGGCTCAGGAGCTGGCCGAGAAGCTGGAGACACGCAATCAGGCGGTCGTCTTGGCGAGGCACGACACGGACCAACTGGCGGGAGTCACGACGGCGTATGTGGATCCGACGAGGCGAGAGGCCTGGAGCTCGCTGCTGGCGGATCTGCGCAGCGAGGCCCCTCTGCGAGGCGTGGTGCACCTAGGCGCCCTAGAGGGCCACGGAGCAACGGCGACGACGCCGGAACTGGCACAAGACGTGGCCCGGATCGGGGAGGGGGCTCTGGCGCTGCTCCAGGGGCTGCAGGACGTGGGGGCTGAGCCCCTGGAAGGCATGTGGTTCGTTACGCGGGGTGGCCAAGTGGTCGAGCGCGAGCGAGGCGGCCAATTGGCAGGGGCGACGCTGTGGGGCTTGGCCAGGGCGGTGGCGCTGGAGGCACCGCAGTTGCGCTTGCGCATGGTCGATCTCGATCCGCGGGCACCGCTCCAGGCGGACTCGCTGCTGGACGAATTGCTGGATGCCGACCGGGAGACGCTCGTGGCTCACCGAGGCGCCACCCGCCATGCAGCGCGGCTCGTGCGGGCCGCCCGGACGGGCCGCCTGCGGCTGCCGGAGGAGGCGGGTTGGCGCCTTGCCCCGGGCACCGGCGGAAGCCTGGATGACCTGAGGGTAGAGCCCGCAGGCCTGCCCGCACCGGGAGAAGGCAAGATCCGCGCATCCGTGAGCGCGGCAGGACTCAACTTCTACGACGTCTTGTCCGCAATGGGGGTTGTCGATCTGTACAACCCCCTGGGCGCGGAGTTCTGCGGTCGGGTAATCGCGATCGGTCAGGGCGTAACCTCAGTGGCAGTTGGAGACCGGGTGGCCGGCCTCGCCGCGGGAGCCTTCGGCCCCGAGGTTGTCACGAGCGAGGAACTGGTCGCGAAGTCGCGTTCCGGCTTGCCGGCGGCGGCGCTGGCAACCGTGCCGACGACTTTCCTGACAGCGGCCATAGCTTTCGAGCTGGCCGACCTCCAAGCCGGCGACCGGGTGCTAGTGCACGCCGGGGCCGGCGGTGTGGGCTTGGCGGCAATCCGCTTGGCCCAGGCTGGCGGCGCGGAGGTGATCGCGACGGCGAGCAGCTGGAAGCGCCCCTATCTGCGGTCGCTGGGCGTGCAGCACGTGTTCGACAGCCGAACCACGGCCTTCGGCGAGAAAGTTCTGGCGGTTACCGGGGGAGCGGGCGTCGAGGTCGTGCTGAACAGCCTGACGGGCCCGGGATTCATCGAGGCGAGCCTTGCGTGCCTGGGCCAGAGCGGCAGGTTCGTCGAGATCGCCAAGCGCGACATCTTGAGCGCGGAGCAGATGGCGGCGGCCAGGCCAGATGTCGACTACCACATCCTGGCGCTCGATCAACTCGTGATCGATGAGCCGGAGAGAGTCGGAACACAGCTGCGGGCGTTGATGGATCGGATCGACTCCAAGGATTTGGAGCCGCTCCCGCACAGCGCATGGCCCCTAGCGGAGGCGAGCGCGGCGATGGAGCACATGCGTTCGGCGCGCCATGTGGGCAAGATTGTGCTGACGCTGCCGTCGCTGGCGTCCGGCGGGCTGCGGGGGAACGGCACGTATCTGGTGACGGGCGGCCTAGCTGGGATTGGACGACTGGCGGCGACCTGGCTGGCTGACAACGGGGCGCGCTGGATCGTGCTGAACGGCCGGCGGGAGCCCGACTCCGAAGCCGGCGCAGCAATCGCGGCGCTGCGGGAGCGGGGAGTCACGGTGCAGGTGGAACTGGCGGACGTGACCGACTCCGCTGCCCTAGACTCCATGCTAGAGAGGGTCGAGGCTGCGATGCCGCCGCTGGCAGGGGTGATTCACAGCGCGGGGGTAATCGCCGACGCATCGCTGACCAACCAAGACTGGGGGGGATTCGAGCGAGTCTTGGAGCCGAAAGTGCTTGGGGCCTGGCACCTGCACAGGGCGACGGCGGACCGGGACTTGGATCTGTTCGTGATGTTCTCGAGCATTGCTGGCGTGCTCGGGAATGCAGGTCAGGCGAACTACGCGGCGGCGAACGCGTTTCTGGATCAGTTGGCGCGGCACCGGCGGTCGGTGGGATTGGTCGGCCAAGCGATCGCGTGGGGGGCTTGGTCGGAAGTGGGCGAAGCAGAAGAGCGGCGTGCTCGGGTCGCGCAGCAGTTGGCGGCGGCCGGCCTGGGCTGGATCACGCCGGAACGTGGCCTGCGTGTCTTCGACAAGCTGCTGCGGCAAGACTTGGTTGCCCCGGCAGCGGTCTCGATGGACTGGCAACGGTTCGCAGCCCTTCTGTCAGCGGACCAGCCCCTGCTGGACGAGCTTGTGGACTCCAAGCCCGTAGCAGAGGAGACAGCCCCAACGCTCGATCTCAGGAACCGTCTGCGAGAGGCGTCGCCCGGGGATCGCGAAGCCCTGCTAATGGAAATCGTGCAGGGCGAGGTCCAAGCGGTCCTGCAGCTTGCCTCACCCCCAGACCCGGCCGTCGGCTTCTTCGATCTCGGCATGGATTCGTTGATGGCGATTGAGCTGACGAACAGGTTGAACAGGTTGTTGACTGGCGAGTACCGGCTGGCTAACACCGCCGTGTTTGACCATGTCGACATCGCGAGCCTCGCACGACACCTGGCCGTGGAACTGCGTGTCGTTGAAGATGAGAGCCCGGAACCCGAACGGGCCGCGGCCCGCAGGCCGGAGGATGGCGGGATCGCTGTAGTGGGAATGGCGTGCAGGTTCCCGGGCGGGCAGGACCTGTTCAGATTCTGGCAACAGCTCGAGGACGGGGGCAGCGCAATCACGGCGGAACGGCCAGGGGATCTCTGGGTCCATGCTGTCAGCGATTCCAAGGCGAGCTCTTCAGTCCGAGAAGCCGGTCGTTGGGGAGCGTTCATCGACGGGATCGACCAGTTCGATCCCGGCTTCTTCCGGATCACACCGATCGAGGCAGAGGGGATCGATCCGCAGCACCGGCTGCTGTTGGAGACAAGCTGGCACGCGCTAGAAGACGCAGGGATTAATCCCGGCTCTCTGCGTGGCCGCCGAGCCGGGGTTTTCGTGGGGATTTCAGGCAGCGAGTACAAGGATCTGATCCAGGCAAGCGAGAGCGACTTCTTCGATATCACGGCCCTGGAAGGGAACAGTACGAGCACTGGGGTCGGCCGCGTCGCGCACTTCCTCGGCCTCGAGGGTCCGGCAATGCCCGTGGACACGACGTGCTCTTCGTCGTTGGTGGCACTGCACCAGGCTTCGGCGGCACTGCGCTTGGGAGAAGCCGACCTGGCGCTGGCGGGGGGCGTGAACGCGATTCTCTCGAAGCGTGCGACCTACGGGATGGCCGGAGTGGGACTGCTGTCGAATGACGGGCAGTGCAGGGCCTTCGATGCCTCGGCCAACGGATACGTGCGAGGAGAGGGCTGCGGCATGGTGGTCCTGAAGCGCCTGGCTGACGCAAAACGCGACGGGGACCCAATCTGGGCAGTGATCCGAGGATCGGCCGTGAACCACAACGGGGGCGGGGCGGGCCTGACCGTGCCGAACCTTGGGGCGCAGAGTCGGCTGCTCAGGGAAGCGCTCGCGAGCGCCGGGTTGGAGCCCCCCGACGTGGACTATCTTGAGGCACATGCGACGGGGTCGCTGCTTGGGGACTCAGTCGAGTTGCAGGCCGCAGCCGAGGTGTACGGGGCGGGACGATCTTCCGACAGACCCCTGCTGCTGGGGTCCGTGAAGTCGAACATTGGGCACTTGGAGGCCGCTTCCGGCGTGGCTAGCCTGATCAAGGTTGTCCTGGCGATGCAGCGGCGGACCATTCCCAGGCACCTGCACTTCCGCGAGCCAAGCCCTGAGATCGATTGGGGAAACTTGCCAGTGAAGGTCACGTCGGACGAAACTCCGTGGCTTTCGGCACAGCCTGGCTGCCCCTTGAGGGCAGGCATCAGTTCCTTCGGGCTCTCGGGCACCAACGCACACGTGCTCGTCGAGAGTTGCCAAACGACGGGCACCCATTCCGAGCGGGCGGCGCCCTCCGTGGCAGTCCCGATGCACTCTTCCGCGGGCTCAGAAACCACGGAGGGATCGTTCCGGGAGCGGGAGACAAGGCTGCTGCCGCTGTCGGGGCGGTCCGCGAGGGCGGTCCGCGACCTAGCCGGCCAATACTTGTCTTGGCTCGAACAGAATGCGGAGCGGCCAGCCGCGGAACACGAGGGTTCGGACCCGCCCGCCACCAGTGCAGACGCTGCCTCGCTGCTTGCGGACATGGCGTGGACGGCGGGAGTGGGCCGGAACCACTTTGGCCATCGGGTGGGATTGGTGTTCGGAAGTGCCGACGAACTGCGGGAAAGGTTGACAGCATTGGCAAGTGCGCGCGACGCCGCCCACTTTGCCGGACATGCACCGAGTGTGGCATTTGTGTTTGCGGGCCAAGGCAGCCAGTGGCCAGCCATGGGGAGGGCACTCTACGAGAGAGAGCCAGACGGGCGGGCGATCTTGGAGCGCTGTGACCGGGTTATGCGGAAAGTGCGCGGGGTATCGCTGGTGGATGCGATGCTCGGTCGGCTAGGTGCCGCCGACGATCAGGGCGATCCGCTTTGGGCGGAACCGGGGCTGTACGCGGTGGAGTGTGCGCTGGCGGCCCTGTGGGAGAGGGTGGGGGTACGACCAGTCACGGTGCAGGGACACGGCGTGGGCGAGTTGGCGGCGGCCAAGGTTGCCGGAGTGTTCGGCCTGGAAGACGGCCTGCGACTCGCAGCGGCGCGGGGTGCGCTGAGTAGTTCCTTGCCCACAACAGGTCCGCGCGCCGGAACCCTCCTAGCCGTCTCCGCTCCCATGGAACGCTTGGAGACTGCCTTGGGCGCGCTGAATTCCGATTCAAGTCACGCTGGGCCGAGCGTGGTGTTGGATTCCGGGACACACCGCCTAGTCCATGGACCGGTGGCGGACATGGAACGGCTGGAAGCGCTGATCTCGGCTGAAGGGCTGCGGACGGAGAGGGTGAAGCCGGGGAGGGCTTCGCACGGCAGGTTGGCGGAAGCAGGACTCCATGAACTCGAATCGGCATTCCAAGGGACAAAGATGACGGTGCCGTCAGTGACCTTGGCCAGTTCGACCACCGGTCGCGATGTCGAGCCAGCCAAGCTGCTGGAGGCGACGTACTGGCGACGCCAGGCTAGCGAGCCGGCAATCGACGGACGCAGTGCGGAGGCACCGCAGACACGGAAGGCGGGAATGGTCCTGGAGATCGGCTTCGACGGGGACCCGCTGCGGGTCGTGGGCCAGGATTCGCCCAAGGCAGACACCAATGTCGACCCGGCACCTGAGCAGGGGATAAGCCTCCGGCAAGAATCTGGCAGATCCAGCGGCTTTGCGAAGGCGGTGGCCGCGGCGTACGAGGCTGGCGCGGCGCTCTCGTTCGAAGGGCTGTTCACCGGGGAGAGGCGCCGAAAGGTGCCGCTGCCGGGCTATCCGTTCCAGCGGGAGCGCTACTGGGTCACGCCCTCCAAGCATTAGCGGTTGCGAACTCAAGGGAATCTCGATGGTGGATCGCACGTCAACAGATCGTATAGGCCAACTGCGGTACCTTGGAACAGCACGGAGTTGCTCGAACGCAGCTGGTCGGGAGGCTTCGGTCAGGCTGGCTAGTCCTAGCCCACGGCCTGCGAGCAGCGGTGACGCCAGCGGCCGCCGGTGGCATCTGGTATTCGCCAGCCAGATTCAACACCAGAAGCCCGGCCGTACGAGTCCGACACGACCGAGACCGACTGGCGGCGTGATGCTGGAAGCACCCCATGGCAGCCGGGCAGGTGTCGTGCGAGATGGCGCAGGGAGCCTGCTCCTACCATGCCGGAGCGTCAATCCGCACCGCGCTGGCTCGCCAAGGGTTTCCGTTGAGGTGGCTCCAGGCGTTCGCTCTGGGATGAGTGCGCATCGGGCTGATTGGGCCACTAGACCCGGCATTGACCGCGACCCAATACGCCAGCAAACCCTCTGCTGCCGTCCGTCTTGTACAACGGACTACTCGCGAGGAGTTCAGCCCGCTTCCGCAGCAGCCTTGAGCGCTTCTGCGGACTGGCCAGGTTCGGAGGCAATGGCAGTGCAAGGCGAGCTGAAGCGGCTGCTAGGTGTCGTGTAGCCATGAGTGAACCTCTCGTCTCGGGCAGCACTGCGGACCGTCGCCAACCGTCCGGGGTGCCAAGCCTCTCATATATGTTCCCGTTCATTCCGCCCAAGGTGTGGATTCGACTGCTTTGGGAACACAACGGATCACAACTTCGTCATTGGCCTCACTTAGCACAGCAGCTTCTGACCAGCATCCTGGCGAGCCCCTTGAAGTGGGCCGAGCGCATTCAATTCGACCAGCGGATTGCCAGAACACCGATCGAGGAGGCCCCGCTGACGATTCTGGGCCTCCCACGCAGTGGGACTACTCACTTGCACAACTTGCTCGCTCAAGATCCAAGGCACGGGTTCGTCTCCACGTTTCAAGCGATTGCACCGGAGTGTTGTCTGAGCGGGGGAGAAACACTCCAACGGTGGGTTGCAAAGCATCTTCCAAGCAATCGACCAATGGACAGCGTAGAATTCGCACTGGAGCACCCACAAGAGGAAGAATTTGCGATAGCCAACTTGAGCCATATGTCGTTCTACCATGCAATGTGGTTCCCGAGACTCTCAACGGAATATTTTGGCAAGTATGTCCTTATGTATGGACTGAAATCCGAAGAATTCATCGAGTGGAGAAAAACCTATCTTGACGTCGTACGCAAGGCCCAATATTATTCCAAGAGGCGTCGAATCATACTCAAGAATCCGTTAAGCATTTTCAGAATACCTGCAATTCTCAAGATCTTCCCAAGCATGAAGTTCATCCACATTGTGAGGAATCCATTTCTGCTATACCAATCCTTGTGCAATGCAATGCGACAGCTCTCCTTTGGATTAGACTATTCGGACAAAGAAATCGAGAACTTTGGCATCATGTACTATACGATCGGACTGAATTCATACCTCCAAGACCGTAAGCTGATTCCGTCAGGAAACTTGATTGAAGTGCGATATGAAGATCTAATTGCAAATCCAATTCCTGAAATTGAGCGGGTTTATACACAACTCGATCTCCGCGAATGGGAACAACACAAGGGCCACATTTCTGAATATATTCGCTCCATATCAGACTACAAGAAAAATCGTTACAAGATTAGCAAGTCAGCGATTGACCGGGTAAATGACGCTTGGGGTTTTGCGGTAAAGGAGTGGGGGTATAGCGCACCAGAACCGCAGTAAGGGGCAGTTGTATCAGAAATGAGGCCCCGGGGCACATCGTACCACCTCGGGCACAGCGGCTTGGTCGCCGATCAGCAGAGGGCCGGCCGAGCGAGGAACACCAGCGGAGCGATTGGAGTTGAGGATCGAGGCTTGCTTGCGAATCCAGACAGACAAGTCGTTGGGCAAGGCAACCGTGCCTAGCGACAATTGTTCATGTCGGCGTGTTGCCACATCTCCGGATGTTCTCTGGATTCCCATCGTCGGCAACTCGCTGTGAATGGAAAGGTCTTGGGGAAATTCTTGGGCACGGGTCGAAGTGCCGCGCCAAATCATCGACGGCGGGCGATTCGGAGAATTGCTCTTTCCAACACGCCGAGCGCTTCGTACTGGCTCGAGGCCCTCGGAGAGCCCCGCTGTGCGGCCGCGTGCGCCTGCCGGCTGACTGGGCGGCATGTTGATTGAGCCCATCAATCAGCACTGAAACCGATCCTGCTGAGGAAATCAGTGGTCAGGCGTGCACATTCCGCTGGCCGTTCAAGTTGGGCGAGATGAGTGGTGCCGGGGATCGACTCAAAGTCAACGGACTCGACATGGCTAAGGTCACACGGTGGCAGGAAATAGTGACGGATGCTTGGATCCGCACCGATCACCTTTGTCGGCAAAGGGAAGAACTCTACATCGACCATGCGCGAGAACGTGGGCATAGCAGCCAAGATCTGGGCCTCGTAATTGGGCGGGCACCGAAGTTCGAAGGCTCCGTCTGGCACATATCGGAGGGTAGTCCGCGCCATCAACTCCGCCACGTTCGGAGCCAAGCGCGCCATTCCTGGCGAAGCGTTCATGAGCTTGACGAATTTCCATTCGCTTGGAAACAGACCGAGCCGATTGCGAGTTCTCATGGCCGCCTGCCGACATGCAGATTCGAAGATCCGGTGCTTGGACTCTGACACACAGAAAGGTGGATCGAAACAGACGAGGGCTGAGAACTCGCTCTCGAGGGACGGTGACAAGACCGCCGCTAAGCTCGAGACGGAATGAAAGACACCAGCTTTCGGATGCACGCCGAATGCCCGATCCACCGTCTGACACACTGCCTCCAAATCTCTGCGAAAGGAAGGAATGGTGTGGTGCGACCTCTCACCCAGCGGGTTCGCGCCTTGATTTCGAAGGTCGAACAGCAACAGGTCGAACTTGTCGAGCAAAAGCGACCAGTACGGGAAATAGAGGTCTATAGCGAGACCGTTGCCCGAGCTCACCACTAGGCGTGGGCCGTCTGGATTCCCGTGCTGCCGCAACAGGATCACGGCGCCGTCTTGTAGCCGCAGCTCCTCGACCCGATGAGGCGAAGGCAATTCGAAGTGAGCGGTTGCCCCGCTTGGCGAATATGGCCTCACGACTGGTACCCCCGGAAGCGCGATCCAAGAGCCAACAGGTCGCGACCCCGACGACTTAGCAGACCATTGCCGACCGTCGCAATCGACGTGCAAGCCTTGATTCCCATCGAGCAGTCGGCATGCAGCGGGCTGGCTCCCAGCTAGCCGAATTCTAGCAGCCTGCGGCAAGAGACTGAGTCCTGAAAGATGGCTGAGTTGCGCGACCGTGGACAGGCTCTGTCCACCGGGCCCGGCCCGCCGCCCATATGCACCGACTTCCTCGCGAGCGAACCGGGTGTCGACTTCAGGCTGAATCCGCGGGTAACCCTCCACAGCCGCAAACACCATAGAGGTGTGACCGATGGCGAGCATTAGGACCGGCAAGTTCGACGATGACTTGAAAGTGCGGCTGCGCAGCTCGCAGCTGTGCGCCGCCGTTCCATAGAAGAGGAGGTTAGAATCACCCTGCGCGACACTGTGCATGGAGGCCGGGCGGGCCGTTGGGTCCTAGCGAAGTTCACCCGCGATTGCTTCGCCCCTTTCGGCAGCGTCGAACTCGAACTTCCCTAGCGTGGCCCTATGCATGGGCCTCCGGAGTTTTTCTGATCAGCCTCTCACGCTCGTCCCAGACACGAATGTCGCGTCCGGACCGATGCGACCGAACCGACGCCGACTGTCGCGGCGTGGATGGCGAACCTCTCAGTTCGGCAGGCTGGTTGGAGTCGACAAGCGTGCAGAGTTCGGGCCACTGAGCGGGGACTGGTGCTAGCATTTCGATGTGCGGTCCTCCAAACGGGCGAGAGAGCTCACAAATCCGGTGCCGAACCCACCGCGACGTGCTGCTGCAACATATCGCGCCGGGACACCTTGCAGACGGCTTGGACGGCGAAAGTTCCTGCAAGGACTTGGCGGGATCTCGGTTGGCAGTCGACTCCTTCCGGTGGCACCACGTCCCATGTCGGCGCAGGACTCGCAGCGATTCCTGTCGGCCATCGGCAAGGACCCACGAATGATCGTCCACGACGCTGAGTCGGCGGTCTTGGAGACCCCGGTCGAGTTGCTGCGGGAGCATACGCTGACGCCGAAAGAGTACATGTTCGTGCGCAACAACCAACTCCTGCCCGGGGCCCTGACTCTGGCTCCGTACCCATCCGACAGCTGGAACCTCGAGTTGAGCGGCCTCGTGATGCCGACGCGGACGGTGAGCCTGTCGGAATTCATCCGGCTCGAGCAGACCCTGACGGTCGCAGTGCTGCAGTGCGCAGGCAACGGCCGCGCCTTCTACGCGCGATCCGCCATGACATCGGGCACGCAGTGGCGCCGCGGCGGGATGGCCCAAGTCTCTTGGGAGGGGGTTCGCCTGAGAGATTTGCTGGACTCGCTCGACTTGCGAGTGAGCGCGAATGCCAGGTTCCTCACAGCCGAGGGGCATGATCCAGCGGCGACGCCCGCGGACGACGACTATGAGCAGAGCGTCCCGCTCGAGGATGTGCTGGACACCGCGCTGCTTGCGACGAACATGAACGGCGAACCCATACCGGCCATCCACGGCGGTCCGCTGCGCCTGGTGATACCGGGCTACTACGGGTCCATGAATGTGAAGTGGCTGAGCCGGCTGCGGTTTGAAGAAGAGCGTTCGTCGAGTCGCCACCACGCGCAGAGATACCGCACGTTTCGGGATCGGATCGAGCCAGGAACTGTTCCGGAAGTGACTGAAGAGACAACCAACTCGACTTGGCGCCAGAAGATCAAGAGTGTCATCTGGGAGCCCGTGGAAGAAGAGCGCCGCTTCCCCGGGCCCATCAGGGTGAGCGGCGTCGCATGGAACGACGGACGGACGGAGATTGTCGCTGCCGAGCTTTCCACGGATGGCGGGAACACATGGTGCCGAGTGAATCTCGAAACGCCGCTGAGCCCTTATGGCTGGCATCCATGGCACGCGACGCTTTGGTACGAGGGGGGGAACGGACTGCTCAGGCCCGGCGGCACGGTCGAAGATCTCCGCGTGCGAGCGTTCGATGCCTACGGGCGGTCCCAGCCGGACTACGGTTCGGTGCATTGGAATCCGTCCGGTTACGAATGGTACGGAGTGGATCGCGTCAAGATCAATCTGCACTGATCCCGCATTCGGACAGGTGCTAGCTTCGAGCTGGCGGGTCAGCTGGAGACCTCAGGCCCCATATCGGTACCAGCGCCGCAAACAGGCAATATATGGTTCGCTCCCGAGTTGTCTACAACAGCCGATTCGACGGACATTGGTCTGCGCAAATATATTCGACCTCTGTGTGGAACCATGCTGGTTCCGGGCCATGATGGGGTCCGCACGCCTCGGTCCACATAAT
>JAJEHF010000056.1 GCA_022823865.1 Bryobacterales bacterium
ATTATGTGGACCGAGGCGTGCGGACCCCATCATGGCCCGGAACCAGCATGGTTCCACACAGAGGTCGAATATATTTGCGCAGACCAATGTCCGTCGAATCGGCTGTTGTAGACAACTCGGGAGCGAACCATATATTGCCTGCCGCCTTGGGCGCCCGTGATTCAAGCGTCACGCAGCATTCCTATAATGGATAACCGGTTCGACGCCCGGCACCGCCCTCCAATGACGGTCCGGCGCGAGCCCCGGGGAGGCTGCCGCTCTTGCACTGGATTGACTACTACCGCCCTACCACGCTGGAGGCTTGCTTGGAGGCATTCGCTGAACATGGCGCGAGCGCTCGAGCGCTGGCTGGCGGCACGGATCTGCTGGTGCAGATGCGCGCCGGACGCTTGGCTAACAATGTCGTGGTTGATGTCAAGGCGGTTCCCGAACTCAACGAGATCCGCTACGATCCCGGCAATGGCTTGACGCTGGGCGCGGCGGTGCCTTGCTATCGCATCTATGCCGACCCGACCGTGCGGCGCGAGTATCCGGCGCTGATCGACAGCGTCTCGATGATCGGCGGCACGCAGATCCAAGGGCGGGCCTCGGTGGGCGGCAACCTCTGCAATGCCTCGCCCAGTGCCGATGCAGTGCCGCCGCTGATCGCCCTCGGTGCCACCTGCCGAGTGGCTTCGGTCGAAGGCGAGCGCGAGATCCCGGTCGAAGACTTCTGCACCGCGCCCGGGACGAACGCGCTGGGCGAGCGCGAAGTCTTGGTTTCCCTCAACTTGCCCGCGCCGTCTCCCGGTTCCGGGGCCTGCTACCTGCGCTTCATCCCGCGCAACGAGATGGACATCGCCGTGGCGGGCGCCGGCGTGTCGGTCAGGCTGGCGAATGGCTGCTTTGACTCCGGGCGCGTCGCGCTGGCCGCTGTCGCTGCCACGCCGCTGCTGGTTCCTGAGGCGGGTGCCGCGTTGACCGGCCAGCCGGTCGGTCGCGCCGCGATTGCGGCGGCCGCCGCTGCGGCCAAGGCGTCAGCGCGGCCGATCAGCGACATGCGGGGCACGGCCGAGTACCGCAGCAACTTGTGCGAAGTCTTGACCCGGCGGGCCTTGGAGACGGCGGTGGAACGGGCTGGCGGCACGCTGGGCTAGGCGGGGAAACATCGAGATGCAATCCATTCACGTACGGACCAAGATCAACGGCCAGGCGGCCGAGTTCCTGTGCGAGCCGCGCCAGTCGCTGCTTGAGGTGCTGCGCGACGTGCTGCGCCTCACGGGTACAAAAGAGGGCTGCAACGACGGCAATTGCGGCGCCTGCACGGTGGAAATGGACGGGCGCATCGTCCCGGCCTGCCTCGTGCTCGGCGCGGAGGCCGAGGGCGCGGACATCCTCACGATCGAGGGGATCGCCCAAGGCAGCGCGTTGCACGAGATCCAGAGTGCCTTCCTCGAGGGCGCAGCCCTGCAGTGCGGCGTTTGCACGCCGGGCTTCATCGTCGCCTCCAAGGCGCTTTTGGACAGCAACCCGGACCCGAGCGAGGAAGAGATCCGTTTCTGGTTGGCAAACAATCTTTGCCGCTGCACAGGCTACGACAAGATCGTGCGCTCGGTGCAGGCGGCAGCCGAGAAGATGCAGCAGGAGGCCACGTCATGAGCACGTCCACACTGGAACCCAAGAGCACATCGGCTGCTCCGGCCGGCAAGTCCGGCAATGGAGCGCCGCGCCGCGACAGCTACGAGTCCAACATGGTGCTCGCCACGCAGACGTTCGAGGTGGTCGGCACCAGGCCGGTGCGCCACGATGGCGCGGACAAGGTGACCGGCCGGGCTCTCTACGGCGCCGACCTCACGCTCGCCGGCACGCTGCACGGCGCTATCTTGCGCAGCCCGCACGCGCACGCGCGGATCCGCTCCATCGACACGTCCGAGGCGGAGCAGATGGACGGCGTGCACGCGGTCGTCACCGCCGACGACCTGCCCGAGGCGGAAGACAAGCTAGTCGACGTGGGAGAAGGCGACACGCGGTTGTCGTATGTCCACGGGAACGTCCTCGCCAACGGCAAGGTGCTGTACCAGGGCCATGCCGTGGCCGCGGTCGCCGCGCGCAATCAGCATGTCGCCTTGGAGGCGGCCAATGCCATCGTGGTGGACTACGAGCCGCTGCCGAGCTACATGACCGCGCCGGAAGCGATGGCCCCGGACGCGGTGCTGCTGCATTCCGACCTCCGCATGAAGGAGTTCGGAGAGCAGACGGACAAGCCCTCCAACGTCGCCGAGCATTTCCACTGGACGGCCGGCGACGTTGCCGAGGGGTTCGCGGGCTCGGACGTGGTGGTCGAGCGGACGTTCGACACGGCCACGGTCCACCAGGGCTATATCGAGCCGCACAACGTGACTGCGCTTTGGAACCACGACGGCCGGCTGCACATCTGGTGTTCCACGCAGGGCGCTTTCGTGGTGCGCGACGTGACCTCGAAGATCCTGGAGGTCCCGGTCTCGAACATCAAGGTCACGCCGATGGAGATCGGCGGCGGCTTTGGCGGCAAGATCCCGGTCTACATGGAACCGGTCGCGGCCATGCTGTCGCGCAAGACCGGCCGTCCGGTCAAGCTCGTCATGTCGCGCGAGGATGTTTTTACCGGGACGGGGCCGACGCCCGGATCGCATGTTCGGGTCAAGGTCGGGGCCACGGCGGACGGCAAGATCCAAGCCCTGGAGGCCACGCTGGCATACGAGGCCGGCGCCTACCCGGGCTCGTTCGTGGCGCCGGGCGGCATGTGCGTCTTCGCCGCCTACGACTGCGCCAACCTCTCGGTCGATTGCTATGACGTAGTCGTCAACAAGCCCAGCTCGGCGGCATACCGAGCGCCCGGCGCGACGCAGGCTGCGTTCGCCGCTGAGCAGGTGATCGACGAGGTGGCGTCCAAGCTTGGCTTGGATCCCGTGGACTTCCGGATGCGCAATGCCGCCAAGGAGGGCACGCGTCGCGCCGACGGCCCGAAATTCCGGCGCATCGGTTGCGAGGAAGTGCTGCAGGCTGTCCGAGACCACCCGCACTACGCAGCGCCCCTCACCGGTCCGAACCAGGGTCGCGGGGTAGCCGTGGGCTTCTGGTTCAACGTCGGCTTGGAGTCCAGCTGCACCTTGAACGTGAACACGGACGGCACTGTCCATCTCGTGGAAGGCTCCACCGACATCGGCGGTACGCGCACCTCGATCGCGATGCAGGCGGCCGAGGTGCTGGGAATCGCGGCGGAGGAGATCCTGCCGGAAGTGGTCGACACGGATTCGGTCGGATTCACTTCGGTCACCGGCGGCAGTCGCACCACCTTCGCGACCGGCTGGGCCGCGCACGACGCCGCCCAGAAGGTCGTCGCCGAGATGAGGGCCCGGGCGGCCAAGCTGTGGTCGGTGGAGGCCGACCAGGTGCAGCATGCCAAGGGCGTGTATTCGTCCAACGGCAACAGCATCGCCTTCCGCGATCTGGCCGCTATGTCTAGCAAGACCGGCGGCCCGGTCAGCGCCACCGCCACGGTCAAGCCGCGAGGCGTCGGCGGCTCGTTCTCCGCGAACATCGTCGACGTCGAAGTGGATCCTGAAACCGGCAAGGTGGAGATCTTGCGGTTCACCGCGGTCCAGGATGTCGGCAAGGCCGTGCATCCGAGCTATGTCGAGGGCCAGATGCAGGGCGGATCCGTGCAGGGAATCGGCTGGGCGCTCAACGAGGAGTACTTCATGGGGGCCGACGGCACGATGGAGAACAGCAGCTTGCTGGACTACCGGATGCCGACGGCCTTGGACCTGCCGATGATCGACACGTGCATCGTCGAGGTGGCCAATCCAGGCCATCCGTTTGGCGTCAGGGGCGTGGGCGAAGCCAATATCGTGCCGCCGCCGGCGGCGATCGCCAATGCCATCCACCAGGCAGTGGGAGCGCGCATGCAGCGGCTTCCTATGAGCCCGCCGGCAGTCTGGGCGGAGGTGGCCGAAAGCTAGGCTGCAGATTGCGCCACGCCGAGAGCCGGGATGATCCGAGACGCCAAGTGGCGCGTTGAGAGGAGAACTGTTCACACATGTCCAATGTCTTGATGGAATCGAATATTCCGAGCCTTCCGCTGCTGTCTCGCGGCAAGGTTCGCGACCTGTACGCCATCGGCGACGACCAACTGCTGATGGTGGCCACCGATCGGATCTCTGCGTTCGACGTCGTCCTTCCTACGCCGATTCCGCGCAAGGGAGAGGTGCTGACCAAGCTCTCCATCTTTTGGTTCGACTTCCTCAAGGATGTCATCGGCACGCATTTCATCACCGCGGATGTTTCGGAGTACCCGTCGGGGTTGTCCGACTACAGGGACCAGCTCGAAGGCCGCTCGATGTTGGTGAAGCGGCTGGAAATGTTCCCCATCGAGTGCGTCACGCGCGGATACATCGTGGGCTCGGGCTGGAAGGACTACCAGCGCACGGGATCGGTCTGCGGCATCGCGCTGCCCGTGGGCCTGCAGGAGTGTGCCAAGCTGCCCGACGCGATCTTCACTCCCGCCACCAAGGCGGTCGAGGGTCACGACGAGAACATAGGCTTCGACCAGGCTGCCGAGCTCGTAGGAAGCGAGATGGCGGCCCGACTGCGCGACCTGACGATCAACATCTACGAGCGCGCCTCCCAGCACGGCTTGGGGCGGGGCTTGATCCTGGCCGACACGAAGCTCGAGTTCGGCATGCTTGACGGCGAGATCGTGCTCGGCGACGAGGTGCTCACGCCCGACTCGTCGCGGTATTGGCCGCTGGACCTGTACCGGCCGGGCAGGGGCCAGGAGTCGTTTGACAAGCAGTATGTGCGCGATTACCTGGAAGAAGTGAAATTCAACAAGCAGCCGCCGGGGCCAGAGCTGCCGGGCGACGTCGTCACGAACACGTCATTGAAATACGTGGAGGCGTACGAGACGATCACCGGCAAGTCGCTCTAGGACGGTGGCTCCCCCTATTCCGGGGTGGAGCGGAGTCGCCAAGCGGGCCCGAGGGTGCTAGAATCCATTGCGATGACCAACCTCGGCAAGTCTACGACAAGGCGCACAGCCATCAAGTCAGCGGCGTCGTTCGGCATTCTCTCCAGTGCCACCAAGATCGGCTTGGCCGCCGAGAACAAACGCGCCGACGGGCGTCTCAACCAGTCCGTATGCAAGTGGTGCTACCGGGACATGAGCTTGGAAGACCTGTGCGAGCACGCGGCCAAGATGGGGATTGTCTCGGTTGAGCTGCTGACCAAGGAACAGTGGCCGACGCTCGAGAAGTACGGGCTCACCTGTGCGGTCGGCAATGGCATCTGCAGGATCCCCGACGGGACCAACCGCACCGAGAACCACGCCAGCATCGAGAAGAACGCCCGCGATCTCATCTCGGCGGCCAAGCGCGCCGGCGTGTCGAACCTGATCCTCTTCTCCGGCAACCGCCGCGGCATGTCGGACGAGGAGGCCTGGGACAACTCGGCCAAGATACTCAACCGCATCAAGGCGCAGGCCGAGGACGACGGCGTGACCGTCATGATGGAGCTGCTCAACTCCAAGGTCAACCACCCCGACTACCACTGCGACACGACTCCGTGGGGCGTTGAGCTGATGAAGCGGGTGGAGTCGCCGCGGATCAAGCTGCTGTACGACATCTATCACATGCAGATCATGGAGGGCGATGTCATTCGCATGATTCGTGACAACATCGACCATATCGCCCACTTCCACACGGGCGGGAATCCCGGCCGCCACGAGATCGACGACACCCAGGAGCTCAACTACAAGGCGATCTCGAAGGCGATCGCCGACTTGAACTTCCAGGGCTACTTCGCCCATGAGTTCATTCCGCAGCGGGACCCCATGACATCGCTGCGCGAAGCTGTCGAACTCTGCATCGTTTAGGCGCCCTCGTCGCCATGGTCGCGGCGGATCTGGCTCGAGGGCCTGGCCGGGCCCGAGCGCCGCGCATCGAGACCGCTCGGCTCAGGCGTGAGTTCAACGTGATTGAGCGATGAGCGCGGACTGCCGGGCCCGCGTCCGGCTGCCGCGAGGGCTTCAATCCGCGGCACGACCCGGCGCTCGAGACTTTCCGTATCATGTAGGCATGTCAACGCCTCAAGCTGTCAATCGACGGGAGTTCGTTCGCGGTGGAAGCGCCGCGGCGCTGGCAGTTGCGCTGGAAGCGAAGGCTGCCACCGGCAAGTCCGAGACTGCCGGCGAATGGCGCAACCGCAATCCTGACATGGCGTATCGGCGCCTGGGCCGCACCAACTACATGGTTTCGGAGGTTGTCTGCGGCGGCAACACGATCGCTCCGGACAACTTCCGGCACGTGGAGGAAGCCATTGAGCGCGGCTTAAACTACCTCGACACGGCACCGGCGTACGGGCGCGGCCGGAGCGAATCGGGCTACGCCAGGGTGATTGCCGGTTCCAAGCGCGAGCGGGTCTTCCTCAACACCAAGGTCAGCATCTGGAGCAGCAACCGGAATGCGATCTTCAAGGCCATCTACGACAGCCTGGCGGGCTCTGAGCAGGCGAAAGTCCACTCCAGGGTCGGCGAGGAGTTGGAACGGCGGCGGGCGCTGGATCCGGATCACATCTGCCACTACTTCGGAGGCCAGGAAGACGCCCTGCGGGCGTCCCTGCTGTCCAACGCGATGGAGCGGAAGTACGGCGAGAAGGTGGATCGGCCGTCCGAGTATCGCGAGCGGCTGCTAGCCTCGGTGGACAGCAGCCTCCGAGCGCTGGGCACCGATTACCTCGACCTGTTGATGGTGCCGCACGGTGCCAACAGCGCCTACGAAGTGACCGCGTTCCCCGAGATCTTCGAGGCGTTCGAGACGCTGCGCAAGGCCGGCAAGGTCAGGCACTTCGGCGTGTCCTCGCACAGCGATCCGGGCGGAGTCCTGGACGGGGTTGTGGAGTCGGGGCAGTACTCGGCAGCCATGGTGGCCTACAACATCGTCAACCACAGCTATGTCGATGCCGCGCTGGACCGAGCGCAAGCCGCTGACGTGGGCGTGATCGCGATGAAGGTGGCGCGACCCTGCCACCACGGCCGGGACAATGGCCTGCCCGACGACCCGCGCCGCGTCGCAATGATCGAGCGGGCCGTGCCGGGCAAGCTGTCAGTTCCGCAGAAATGCTACCTGTGGGTCTTGCGGGATTCGCGCATCGCTGCGGTGAACTCTGAGCTGAAGAACTCCGCAATGGTGGCCGACAACCTGCCGCTGGCGGGCGCAAAGCGCGCCTAGCGGACGAATTCTTGCTGGCTGTCTAGCAGGATATTCGCGCACAGGTCGTTCCCGAACGTCTCCCAATCCAGAAAGCCCCAGACCAGTTCCTTGTCGCGAGTGACCTCGAAGATCTGGGGCGTCTCGCCCTCGGCGTGGGTGTTGGTCACCACGACGTTGCCGTTGGCAAGCGCGTGCAGCTGCGTGATCCAGAAGAGCTGGATTCCTGGGATCTCGTTGCTCTCGAGGCTCCATACGATCTCGCCGCCGGGATTGACCTCCAGCACGCGGTTGTTGTTGCCGCCGCCGATGAGCGTGTTGCCGCTTGGCAGACGATAGGCCGAGTAGACGGACGTGCCGTGGCCGCGGTGGGTCGGAGTGGGGTCGCCGTTCAGCTCGAGCTTGTACTCCCACACCACTTTTCCATCGGCCGCGTATTCCCGAACCGCGCCGTCTTTCTCGTGCGCCACCAGATAGGTCCCGTCCGGCGTGGAGCGCACCAGCCGCGTGTCCCGGTGCGAGTCGGGATTGTCGACCTGCAGCTTGATCTCGTGCTGCACCTTGCCGTCGCGGTCCACTTCGATGATGCGCCTGTTGCCGGTCTCGGCGATCATGGTCAGGCCGCTGTCGAGGCGCTCGAAGCCATGGATCTCGATCTTGTCCACCTCGGCGGATGTCGGCGCAGATTTCCATTCCCAGACCATTTCCTTTTCCGGCGATACCTCGGCGAGCGCGTCGTGCGACGTGGGGGCAAGGACGTTGCCGTTGGCGAGCAGGTGCAGGTCGTGGGCGGTGGTGCCGTTCGGCCAAGACCAGTCGACCGACCCGTCGGAGTTGACGACGGCGACCTGCTGTCTGTCCTGCGCCATCAGGCGCGGCGCACTGGCCGCTTGCGTGTCGGGGGCTGGCTTCGAGCAAGCCCAGCCCAGCAGTGGCGTGGCGGCGCCGACCTGCAGGAATCTGCGTCGATCCATGGTGGGTCTCCCTTGCCGCGGGCGCAGCCGCGGCCAATGCACGCCCGGCCGGTCGCTAGATGAACTCGTACTCGCCGGGACGCGGCAGTTCGGGCACGTCGTGCTTGCCGTCAAGCGACGGGTTGTCCGGGATCAGGTTCTGTTTGGAATTCATCGCCATGTCCCACGTGACCTCGATGCCGGCGTAGGCTGACTCGCGGCCCATGATCGCCGTCATGGTCGAGTAGGCGACCGCCAGGGCTTGGTTCTTGTACGGACCGCTGCCGTTGATCGACTTGATCATGTCGATGTGCTCTTGCACGTAGGGGCTGGTCTGCGACGGCGTGCCCAGGTCCCTCACGGTCGACCGCCCGCGGGTGCCGACCACCAGCTCGTTCACGCGGCGCACCTTGCGTTCGGGGTACTGCCGGCAGTGACTCGACATGCGCACGCCGTTGGCGTATTCGAAATCGGCGTACACGTGGTCGTAGATGTTGCCATAGAGCTTCTCGCGCGGACGCCAGACCGCGCCGCCCGACGCCACCACGCTGACCGGGTGGGTGTCGCCCAGCACCCAGTTGATGACATCGATATTGTGCAGGTGCTGCTCGACAATCTGGTCGCCGCAGATCCACACGTGCGAGTACCAAGCGCGCTGCTGCCACGCCAGCGAGTCTTGGTCGAGCCTCTCTTGGAAGTCCGCACCCTTGATGACCGGGCCGGAGATCCAGTTGGCGTAGGTGGCCACCACGTCCCCGATCTCGCCGTCCTGGATGCGTTGCACCGACTCGACGTACTCCTTCTGGGAACGACGCTGCGCGCCGATCATGACCGTCAGCTTCTTCTGCTCGGACTCCTTTGCCAGGCGAATCACCTTCTGGGCGCCCATCATGTCCGTGGCCAGCGGCTTTTCCGCGAACACGTGCTTGTTGGCGTTGATGGCGTACTCGAGGTGCAGCGGCCGCCAGCCCGGGGGAGTGTGCAGGAATACCACGTCCACCCCGGAGTCGACAACTTTCTTATAGGCGTCGTAGCCCAAGTAGCGGTTCTCTGGCGCGACCTTGATCTGCTGCTTGACCTCGGCCGGGAATTCGTCCGAGTCGCGCAAGCGCCGCAGGGAGCGTTCGAGCTGGTCTTCGAACAGGTCTCCCATCACGTGAAGCTCGTAGTTGGGATTGCCGCGAATGGCCTCCGCGACACCCCTCGTGCCGCGACCGCCGCAACCCACGATCCCGATCGACAGCTTTTCGCCGTCATCGCCGCGCAAGGCTTGCGGCCGCACGATTTGGAAGCCCGCCGCCGTTGCAGCCGCCGTGCCGGCGGATCTCTGCATGAAGTTGCGGCGCGTGACGCTCTCCTTGTCATGTGGCACAGCAGCTGTCGGTTCTGTCATTGGATGTTCCCCCTTCAAGAGCAGTAGGCCCCGCCGGACGCAGGTCCCGGCGCAAGGCCCATGGAAGGCCATTGTAACTGTCTTGGTGACGCCCGGCCGGAGGGCCCGCACGGCGGCAGCCCGAAAATTCGCTCAGACCTCGCGGATTTGGTCTGTCATCACAAAGAACTGGAACCGCTCCGGAGGCAGCGACGCGACGTCGCGGCTGTCGTTGTCCGCCCAGTTCGCATAGGCCGTGCTGCCCAGCGAGGAATTGAGAAAGAACAGGAACTTCTCGGAGAAGAACTCGATGGGAGGGGGCTGGCGGAAGGTTAGCCTGTAGCCCATGGCGTTCTGGAGCACGATGTTCTCGTCGGCGGCGCCCTTGTCCTCGAGCAGGGTGACGAAGCTGGCCCGCCCGGCGTGCGGCCAGACATCTGGGCGCAGCAACCGGCGCAGGTTGGGTTGCACTTCGAAGCTGGTCTCGCACTGGCGGATCCACTCCAGCACGGACTCGCCCCATGTCCAGTGCCTCACGAACGTGCGGTATTCGTGAACCAAATTCGCTGCCAGCCCGAAGCGGACCGATTCGAGCGTGTTTTCCGCATTCAGTGCGTCTTGGGTGGCGCCGGGGATCAACGATTCCGAATCGATGATGTCTCCGGCACTGTCGACCAATGCGTCCAACTGCTTCGATTCCGGCCCCGAGTGCAGCACCAGAGGCGGCAGCTCGAATGACGCGTTGCCCGGGATTTCGACATAGCGCCTGCTGCCGAGAATCTTGGCCATCGTCATATTCGCCACTCGCGGCCTTGCCGCGTAGGGATCGCTGCTGGGCATATTGTAGTCCCACCGCGAAAGTGTGGGCGCTTCAGCTATAAGGCCGCAGTCAAGTTCAGTTCTGGCCGCCGTGGCTTTGTTCGGTTACCCGGAACAGTATATTGGATCGTATTGAGGGCAGGAGCGCGATCGACGTGGCGAGTATTCTGATCGCCAGTGCTCATGTCCAGAATGTGCCCGTCCTCGTGGCCGGCCTTGATTCCGACCGTCTTCGCTGCGGCCCTCACGGTCTCACCGCCAGTCGACAACGGAATGGACAAGGTAAGATCGGAGGACCGTAACCTGTTGCGAAGTAACGCATTGCTCGTGGCATGGTCTGGTCTGGCGGGGGCGCGGCAAGCATGAGGGAGATCTATAGCTGGGTGCCATGGTTCAGAGAGCTCTCGCGCAAGATCGCAGACAGTGGCAGCCAGTACTTAGCCGCTCGCGCCCGGCAGGTTCCATGGAAGGAAGACGGCAGCGAACCGCCCCTTGTGCAATTCGGGGACGAGTATATCGATCCATTCTCGTTCATCTATTCGCTCGCCTCGTACGCCCGTCACCTACCCGGGAGGAGGCGCGTCTTCAAGGGCGTCGAAGAAGCGTTTGGTGTTCCCAGTTCGCTCCATCTCGATGTCGACGAGGAGTTCATCTTTCCGCATCCTCAAGCGAATGCTGCGTTGTTCCACAACTCTGGCAAGGGCGACCCTGCCGCGCTGTGGAGCCTGTTTCGAAGCGCAGTCAACGGTATCGATTCTGTCGCCGCCGAGGACTTCAAAAGGGTCCAGGAAATCGACCAGGTAAAGATCACTAAGGTCACCCAGGCGTTATTCCTTGTCAACCCCGACGACTTCTTGCCGTATGACGACACGATCCACTCCCTGGGCATAGCTGATCCGAGCCCGGGCAAAATGGTGCTATGGGAAACCTACCGGAAAGACCTCGATGAGATCCGACATCCATTCCCTGGCTGCAGGCCCTACGAGATCAACTTCTTGGCTTCTGAGTGCAGCAAGACCAGCAATCCATTGAGGGTGAATCCGGATCGGTGCTTCCAAATCAGCACGAACGTATACAACGACAAGAGGGATCTGTGGGAAGACTTCTCTTCAAAGAACTGGGCCTATACAGGCGGCCCTGGGGGAGTCAGCTGGGAGGACTACGAGCGAGACGGCGGCAGAGAGCAGTACCCCCTGAAAGAACCTCAACCGGGAGACATCCTATTCGTGAGGTTCGCCAATACGGGCCATGGTATCGGCGTAGTGTACCGGAACGACTATGCACAGCAGTTGCAAGCTGACGCAAGACTGCATGTCCTATGGCTGGCCAAGCGAGACGCAGCACTCTCCAGCGGGGCGCGTGCGGTTGGATTCGGGTACGGTCGCGGCAAGATCGGAGACGCCTTTCGACAGGCTTACGCCGAGACATTTCGGATTCTCGGTCAATCTGCACCGGTTCCCCGGATACAAGAGCACGAGCTGAACACGATCCTGTACGGACCTCCCGGCACGGGAAAGACGTTCGCCACCGTACAGCGGTGCGTCGAGATCTGCGACGGTGAAGCGTCTCAGGGCACCGACGAACTCCGAGCCCGCTACGGCGAGTTGATGGACGAAGGCCGCATTGAGTTCGTCACATTCCACCAGTCGTACGGCTACGAGGACTTCGTTGAAGGGTTTCGTCCCATAACCACCGAAGCGACCGGCAGTGGATTGCAGCTCACCTTGGTCGACGGCGTCCTGAAGCGGATTGCGGCGAGGGCTAGAAAGGTTCCGGAGATCGGCGCTCGTCGCATCTTCAAGATGTCGCTCGGCGATCCAAAGGCTTGGAGGGGAAAACCGGCAAGCGACGGGGTATTCGAGGAGTGCATCGACAATGGCTGCGTCTTGCTGGAGTACGGCGGCGATATCGACTGGTCGGATTCGCGCTACGACAATTGGCAGGGAATCTGGGAACGTTGGCGCAAGGATAAGAATCCAGACGCCACTGTTTATGACACGGACATCCAGGCGATGTGGCGTTTCCGCACCGAGATGAGAAGTGGTGACCTTGTAGTGGTGTCGGACGGCTACAAGCACTTCCGAGCGGTAGGCGAGATAGCCGGGGATTACGAATTCAAGCAGCGCCGAGACGGCTTCCACCACCGCCGAGCCGTCCGATGGCATTGGCATGTCCGAAACCGGAAGGGCGAGCCAGTTTCGGTGTTCAAGACGGGCTCATTCCAATGGCGGCCTATCAATCTCATGAAGCCAGCTAATCCTGCGGGCCTCGTCCAGTATCTCAGTGGAGTCGGCAAGATCGGCGACGCCCGGCCACACGTTCTGGTGATCGACGAGATCAACCGGGCCAATATCTCTAAGGTCATGGGCGAATTGATCACCCTGCTCGAAGAGGACAAGCGTGAAGGGGCGGAGAACGAAGTGGCGGTCACGCTCGCGTACTCCCACGACCAGTTCACCCTTCCCGCGAATCTCTATTTCCTTGGGACGATGAACACTGCAGACCGGTCCATCGCGCTGCTCGACACCGCACTGCGACGCCGTTTTCGGTTCGAGGAGATGTCTCCCCGCCCGGATCTGTTGAAGGATGCGGGTGAACGAACGGGTGTGAACCTAGGACGTGTTCTGCAAGCGATGAACGAGCGGCTCGAATATCTGGCGGATCGCGACCACCTAATTGGGCACGCTTGGTTCATGGGCATTGAGAGGCGCGAACACGTGGACGCCGTCATGCGCCATAAGATCATCCCGCTCATAGCGGAGTACTTCCATGATGACTGGAACAAGGTGCGGGCCGTCTTGGGCGGAACCGACGATTTCGTGAAGGCGAAGGCCCTTGGCACGCCTCCTAGCCTGGGGTCCGATCTAGGCGAAGACCGCTACCACTGGACCGTTCAGGAGAAGTTCGCCGATGAAGCGTACGAGCACCTTGTCGAACCGGCAGGCCAAAGCGAAGACGCCAATTGATAGACAATACCGATACCGCGACTATTCGCGAATGGCGCGACCTGCCAATCGGGGGAAATGGCGTGCCACCGAGCGTCGCCGACCGGCTCCATGCGCTGGCGGACCGGGCAACAAGGCGATTGCGTGTAGCTCAGCCGGTCCTTACTCGGACAGCCATGCCAAGCCTGCGAGCTGGACAGGTTGTGGGCCTGCTCGCGGTGCCAGGCTGGAGTGTCGAGATTCTCCCCAAGATCGGCGGAGAAGAAGATGGGGCGGTCCGGCGAGCGCTTGTGCATATGCTCGCCGTGGCGTGGGGGGTTCCGGTTGCCGATTGCACGGCAGCATTGCTGGCGACCCAGCGGAAGGATCTGCTGGAAACGCTCGTCCGACTGTTCGCAGACACCCTCCTTGCCGCAGTGCGGCGGGGACTGCCGCACCGCTATCGCCTCAAGGAAGACGTGCTGCCACTACTACGCGGCAAACTGGACATGCGGCGCCAGCTTACGGGGCACGCCTTCCGCCCGGATCAATTCGCCTGCAGCTTTGACGAATTGTCCGTGGACACGCCTCTGAACCGCGTGCTCAAGAGCGCCGTAACTCGATTGGCGTCGGCCACTCGCTCCGCAGAGAACGCACGCCGGCTGGCCGAGTTGTCTGCCCGCTTCGAGTTTGTCGGCGACAGTTTGGATCCGATGCGCGAGCGGGTGGGTTTGGATCGGACTAACACCGCGTTCCATCGACTTCACCGCCTAGCGCGGCTGTTTCTCGCAGGAGACTGGCAGAGTACGGCCACAGGAGACCGTGAGGGCATCGCGCTACTGTTCCCGATGAACGACTTGTTCGAAGAGTTCGTGGGGAGGAGCATGCGGGTCGCCCTAGCTCCGCGATCCGTCCGTCTCCAAGACAGCGGTCATTACGCGCTTACAGGGGAACATGGCGGTCTGTTCGCCTTGCGGCCTGACATCGTGGTGGACAACGATATCGTCATCGATACCAAGTGGAAGGAATTGAAGCCTGACGAACCGACACTTGGCGTGGCCCAGGCCGACGTGTACCAGATGCTCGCGTACGGGCGCGCCTACCAGGCCAAGCGCCTGGTGCTCCTCTATCCGTGGCACAATCATCTGACTACTCCTGGAGTTTGCCGTAGCTGGCGGGTCAAAGGCTCATCAATGGTGCTTGACATCGCAACGGTTGACATCGGCAACATGGATTCGGTCCAAACTGTCCTTCGAAGGATCGTCGGCAATTCCGGCTGACGGCGATTGGAAGGGCGAGTCCCTTGGGATGCCTTGGCCGGAGAGTCTCCGCCATCATATCTTCGCTGCGCGTCGACCGTTCCAGTCCGGGACCGGGACGCGATGGAGCATCGTACTGCTAGTGGATTCATTCTCGATCCGTACATTGATCAGCCCCCGCTGAGTGGTCCGGTGGGGATGCCCTGCCGCGGCCAAGACACGCAGGGCCGGATACTCGTCGGCGATGATCTCTAGCAGGCGGCTAGCGTCCTCCAAGCGATGCGCCTCGTCGAATACCAATACAGTTCCGGGTTCCTGTCCATTGAGGAACAGCTCAGGATCGCGAAGCAGCCGGCCCGTCGAGGGCAGGTCGCAGTTCATGCAGACCGCGGCGGGCAGCATGCGGGCGAGGGTTTTCTTGCCAACCCTCCGGACCCCGGAAAGCCACACGATCGGGCATCCCGTCCACGCTCGATGGACTCGTTCCAGCCACAATCCGCGTCAAATTGGAGTCATAAGTATCAAATAGACGTCTAAATGATGATTAAGCTTTCAGTTGGACGCGACTGCCGAAGTGCAGACTCTTGGGCTCGGACCTGTCGGCTGCACTGGTCGGACGGGTGCTGGCTTCAGTGCTGCGGCAAGCGATCAACAGGATGCATGTGGCGGAGGATGCGGAGCGACTCAAGCCGGAGGCATGCTCTCTTGGAGCTGTTGGGGTAGATCTCCGAAACTCGCAACGGGGCTGCTCCGGATGCGTGGATCTGTCACTCGCGCACGTGTGTTGGTTGCTGCCATCTGGAATCCCGTCCCTGCATCCCCCCATGAGAGGGAAAGGATATTTTTTCGGGCCTGTTTAAAGACGCGTGTAAGATCGCGCGCGCATGTCCTATAAAAGTCTGAAAATAAATGACTTACACTTGATGTGAGACGAGTCTCCGTGATAGGGTGAAACCCTGAGGCGGCGGCACCCGCAGGTCGCCTGGGAGAGAGGAGACACGACACATGCTTGGATCAGCACCACACAATCCGGTGAAAGGAACGAAATATAAGGCAACGAACCGCAAGATCCTGCTACGCGAACAGTCAAGGCAGGGGTACACGAGTTCGTGCTGGTACACCTACCACAACGCCCTGAGAATCGGCCGACCAGTTCGGCGGGGGGAGACGGCGACACAGATCCATATCAGGTCCGGGAGGTGCTACTCGCTCTTCAACGAAGATCAGTTGGTGCCGCGAATGTAGCCTTGGAGCGGTGGAGCATCGAAACGGATAATGGGGTTGAATCGGCAAGCCTCCTGCGAGGAGATCGCTTGAACCAGCTGCTGCAGCAAATCCTGCTGGAGATGCGACTGCAGCGAGTTGAGAGGCAACAGCAACAAATCCTGCCGTACCAAGAAGAAAGCTGATCCGGCAACGGAACAGCCATAGTGGCCGTCGGCGAACCGGCGCGATTCGGTTGCCGCCGACAAGACAGCCCCTATCGAAGGAATCCTCGGTGGCTCGGCGGCAAAGCGAATCCTGCTGGGAGTGGGCTAGCGTGCAGGCTTGGATCCGGTCCTTGGGACCTCCGTCGGGACCCGTGGCAGTGCCACGCAATTGGCGGCTTGTGTTCCGCTGGGATGGCAGTGACGGCTGCGAGTCCGATTTCGTTGACTATCGCTAAGGTGCTGGGGTACGCCTTGGCCGAAGCGGTTCGGTGCGCGGAAGCGGAACACAGGTAGTTGGGTACATCCAAGCCTGCTACGATCGCGGCTATCGGTCTGCTGAGAGGCGACTCTTCTGTGATGGCCTCTGGCACCGCTAGGGCCGACCCGCCGGGTAGCCGCAGGCCTCTTCGTTGACGCGCAGATACGCTGCGAGGAACGTGTCCAGATACCGCGAGAGGAATGACACGACGTAGTTGGCGTCGCCGCCTTGCATGCCGGTGCCGCCTGTTACCCAGGTCTGCGCGTTAAGGGACTGCCCAAACTCGTCCGTAACCCACTTGTTGTACCCGAGCACGATGTTGACCGCCCGGCCGCTAACGTTGACATTCACGTACAAGTAGGCAAGATCCGCCCTTACCGAATCCTCCGTGTAGAGGCGCGCGGCCCGTAGCCGACTCTCTGCGGCCGCCCGCAGGGCTTCTCTGGTGAGACCGATGTCGGCCGCGTCGTCGTTCAGGTGCTCCACCACCAGCCGCATGGGTCGGCAGGCGTTGAAGAGCTCGAAGCGCTCCCGCCGATTCGAGTTGTCTTGGCCAAGTATGGCCGGTGCCAGAAGCACCGCAAGTGCGAGCCCGGCCAGAATCCGTCCCATGTCGGACAGCCTATCATCGAGGGGGCCATGCACATGTGCGTGGCCCTCCTCAATGTCCGATCGTGTCACGGGTCGGTCAACCGGCGCTGTTGAGAATCGGGTCGTTCTGGATCTGGCTCGAGCCGCGGCGGGTATGGCCCCGCCCGTGCTGTGTCGATGGCGCGGTCAACGAACGCGTTGGCCGATCCCAGCCACTTGGCCGGATCACTCAGCGCGGCCCAATCGACATCTGCGGGCGCATCGCGTCGCAGGATCTCAATGAGATCGCTTCCGGACCGGCGCGCTTGCTGACTGGCTTCCCTGACGCGCCGGGCCGCCTCGTCTACTGGCATCGTTGCCGCAAGCACGACCTTGGCGGATTCGGCGAGGACGCCGCCCGACGAGGCGGACAGGTTGCGGGCCATCCGATCAGGGTCGATGCTGAGGCTGCTGAGGGCCTCGCGAGCCGTTCGCAGCGCGGCTCCAGCGAGCGTGGCCATTTGCGGCAGGGTGATCCATTCCAAGGTCCAGGCGCTGCCTCCTCGCTCGTGCTCATGGATTGCGGCCTGGTGCATGGAGGACAACAAGGTGGCGTTGGCACGCCCGATCGCCACCAGCAGCTCAGAGTTGACGGGATTGGCCTTGTGCGGCATCGCACTGGATGAGCCCACGCTGCCATCGCTGGCTTCGGCAACTTCCGTCTGGGCCATCAGGGCGAGATCCTGGCCGATCTTGCCGAGCGATCCGGTGAGCAGTGACAACCAGCCGGCCAGTTCCGCGAAGCCGTCTCGCTGCGCATGCCACGGCGCGGCTGGGGCGCGGAGCTCCAGTTCCCGGGCCAGCTCTTGCATGACCGCCAGACCCTTCGCGCGCAGCGTCCCTAGAGTGCCGGCCGCGCCGCCGAACTGCACGGTCATTGTTCGCGGCCAGAGTTCGGCAAGTCGAATGCGGTGACGCGCCAGCGGCAGCAGCCAGCCGGCCGCCTTGAGCCCGAACGTGACGGGCACGGCTTGCTGGGTCCTGGTGCGACCGGCCATGACTGTGTTGCGGTGGCGGTCAGCGTGGTCGGCCAGAATGTCGACTAAGGCCTGTAGTCGGCTATCAAACTTCGCCAGCACGCGGGACAGGCGCATGACTAGGGCGGTGTCCATGACGTCCTGCGCCGTCGCTCCAACGTGGACGTACTGTCCGGCTGGCCCGGCTACTTCGCGCAGTTCGCGGACTAGCTCCGTCACGGGGTGCCCGGACACCGGCATGCTCGTGACGAGCCTCGCCCAGTCTGGCGCGAATGCTTCGGCTGCCCGGCGGATCTTCCCGGCTGATCCTGCAGGAATCACCTCGAGGCGCTCTTGTGCGGCGGCTAGTGCGACCTCGAACTCGAGCATTGCCCGCACCGCTGCCTCGTCGGAGAAGTACTCCGCGGTTTGCGGGTCCGACACGAGTTTGCCCAGCAGGGGCGAGTCAAGTAGCGAGGCGGTCAACGTAATCCTCTCTGGTGGCGCGAATTCGAACGGCCCGGCTCAGGCGTCGAAGAAAACGGTTTCATGGGCGCCTTGCAGACAGATCTCGAATTCGTAGACCGGCCGGCCTGCCGAGTCTCGCAGCGATGCGACCAGACTCTTCCGACGCACGGGATCGACATTGGCCAGAACGGGGTCTCGCGCGTTCTTTTCCTGCTCGTCAGAGAAATAGATACGCGTGAAGGCATGGTTGAGCATGCCGCGGGCGAACACGGTGGTGTTGACGTGCGGTGCGCCGTTCTCCGGCGGCGCGCCCGGCTTGACGGTTTGAAACCAGAATCGCCCGTCGGCATCGGTGCTCGCTCTTCCGAATCCCCGAAACGCATCAGAGTCGTCCGGATAGGCGCCGTCATGGCGAGCCTGCCAGATTTCGACCAAGGCGTCCGTCACGGGGTGGCTCTTGCCATCGAGGACACGGCCCTCGATGCGAATCAATGTCCCGGGCGTGCGTTCGTCAGCCAGCTGCCTGCCGGCAATCGGAGCGTGGCCGCTCCCGCTGGGAGTCAAGGCGTGTGAGAAGAACGGGCCGACAGTCTGCGATGGCGTCTGGGATGACATGGCCTCAGGACTCCAGCGGGGTCGCTTGCGGCCCGCGCAGAACGATATCGAATTCGAAGCCCAAGGCCCATTCAGGCTCGGTCAGCTCCGTCGAAAACGCCGCTACGAGCCGCTGGCGCGCGGCCGCGTCAGCGGTAGCGTTGAAGATCGGATCTAGGGCCAGCAACGGATCTCCCGGAAAGTACATCTGCGTGACAAGCCGTTGGATGAATGCCGTGCCGAATACCGAGAAATGGATGTGTGCCGGTCGCCAAGCATTCGAGTGGTTGCGCCACGGATACGCCCCCGGGCGGATGGTGGTGAAGCGGTAACGTCCGGCACTGTCCGTCAATGCTTTGCCGGCACCGAGGAAGTTGGGGTCGAGCGGGGCGTCGTGCTGGTCCTGAGAATGCACGTAACGGCCGGCCGCGTTCGCCTGCCAAACTTCGATCAGGGCGTTCGGAACCGCTCTTCCGGACTCGTCAAGCAGTCGGCCTGCCACAATGATGCGCTCGCCGATGGCCTCGCCATCCCGGATCGAATTGCGGGTCAGGTCGGCGTCTCGGCCGGTCACGCCGCAGTGCCCGAAGACCGGGCCTGTCAGCTCGGACAGCGATTGTGGCAGCGGAACCAAGGGCTGCCGCTGCGAGCGAAGCAGCGTCGACTTGTAATCAGGATGTGCCTGGCGCGGGTGCGAGGACCAATCGCGGGGGCTGAGGATCCGCTTGGAGGTCATTCCGCGTCTGCCTGCCCGTCGACTTCTGCCAGCGCCCTCCGGGCCGCCGCGAATGCCTGATTCGCCGCCGGGACGCCCGCGTACACCGCCACGTGCAGCAAGGCTTCGGCGATTTCGCTGCTCCGCGCCCCGGTGCGGCGGGCGGCTTTGACGTGCATTTCCAACTCCGTGTAGTGCCCTAGCGCTCCCAGCAGTGCGATGGTCACGAGGGAGCGGGTCCGTTGGTCCAGCTGGGGGCGCGACCAGACCGTGCCCCATGCGGACTCGGTGATAAAGCGCTGGAAGGCCTCGTCGAACTCCGTCTTGCGCGCTTCCGCCCGCTCAACATGGGCGTCTCCCAAGACTTTCCGCCGGGTTCGCATGCCCTGCGCGTGGAGATCGTCAGTGCTCAATGCGGTTCTCCGAAATCTGGTCGCGCGCTTTGCCTGAACATCTTGCCGATGATGTGGGCATGGAGTCTCAATTCGTAGTAAATTCTTTAGAAACAAACACTTAAGAGTAGCCTGAAGCAACGCCTCGTGCCAGCACAGTGTACCATAATCAGTTTGTCCTCCAAGTGCCATGCCAAGGTGTGCGTCAAGGTGTGCGTCCGCTTTGATGGCACTTCCTCGTATGCGATACCTCTTGTCCTGATCTCTCGATGTTCGCACCGGCGACAGTGTCGGCTGAATGCCGTGAGGGCGGCGTTGGATCACGAGGTGCACTGTGCAGCTTGAAGAACTCCAGCCTCAGTGTGCAGTTGAGGGAGTCTACCCGGACGGTCCGGTGACCGTAGTGTCTGTCCAATGGTACGGTTCTGAAGCACTAGAACTCACATACAAGACACCCTCCGGTGCCACCGCCAGCGACTTGCTCTACCGGGACGACGAAGACCGCTTGAGCATTCTCTCTGAAGGGCGACCGTGGAGCTTCGATGGTGATGGGGCGTCGTTTCGGCTCGCCTCCGAGGCGAGACGGATCCGCCTCGCATACTTATTCGATCCGGTCTTGGCGGTACATACTTCGCAGGTCGAGCCGCTGCCCCATCAAATCACGGCAGTCTACCAAGCGATGTTGCCGCGCCAGCCGTTGCGCTTTCTCCTCGCGGATGACCCAGGTGCAGGAAAGACCATCATGGCGGGGCTCCTGATCAAAGAACTGATCGCTCGTGGCGATCTCGAACGGTGTCTGATCGTCTGTCCAGGTAGCTTGGCCGAACAGTGGCGAGACGAACTCTATGATCGGTTCCAACTCCCGTTCGAAATCCTGACCAACGACAAACTCCAGGCGGCTCGCACAGGGAACTGGTTTCTAGAGGCAAGGCTGGCAATCGCCCGACTCGACAAGCTCTCGCGGGACGAAGACGTCCAGCTCAAGCTCAAGGCTCCGGATGCGGAATGGGATCTCGTCGTGTGCGACGAAGCCCACAAGATGTCAGCGACGTACTTCGGTGGCGAGATCAAGTACACGAAGCGTTATCGACTGGGCCAGCTTCTCTCGCAGCGGACGCGAAATTTCCTACTGATGACGGCGACACCCCACAACGGAAAGGAGGAAGACTTCCAGCTGTTCATGGGGCTGCTCGACCCGGACAGGTTCGAAGGCCGATTTCGCGACGGCGTTCATGTGTCTGACAGTTCGGATTTGATGCGGCGGATGGTCAAGGAGCGCCTCCTGAAGTTCGACGGGAAGCCGCTTTTCCCGGAGCGGATCGCGCACACGATTCCGTACAAGCTCTCCGACCAGGAGGCAGGCCTATACGAGTCTGTCACCGACTATGTGCGCCAAGAGTTCAACCGCGCCGAGGCGCTGCAGAACGCCAAGGGTTCGAGTGCGATCGGATTTGCACTCACGATCCTTCAGCGACGCTTGGCGTCGTCACCGGCAGCGATCCATCGGTCGTTGAGCCGAAGGCGAGAGCGACTGGAGGGACGCCTTAACGATTTCGAGCTGCTAAAGCGAGGGGAGCGCGGAATGTTGGAGCCAGACGTCCAAACTCTGGATTTCGACCCCGACGACTTTGATGACCTTGAGGACGCTCCAGAACAGGAGGTCGAGGAAATCCAGGATCAGTTGATTGACGCGGCGACCGCGGCTAAGTCGATCGTTGAACTGAAGGCAGAGCTCCAGACACTCCGGCACCTTGAATCACTTTCCCTCGGTGTACTGCGGAGTGGGGGAGATACCAAGTGGCAGCAACTGGCAAGCCTCGTCACGCAAATCCTGATGGCGGTCGATGGGGCGGACACGACCGCGGCGTCTTTGGATGGCGGGCTGGAGCGGGCAATTCCCGATCTGAGAACCACGGGAACCCGAAAACTCGTCATCTTCACCGAGCATCGGGACACACTCGGCTACCTGTGCGAGCGAATAAGGACATTGATCGGACGCGAGTCCGCGGTAGTCGTAATTGACGGCAGCGTGGGGCGCGACCAGCGCTTGGCTGCTCAGGAAGCCTTTCGACACGATCCGAATGTCCAGATCTTGCTCGCAACGGACGCGGCGGGCGAGGGCATCAATTTGCAACGCGCCCACCTGATGGTGAATTACGACCTGCCGTGGAATCCTAATCGACTCGAGCAGCGCTTCGGTCGAATCCACCGGATCGGTCAGACAGAGGTATGCCACCTCTGGAATCTAGTAGCGGACGACACCCGCGAAGGTGACGTCTATGCGCGGTTGCTTGAGAAGCTCGACCTCGCCCGGGAGGCACTGGGAGGTCAGGTCTTTGACGTTCTCGGCAAGCTCGAATTCCAAGGCAAGCCACTCCGCGAGTTACTGCTCGAAGCGATTCGTTACGGGGAGCGTCCAGAGGTTCGAGCTTGGCTCGATACTGCACTTGACGACGCGCTTGACATCGACCAAATTACGACTTTGCTGGAAGAAGGGCAACTTGCGGTTCAGACGATGGACGCGACTCGCTTACGGCGCGTGCGGGAGGACATGGAGCGAGCGGAGGCGCGCCGACTACAGCCGCACTACATCGAATCCTTCTTCCTAGAAGCGTACAAGCGTTTGGGAGGTACAGTCAGGCAGCGGGAGGCACGCCGCTATCAAGTCACGCATGTTCCAGCCCACATCCGCAACCGCCATCTATTGACGGGTACCGGCGAGCCTATCCTTTCGCGTTACGAGCGGATTGCGTTCGAGAAGGGGCTTGTGGCCGCTCCGGGCCGACCACCAGCGAGCTTTGTCTGCCCAGGACATCCATTGCTGGAAGCGGTTGTGGCCTTGACTCTTGACCAGAACCGGGATTTGCTCAAGCGCGGTGCGACGCTGGTTGATGACCGTGATCATGGCACTAGCCCTCGAGTGCTCTTCTTCGTTGAGCATGCTCTGCGAGACGGGAGCGTCACGGATTCGGGAGAACGACGGATTATCTCCAAGCGCATACTTTACGTCGAGGTCCAAGCCGACGGGGCCATTAACCACCTGCATTACGCGCCGTACCTCGACTACCGCCCTCTAGCGGACGACGAGCCTCCGGTCGAAGCGATCCTCGAGCACTCCGAATGTACTTGGATCAGTAGGAATCTGGAACAGCAGGCACAGGCGCATGCTGTTTCACACGCAGTCCCCGCGCACTTGAACGAAGTACGGGGCGCTCGGCTGGAATTGATTGACAAGACCGAAGCAGCGGTTAAGAACCGCCTGACCAAGGAAATCAGCTATTGGGACCGCCGCGCCGATGACCTTAGGGAGGATGAGCTAGCAGGCAAGACCAACGCCCGGCTGAATTCAGACGAAGCACGGAAGCGAGCGGATGCTATGCAAGTACGTCTGCAACAGAGGCTGGAGACGCTCAAACGAGACCGTCAGATTTCTCCGATGCCGCCGGTGGTAGTCGGTGGGGTCCTCGTCATTCCCAAGGGCCTCGTCGATTCGGTTGCGGGGCGAGAAGAGGTGTCACATCCGCCTACAGCGGACACTCAAGCGTCCGCTGCCTTGGCTCGCAAGGCTGTAATGGAGACCGAGCGACGTCTTGGGTTCGAGCCGACTGATCGCGAGTTTGAGAGGCTTGGTTACGACATCGAGAGCCGAGTGACTGAAACGGGGTCCTTGCGGTTCATTGAGGTTAAGGGTCGAGTCAGCGATGCCGATGACGTCACAGTGACTCGCAACGAAATCCTGACTGCGCTGAACAAGCCCGAGCAGTTTATCCTTGCAATCGTCCTGTTCCGAGACAACGTCGACCCGCAAGTCCGCTATGTTCGGCGCCCGTTCGGGGCAGAACCGGACTTCGGGGTAACGAGCGTAAAATACAATCTCCGTGAGTTGTTGGCTAAGGCAGAGAAGCCGCGCTAACAAGGGCTAGTCACACGGCTCTCGCAGGCAACCGATTGGGTTTGGGCGAGAGGCGCTAGCCTGACCCTCAATTATTCAGAAACGGTGATCACCAAATGGCATTGACGAATCACGAAAGGGTCGGCAAGGCACTAGACCTGTTGCGAGCGGGTTTGGGGCCTTTCGCAGAACGGGAAATACAGAGCGCAGCTGACGCTCGACGCGTCGGTCCAGAGGCGCTGCGGACGTTCACTGATGATCCGAACCTTGCTAACCGAAAGATCTCCCAATGGGATGCTGCGGCCGTTCTCAAGCTGATGTGGGAGACCTGGAACCTAGTCTTTCGCGAGTCGCTCGGGCCCGCCGAGCGCAATTTCGTTGGCGAGTTACGAGGTCTTCGAAACCGGTGGGCGCATCAAGAGCCATTCTCGAGTGATGACGCCTATCGTGCTTTGGACACTGTAGGCCGGCTGCTCACGTCTGTGTCGGCGAGCCAAGCCGATGATGTCGAAAAGATCAAGATGGAGCTCCTTCGCGTTCGCTTTGAAGAGCAGGCACGGGGAGAACGGCGGCGTCAGTCTAGCCTTGCAATCGGCGGAGCGGTCGGAAAACTGAAGCCTTGGCGCGAGGTCGCCATACCGCACCACGATGTCTCGAGCGGTCAATACCATCAAGCCGAGTTCGCCGCTGATCTGTGGCAGGTGCATATAGGCGAAGCGTCCTCCGAATACCGTGATCCAGTCGAGTTTTTCAATCGAACTTACCTCACCGAGAGCCTAAAGAAGATGCTCATCGGAGCAGTTCAGCGCCTCAGCGGCAGTGGCGGCGATCCCGTGGTGCATCTGCAGACGAACTTCGGAGGCGGCAAGACTCACTCGATGCTTGCGCTCTACCACTTGTTCTCTGGAACAACACCAAGCGAATTGGCGGGTGTCGAGGCGCTCATGCAAGAAGTCGGCGCACAGTCCCTGCCGAGCGCTCGGCGGGTGGTCCTTGTCGGAACCAAGATCTCGCCTGGGAATCCCGACACCAAGCATGACGGCACGGTAGTGCGGACCATGTGGGGGGAACTTGCGTGGCAGCTAGGTGGACGGCCAGCATTCGAGCGGATTGCGGATGACGACGCCCGCGCCACCAGTCCGGGCGACGCCCTTCGACACCTCCTGATTGAGCACGGTCCCTCTGTGATTCTCATTGACGAGTGGGTGGCCTACGCCCGCCAGCTCCACGATCACAGCGATCTTCCCGGAGGTGGCTTCGAGACGCAGTTTACATTTGCGCAGGCCCTCACTGAGGCTGCGAAAGCTGCGGGCAACTGCCTCTTGGTCATCAGCCTTCCCGTCTCGGATACCGGGACAGACTCATCGCAGCCGAGAGCAGATGACGTGGAAGTAGGTGGCCGACGCGGGCGAGAGGCCCTCGAGCGGCTCAGAAACGTAGTCGGCCGCATCGAGTCGTCGTGGCGCCCCGCGAGCGCCGAAGAAGGCTTCGAGATCGTGCGCAGGAGGCTATTCGAACCGTTCACCGATCAGAACCAATTCAAGAGCCGAGATACGGTGGCTCGCGAATTTGCGAACTTCTATCGCACCCAGCATCAGGAATTCCCCAACGAGGTCCGGGACGGAGACTATGAGAAGCGAATCAAGGCTGCCTATCCCATCCATCCGGAGGTGTTCGACCGGCTTTACAGCGACTGGTCTGCTCTCGCGAGTTTTCAGCGGACGCGCGGTGTCCTGCGACTCATGGCAGCCGTGATTCACAGCCTCTGGGAACGGGGAGATACGAACCCGCTGATTCTTCCTGCCCATCTAGCGATCGACGATCAGCGAGTTCAGTGGGAGTTGACCCGGTACTTGCCCGATACTTGGACCCCCGTGATGGAGAAGGATGTTGACGGTCCGCAATCCCTGCCATTGCGGATCGATGGCGAGGTGCCGAATCTCGGGAAACTAAGCGCCTGCAGGCGAGTAGCGAGGGCGATCTATCTCGGATCGGCTCCATCGGCAGGCAGTTCTCATCGGGGGATAGAAGACCGTCAGGTCAAGCTGGGCTGCGTGCTGCCGGGCGAGTCGCCGTCAGTTTTCGGAGACGCGCTGCGCCGCTTGGCGGCGAGGGCTACGTATCTCTACCAAGACGGGCCACGCTACTGGTACGACACGCGCGCCACCGTCACAAAGTTAGCGGAGGACAAGGCCGCGCAATTCGAGCGGGACCCTGAGCGTGTTCGCCAAGCGGTAAAGGGAGTGCTTGACGAGGACCTGCGACAGAAGGGCGGCTTCGACCGTATACATACCGCGCCTAGCACGGGCCATGATGTGCCGGATCGGAGAGATACCCGCTTGGTGGTCCTGGGCACTGACCACCCGCATCAAAAGGGGGCAGGTTCGGCAGCGGAGAAGGCCGCATCCGCGCTCCTTGAGTCGCGTGGCAATGCCCCTCGCATCTTTCGCAACACGCTGGTCTTTCTTGCCCCGGACCAGACTAGGCTTCAAGACTTGAATGATGCTGTTCGCCGACACCTAGCTTGGGAGGAGATCGTTGCGGACAAGGAGTCCCTCGACCTTTCGCCACATCAAGTCAAGCAGGCCGAGACCCAGCGTAAATCGGCATCCGACACTGTCAAGGCCCGATTGCCGGAGACTTATCGTTGGCTACTCGTACCCGTACAAGCGAAGCCGGATGATCCGGTTACGTGGACGTCCATGCAGCTCAGGGGCCACGACCCGCTTGCGGTTCAGTCCGCGGAACGACTTGCAAGGGATGAGTGTCTCGTTAAGAGCTTGGCCGGCACGCGGCTTCGAATGGATTTGGACAAGATTCCCTTGTGGCGCGGCAACCACGTGAGCGTACGACAGCTAGTCGATGATTTCGCGAGCTATCTTTACCTGCCCCGGCTTACGGGTCCGAACGTACTACTCGGAGCCGTGTCAGATGGCGTCAGATTTCTGACTTGGGCGCATGATTCGTTTGGTTACGCGGACAGTTACGACGAGACATCCAACCGGTATCGCGGATTGATAGGGGGCCGGGAGGTGTCCCTGGCGGATGAGAACTCTTCAGCCTTGGTTGTAAAAGGCGACCTAGCGCAGCAGCAAATCACTGAGGAGTCGAAGCCGCAGCCTATATCAACCGGAGGTGGAGATGACGACCGTCCTTCGGGAGGGGTGACCGCCGGGAGTGGCGATGGTCCCCACCCCCCTCCGCCCCCACCGAAGCCAACTCGATTTCACGGTTCCGCAGCACTTGACTCGACGCGCCCCGGTCGAGATGCAAGCACGATAGCCGACGAGGTCATTGGACACCTTTCGGTGCTTCCGGGGGCGAAGGTTACTGTCACATTGGAGATTGCAGCCACTGTCCCCGACGGTGTGCCGGAAAACATTGTTCGGACAGTGACGGAGAACAGCCGGACACTCAAGTTCGAGAGCCATGGATTCGAACGGGATTGAGACGTTGGCGACGCCCGTGGAGGACGTTCCCGGTTGGCATCGGGGCTGAGTTATACCCGCAAGAGCTAGCAGATCCTTAGTTCCGGTATCGCACTGGACATCAGAGCCCGGGAGTGCAACGAGCCGCGCCGTGCCGAAGGAAGTCGGCTGGGGGCGGGCGAATAGGTCAACTCGAGTCGACGAGCACCTGGCTTCCCTTGTAGTTTCCCAAGCGCCTCAGATCCGGGATCTATTGACGGCCGCTGAGGCCGCAAGTAGCACTGATCGCTCAATGATGACCGTGCGTAGCGGGTGTATACGGCCATGCCGGGCCCGATCGCGGCCTGGGCCAGGTCGACGGGCGCGATGTTGCCAGATTGCAACAGGCGAACCGCCTGTGGTAGTTCCGACCGGAGTGCTGTCAGGAACTCCCGTCGGGTGGCGGCGGGTGCATTGACACGGCGACGGCGACAGACGAGGACGATGCTGGAAGCAAGGACATTCGTCCCTGTTTTTAGTCCTTGATCCCGTTCAGTCCGCACCGGCCACGTACCGCTGATACAGAAGCCGGACTGAATGACCGCGTCGAGGAAAGTCTCCCATCCAGTGCTTGCGATTCCTGTGTCGCCTTTACGCTCGGACTGCTTGAAGGCGTAGAAGATTGTGACGGGAAAGCCGGGATGGTTCTGCTCGCACAACCGCCTAAACGCCTTGGTCATGCCGCTGAGAAAGAACGACTCCGCCGCCTTCTTGCTTCCGTGACGGTACGGAGTAGCAACCAGCTCGGCGGCCTTTGGAACGGCCATTGTCGCGAACAGATCCGGGAAGACTGGCTTGAGTGCCCGGCGCAGCCAGACGTAGAAGAAATCCGAGAGATCTGCATAACCGATGTTGTCAAAATACGGAGGATCGGTACAGATTACTTTGTCTTTACTAAGGCCTTGCAATTGAGCATCGTCTTGTTGAACCTGTCCATGTATTGACGCTGGTAGTGCTCTAGCTATCACGTCTTCGATCCACTTGAGCGCTCCAATCCAGTTACCGGTGGAATCGGAGAATGGATTCCCTTCGGCGTAGTCCCAAACCATGGGCAATGCTTGGCGCCCGAACGTTTGGACGATAAAGTTACCACCCCATGGTGTCAGTGACGACCAATAATTCGCACTGCGCCCAAGGCTCAGCCCCAGATACACCCCGACCGCCTCGGCATAGGCCGTCGCACCCGTGCCGCCCTCCCCCAGCGGTCTGCCGTCATCGGGTAACCCGGCTGATGCGGCGTCTCGCCGGACTCGCTCCATTGCCTCTTCCACCAAGGCAGAGAAGGTCGTCAGAGCAACGAGCTGCCGGAGAGTGAAGAGATCACGCCACCGACTCATTCCGTACTCTTGGACACGAAATCCAAGTGCCCTGTCTGGCAAGGAAGTATCGGGAGTCCATTCTGGAATCGCCCTAGATGCTGAAACTTCCTGCTCATTGGTGGGTGTCAGATACACGCGCCCGCGACCTCCTTCCGCCACGATTGCCATCAGCTGAGCACCCATCCGTCCAGCCTTCGCTTCATTTCGCAAATAGTCGAATGGCATCGGTGAACCTGACATCAGACAAAGGAACGGTGTACCGCTTCCACCTGATTTCGTCCCGCGTTTGGCATTCGCAAGGTCTGCCGGCTGCCCCACCTTTACGGCGAAACGATATCCACCCCCCTCAACCACTGGCTCGACATAGGCCTCCTTGCCGTTCTTTGTCGACAGCATGAACGTCGACGCAAGCGGAACATCCACCTCGGCGAATGCCGGATTCGGGCTCTTCACGGTTCGCGCCCACAACCATGCGATTACGTTCAGCTTCCGACCCTCGTAAGGCTTGAGATCGGGGCGCTCCACAACCAGTTCCGACGTGATTTCCACTTGCGGGTACAGGTGCCCAATCTGCTTCTCGGCCTCGTCACGCATCCACCGGCCGTAGTAGCGAACGTCCTCAGCCAGCCCCTGGGCTCCGCTCCATGTCCGGGCGAAGAAAGCTTG
>JAJEHF010000174.1 GCA_022823865.1 Bryobacterales bacterium
GCGTGCGAGCCATCCGCCGAGTCCGCAAGGCCGCCGCTGGCCAGTCCGGGCGGGTCCCACTCCGCGTTGGATTCTTGCCAAGAAAAACCCTTTGATGTCAGGCGAAAAAGTACATAGTCAAGACAGGGCCCGAGTAGTTACGCCGCGAGTACATCTACTTCGGCCGGTCTGGCGAATTGCTCTACCTAATGCTCACGCGGTCGGGGTATGCTCCGACCCTGAGGAATCATCTTGGAACTGCGCTCCAGGGAAGGGACCACTGCGATGAACTGGTTGCGCTTATGCAGCCTGACATTCCTGACGACCTCGGCCGCAGAGGAGACAGCTACCTGCCCTACAAGGCTCATCCCGCTTTCGAAGCCTTGGGCCGCGACTGGCTGAACATTTTCGAACTCAAGCTGCCGAGGTTTGACGCCTACCCGTACCTTGCGATCTTGGGAACCTTGCATCTGACCCTGTATCAATTGGTGACTGCTGCGGCCGTGTGCAGCGACGATCGTCCCTCGTTCGTGTGCGAAGTCGTCGCGCCGCGGAAGACCTTGGTGCGCGAACTCTCGGTGCTGAGCTATCAGCGCAACAACGAACTCCCCGCACGCGCCGTCGATGAGTATGTTCGCAAGCTTGGCCAAACAGCGGAGTGGAAGGCAGCCGCTGCCAACCCCTCCGCCTTTCCCATCTGCGTCAAGCTCGCACGCGACTATGCCCGCTGGCCTCAGGACGAGGATGATTATGAGGGTCCCGCCGAGCCCGAACGGCTTCTCGCAGAGTTCCGCCGAGCGGCGTTGCAGCGCCACCGTCGCCATGTCGGATGCGTCCACCGAAGTTATGGCGGCGGCGTCGGCTTGGTTTCGCGCCGTGGCACCAACCGCCTGCGCTACGCTCCGACGGATGAACTCCTCAAGGCGCTGATCCTAGCGAACGTGCCCAACCGCATGGAGTATGGGCTGTTCCTCTCGCTCCTCTTCGAACGCTATGGGTTCATCTTCGGAGAACGCGAGGCACAACGGGTTCTGGCCGCCGAAGAAATCGACAAGCGCGCCTTCCAGGCCAACTCCGAGAGGCTCGAAACTCGGCTGCGTACGCTCGGCATGCTGCGTCGGCTCTCCGATGCGTGCGCATACGTAGAAAACCCGCTCAGGAGAGACGTCTCATGAATGTGAGCGAACTGGTCGGCGCAATAGCAACGGCTATGCTCCGCGAAGAGCTCTCCGGAGATGCCGGCGACTCGGTGCAAGGCACAAGCCGTTTCTTGCTCGATTTCAAGGCTGACCTTACAGCAGCAATTGCCCGTGGAGTCCTCGCCGATCCGTATTTGCACCCGAAGGTCGAGATCAAGCTCCCTGCGAGCCATGTTGGCTCGCACGGCTTACCAAGCGAGGTGTTGACCGACCGTCCTGCGACCTACTTCCGCAATGCGACCTGCCCTAAGGACGCGTTCCTTCTCGCGGGGGGCGAACACTATGAAGACGCTTCGTTCCATGAGATCGCCCGTCTCAGTCCTGCCGAGTTGCTCGACCGGATCGATCTCTGGATTCGGATAGTTTCCGACGGGCTGCATCTCTCGGACGACCATTGCCGATGGTGGGAAAAGGCCCTTTCCGGCCTCCGCGATCTCCGGGTGGTCTCGCTTGACCAGTTCGCGACCTATGTCCTGCAGACACGAACGGCAATCGAGGCCGATGGTCATCCGGTACTGTCTGCTCTAGGGAACGCACTTCCCGCGCTGCGCTTGCCGCGCGACACCTGCTACTTCAACATTGTCAAGGACCGACAGCGAACGTGGCCGTCGGTCTGGCGCGCCCACTTCACCTCCGCCCGGCGTCGGCGGGGGTGCCTCTTGCTCAAACATAGGCCCAATCAGATTCTCCTCACCGAGGATGATCTGACCGACGCGTTCAGGCGAGTCCGCGATAGCATTCCCGACCGTCATCATCAGGTCATCGAAGAATTCATTTCTGCTTCCAGCGGCTGGAATCCCCAAGCCGCTAACCTCGCCAAGTGCGAGTGGGAAGAAATAAAGCCACTCTTTGATGGCCTTCAGCGTATGAAGTTCAACCTAGGCCAAGCGACGATCGACTTCTATGACGAGGGCGAGCCTGATCTACTTTCAGATGACGACCATGAATACTTGAAACTGCTCGTCAAGCGAAAGACTACGGCGGCCGAGGAAGAGGATGTCGACTTTTTCGAAGCTCACCGAAATGAGCTGAAGGAGGAGCGCAAACTGAAAGCGGCCTGGGATCGCTTTATCTTCGGCCGACCGATCGAGACGGCAGATCTTATGGCTGGCCTTGCGGCCTCGATGGAGCCCCTTCTCAACCGCGTCCCCGAGGGCGGGAACCGAAAGCTCCATATCCGCTGCGAGCGTGCGACAAAGCGCGATCTTCGCGAACTCAATGTGCAGGCCGGCCTGTATTTTGCACACCGATACGCTGGCCTGAAGGGGCTGTTCGGTCGTAGCGTGGCGTGGGAGGTAGGCGACCTCTTCGAATTCCCAAAGCTCGTGGAGAGTTGGCGCAAGCAGACGAATCGAAAAAAACTCAATCGCTCGGTCGCCAAGGCAGCCTTGCAGCTGAAGTTCACGTTAGAGCTGGAAACAAGAACCGACACCGGAGATCTTCAGACCTGCTCCGCGCAGTTGGTCTGGCGATATGAACCAGGGTCCGCCGCCTGCCAGCTTACCGATGACTGGCAGCGTTTGACCCGGCACCCATTCCTTGAGTGCGCCGCGACACGTGAATTTGCTGGGACCAAGGCAAAGGCCAGAACGGTCGATCTCTCTAACGTCAAGACGTTCGTCCCGGCGTTTGATCGGGATCGGGGCTCCTTCATCCCCGTCTATAAGCCAAGGCTGGACATCGCCAAGCAATGGCACAAGAACCTCTCGGACTGCCTAGACCGTGGCTTCCTCGCACAGGAGACTCTTGATCAGCTCGCCTCTCGATTCGAGGCCTTCGAGGACACCTATAGCCGAGCCATCAAAGAGTTCTCCAAGGAGGGCGTCGGAAATCCGGCCAACCTAGCACAGCTCGAGGCTTACTCCGCGCTTCTCGAAGCAATAGTCTCGCTTGCGAAAGGCGACCGAAATCGTGACCTCCTGCTGAAACCGATTCTGCGGATCGGAACGGCACCGGTGGACGGGGGTGCTGCTGCCGCGATTGTTACCCCTTGGCACCCCCTCAGGCTGGCTGCTATGTGGCGAAAGGGGAAGCTGGTTTCGGAACTGATCCGCCGCCTCCTGGGCGCACAGGAACTAGCCGGAGACACGCGCCTCTTCTTCAAGGACCTGCAGCAAGACCTGAATCATCCGCTCTACCCCGAGATTGCCGTGATCTGGGCTGAGGCCAACCCAGAACTGTTGGTCCTCAGCGATGTCGTTCAAGACTACACTCTGCATGAATCACCGGTGATCGCTCCCGAGGGCAGTGACGAGACGAACGACAGCCCAGCGGAGGGTAGCGCCTGTGTTCTTGACCTCGTTCGGCGCTACCTCACGCTCCACCCCCATGAACGCGCCAACATGTCGATCGTGTTGTTCAATTGCGATTCGGAACGTCTTCCCCAAGCCGTGGTCGAGAAGGTCGGGACAATCCATGAGGATGATGAAGAAACGCGTTGTCAGGTCCTTCTCCGCCATATCGATGCCCAGCGCCTGCGTAACGTCTATCGATCGATCTTGAGCTCGGATACGACCGCTGACGCCTATAGCGCCAGCGAAGCCACGCAAGACTTCATGGCGAAGCTCCGCATCTCTGTGATTGCGGATCAGGCACCACCTCCCGATTCGCAAGACGGCTGCCCGTACGACATCGTTTTCTCGCAGGACGTCATTTCACGCCACGCGGACATTTGGTGGTATTCGGAGTCCGCAGATCCGGCAGATTTTCGAACGCACCTGCCTTCCCGCTGGTCGCGTCGGCGGCCAGCGGCAGCCGACGACCTCAAGTCTGCGGTCTTCCTCTGCTGTCCGGTCCAAAGCGCAGAGGGTTGGTCCTATCTCACAGCCATCGCGACGCTGTTTCAAGGCGACTGGGGCGGCGACGGGCGGCAACGGCTACTTCCAGTTCGGCAACTCGACTTCAGAGACCAAAAGACCGCGCAGATTTTCAGAGAGACCCATAATCTGGGGGATTGGGTCGTCAACTTCGACGAGTTGCTGGACAGACGACAGCTTCTAAACCAAGGCGTACGCGTCATTCGGTACAAGCAGGCCGCGACCCAGGGACGCAATCTCATAATCTCGTCACGGGCACCGCTCGAACTGTTGCAGTCCATGGTGCTTCACCGGCTCCGCGTGCTTGGACTCGATCTCTCCGACAGCGATCTCCGAGATCTGGCAAGACGCCTGATCGACGACGCGAATGACGTTTCCGGGGACATCGTGCTTCGCGCTGCCAAGCGCGGACAAAGTGCGAGCGGTAACTACTCAGGCCCTTTTTTGACTATGTGTCTTGTCGCCTGAGCTCACGCGCAGCAATGCTTGCGCTGGTTGGGGCCGGGTAGGTTTCGAACGGTTGCTCGTGGCGGGGTCCTGTCTCTGAGCGGGAACCGTTGTG
>JAJEHF010000009.1 GCA_022823865.1 Bryobacterales bacterium
AGGCCGCCTAAAACACGTTCCATTCTTCATGTTTTTCCTGAGGGGGTCCCTGTGTCAACTCTGACCGCCCTAGCGTTAGTCGCTCATCAATCTGGAAAGCCCCAAAATAGATGCCTCAAACTGCAAAATGAGAATTGCTGTTATTGTAGGCAGTTCGATCAGTCACGGGCCTCCAACTGCCGTCTTCATCAACATGCAGCTTGTTGTCGGCGGTATTCAGATCCACAGCCCGATTGACAGGCGTTCTCTTCTGCCAACCTGCCAACACCTGATGACTCAGGGGTGCCCCTGCTGGGCGCATTCCGGATCAATGCCGTTATATGGTAGTATGGTATTGTTATGGCAACGATAAAGGTGACCTTCTCGCTCGCCCCGGAGACCGTAACCATGCTGAACGATGCGGCCGATCGGCTTGGCAAACCTAAGAGCAGAGTAGTTCGAGATGCGATCCAGGAATACCACGCCAGCATCGACCGCCTAACGGAGGCAGAGCGGATCCGCATGCTTACGGCGTTCGATGAACTCTCGTCCAATTTGCCGCCTAGGGCGGATGAGGATGTCGAACGAGAGCTTGAGGAAATTCGAGCCAGTCGGCGTGCTGGAGGTCGGGCTACGAGGGCTGAATGATCCTACTCGATACGTCGGTCCTGATCGATGCCTTGACCGGTTCGCAGCGGTTGGGCCCCGCATTGCGTTCCGCCCTTGCGAGGGGGACTCGGATGGCGATTCCTGCGCTGGTATTGTTCGAATGGCGCCGCGGGCCTCGCAATCTGGCCGAACTGGCTCTGCAGGAAGCCTTGTTCCCGTCCGACGAGGCCGTTTCGTTCGGTCCCTCTGAGGCGATTGAAGCCGCTGAGCTGTATCGCTCCGTAGGGCGATCTAGGTCACGCGAAGTCGATCTTGCGATAGCCGCTTGTGCGATCGCGCGTGGGGCGGAGCTATGGACGCAGAACCTTGCCGACTTCATTGACATCCCGGGCCTGAACATCCATACGCCAGTCTGATCCTTGGACCTACCGAGAGGCGGTCCGATCACGGCTCGGGACTGGCGTGTGCACTGGCAGTCGGTGCTACCAGTACCAGGAAGCCCCGATGCGTGCGTGCCTCGGAATTGTGTTTCCGCCGCCAACTCCCTGATTCCCGTTGCACACCCGCGCGGAGTTGAACGTCATTCCTTACAGTCTTGACCTCGCTCCGGTCGAAATCGCTCGCCTTACTTGCGGCCTTGGTGCTGGTCCCTTGGCTGTGGGCGGGGCCTTCCGCCAACGAGTTGTTTCGCAAGGGCAACGCTGCGCAGCGGCAGGGGCGCCACATCGAGGCCTTGCTGCTCTACAACCGCGCCCGGGCATTGGACCCTGGGAAGGCCGAGTACGTGCGGGCGGCGCACAGCGTTCGGCGCGGCGCTGCCCAGCTCTTGGCCGCTGCCGGGCGATATCAGACCGCGCTCGCTCTCGCGCCGGATTCTTGGGAGTTTCGATCGCTCTCGGAAACAGAGGAAGAGACGGCGCCTGCGGCCATCATCACCGTCAACCGAGACGGCCCGCAGCCGCGCCAGCCTGCGATGCTGCGCTATGCCCAGCACGAAGCGGCATTCCGCTTTCGGGACTCGATCCGGCAAGCGTACGAGGAAGTCGCCCGAGAATTCGGCGTCCACGCCGTATTCGCCGAGGATTTCGATGGCGACACTTTGATCCGGGCCGATCTGTCCGAGTGCGGATTCCGCTGCGCGATGCGCATCTTGGGCGCTCTCGGCAAGTCAATAGCAGTGCCTATCAGCGATGACGAGTTCCTAGTGGTGCCGGGGACGGCTCCGAGCCGTGCCGTATATGAGACCGTTGCGCTGGCTACGATTCCGCTCGATAGCGCGCTAGGTCCCGAGGGTGCCGCTGAGATCGTCCAGGCCATCCAGCAGGCATTGGATGTGCGCCGTCTCCAGAGTGGTACCACCGCCGGCGCCATACTCCTGCGGGACACCGTAGCCAAGATCAACCTCGCCAGGTCGCTCGCAGGCGACCTGTCGCGGCCGAGTGCGGCGGTAGTGATCGAGCTACACATGATCGCGGTGTCCAGCGGCCGCACTGCGAGCGCCGGCATTAATTTGCCAGACACCTTCCCGGTGACGAACTTCAGCACTCTGTTCGGTGCCATGCCGGACGCCGCCGGCGTCGAGCGCTTGGTTGGAATTGGCGGAGGAAAGACAGTACTGGGCGTTGCCTTGGGTAACGCATCTGCGTTGGCTCGCCTCGACGCGAGCTCCGCGCAGACCTTGCAGGAGATGAGCCTTCGCAGCCTGCACGGCATGGCGGCTGAATTCAGGATCGGGGAACGCTACCCCATCGCGACGGCTCAGTATTCCTCTGGGGCGCCGGCCTCGCAGTCCCCGTCCTACATTCAGCCCCCTCCGTCGGTGACCTTCGAAGATCTGGGCTTGAACCTGACGGCGACGCCGACGGTTCACAGCGCCACCGAAGTGACACTGGACTTGGACGTCAATTTTCGCTTGCTCGCCGGCGGCGCGGTCAACGATGTGCCGATTCTGTCCAATCGCGAGTTTCAGTCGCAGGTCAGATTGCGGCAAGGGGAGTTCGCGATCGTGTCGGGCATGCAGATTTACGAGCGAAGCCGGACACGGGGAGGCTTGGCCGGGCTGGGGCAGATCCCGCTGCTCGGCGCGATCTTTAGGCGCAACGAGTGGCGCTGGAGCCGACGCGACCTTCTGGCGTTGATAACCCCGAGGGTCGTCCGCCTGCCTCCGGCCGAGCTCGCAAGCTCGAGAAGCCTGCTGTTCGGCCCGGAAGACGGGCCGATCCCTACGTTGTGAGCCAGTTGCGGCCAGTCCGCGTTTGGAGACGCAGCAGCGATCGAAGCTCCGGAGGCAGACGCGGCAATTGAAGCTTTCGGCGCGGTCGCCCCGGCCCGTCGTCAAGCTTATAATGGCATCATGCGCCGTCGCCTGCCACGGCTGCGATAGGCTCGCGGCGCACAGTCCGATCGACAACTGGGGAGGATCTGGGATGTCAAGAAAGAGCTTGTGCGCGTTGCTGCTCCTGTCTGTTCTGCTGCTGTACTGCGGCGACGGGATGGAGGATTCGCCGGCGGAGGAGGCCGAGATGGCTTGGCCCGAAATCGCTGGATACGAACTGATGGTCGTTCCGGCCGATAATCCGATGGACGCCGCCAAGGTTGCCCTCGGCAAACAGCTTTACTACGACGAGCGCCTCAGCGGAGACGGTGCGCGGTCGTGCTACGGGTGCCATCTGAAGGAGAACGGGCTGACTGACGGGCGGGCGACCGCCTTGGGCGCGTTCGACAAGCAGTTGACTAGGGCGGCTCCGACCATGTGGAACGTCGGCTACTACGACGCACTTTACTGGGACGGGCGCTCCACAGCTCTGGAGAAGCAAGTCCAGGGTGCTTGGAGCGGTGGCAACATGGGTGCCTCCGGGAACGATGGCGCCCCATCGATGGAAGATATTTGCGCGAAGCTCAACGAGATTCCCGGCTACGCCGAGCAGTTCGATGCGGTCTTCGGCGGCCCGGCGACTCCGGACAATGTGGCCTATGCCGTCGCCGCGTTCATGCGAACCATCGTGACGACGACAGAGAACTCGCGCTACATCGCGTTTCAGGCAGGAGACGAGAGCGCTCTCAACGAGCAGGAGCAGCGCGGCTGGACGATCTTCTCCGAGAAGGTCAAGTGCACGAACTGCCATGACGGCCGGCTCCTAGCGGACAAGCAGTTCCACAACGTCGGAATCGGCATGGACGCGGAGAATCCCGACATCGGGCGGGGCAACGTCACTGAGGCCGAAGAGGATACCGGGGCGTTCAAGACTCCGAGCCTGTTCGATATTTCCAAGTCTGCTCCGTATTTCCACGACGGCAGCGTTGCCACGCTGGAAGAAGCCGTGGACCTCATGCTCAGCGGTGGCAAGGAAAACGAGTGGCTGGACGAGACAAATCTGGCTGACGCCAAGAACGCCGACCTCAGCGACGAAGAGAAGGCGGACCTGATGGCCTTCCTGAAGGCGCTCGACGTCGAATACACGATTGAAGAGCCCGTCCTGCCCTGACCGGCCGCACGGTTCAGGCAGTTTCGGTCGCGGGCCCCGGCGTTTTCCGAGCGCCGGGGCCCGCTCTCGCATGGCGGGCTAGTTGGCTATCGTGGCGGTTTGGCTGTTGGCGAATCCCAAGCGGGACGCGACTGCTTCCAAGGACTCTCCCTGCTCGATTCGGACTGGTTCTGTATACAGCAGCCAACCGCCGCGCGGCGGTGCCGCGCCACCCTTGGGGACGACCCGGTAGGCCAGCGAGGCACCCTCGTTTTGAGCCTTCACCGTCACCATCAGCGCCCCGCCGGATGCATTGCTCGTGCTCAGGAGCGGGGTAGCCGTTACGTCGCTGTCTTCGTTCTCGAACATGCGCCGGTAGAGTTCTGGTTCGGGGACGAGACCCTTGTCGTCCATCGTCCGCATCCAGTCCACGAGTTGTTCCCGCAGCAGCTCGAGCTGGTCGGCATGCTTGGGGTCCGCGGCCAGATTGAACACTTGGTGCGGATCGGCGACGACGTCGTACAGTTCCTCGAAGGGCTTGGAGTCTTGCATGAACGGTGCAGCCAGCGCACCGAGCCCGTCGGACAGCTTCAGCCTCCCGAGTTCTTGGTAGACCGGCCCTTGACTGGGCGTGCGCATGAATTGCACCCACGGGCGATGGGACTCGAAATTGCGCACGTAGAGGAAGCGGCGGTTTCGCACTCCCCGGACCATGTCGTAGCGTTCGTCCATGCGGTCGCGGCCGTGGAAGAGGTATTCCGGCTCGGGCCCCTGGCGGTCGCCAATGATGACCCGCCCATGCATGTGATCGGGCGGCTCGCCCCCGGCCGCCGAAATCATCGTCGGCGCGAGGTCCAGGAACTGCACGAAGTCAGTCCGCAGCGTGTCCGGCTCGATATGGCCGGGCCAGCGCATGATCAGGGGAACCTTGAGCCCCGAGTCGTAGATCCAGCGCTTGCCGCGCGCCAGACCCACGCCGTGATCGCCCCAGAAGACAACCAAGGTCTCGTCGGCCAGGCCAGCCTCGTCGAGTTCGGCCAGCATCTTGCCGATGGTGCGATCCGTGATCGTGACGACGTCGTAGTATGCCGCCCAAGCCTCGCGGGTCTTGGGCGTGTCGGGATAGTACGGCGGCAGCGGCAGTTGCGATGCATCGTGGATGCCTGCGCTAGGATCCGCCGTCCGGGCGGCATACTGGCGCCGAACCGAACCCTCGTGCGAGCTGCCGAAGTTGAAGACCGCGAAGAACGGCTGGTCCGGATCGGGCCGGTTCTTCCAGTGCGCGCTGGAGCCGGAGTCGTCCCAGGCGGTCAGCGGTACGACGAAATTGTAATCGGTCTTCGAGTTGTTGGTTGTGTAGTAGCCGAGCCGCCGCAAGTACTCGGGAAATGCCTTCACGAAAGGCGGCGGGACCATTCTCGAGCGCATGTGGTGCGTTCCGAGGGCCGTAGGATACATTCCCGTGATGATCCCGGAGCGGGTCGGGGCGCAGACCGGGGAGTGCGAGAACGCCTCGAGGAACGTCACGCCCTGCTTGGCTAGGCGGGCGATATTGGGTGTCCTCGCATAGGCGTCGTAAGGTTCGACTTGCTGGCCGGTGTCCTCGATGGATAGCCACAGGATGTTCGGTGGCTTCGCTTCTAGCGCCGGCTGGGAGCTGGCCAAGGTCCATGCCAAGGCCAGAGTTCCGAAAGTGATGCTGGATCGAATCATCGCTGGTTGGCTTGCGTCACTCGCATTCCCGGTAGGGGCAGGGGCGCTGTTTCAGGGTCCAGAGCGCGTGTCGGGCAACGCGCTGGACATAGTCGAACTCGTCGTTCGTGGCTGCTTGCAATTCCTTGACCAAAGGGGCGGCTTTGTCTTTGATCGCGTCAGCGGCATGCGCGGCCTGCAGACGGACACCGCGATTGCGGTGGGAGAGCAGCTCTGCCAAGGTCCGCAACGCCTCCGGCTCGGCTGCCGTGCCGATCAGAGCGCGCGCCGCTTGGATCCTTACTTCCGGCACCAGGTCATCGAGTGCCTTGTTCAGCAGTGCCTGAGCAGCGGCGTCCAACTCGGGCAAGTGGATCGTCGCGACCGCTGCCCAGAAGCGCACGGAACCATCCTCGTGGCCCAAGGATTCAAGGACCGCCTCGGTGGCTCGGGCTTGCTGGCCGATTGCCATCTCGCCGATGGACCTAATGGCCAGCAGGCGGTCAATCTGCTCGGCACTATCGAGATCGGCCCGCCACTGGGCTAGCGTCTTGCCCAAGTGCTGTTGCGCGGGGCCGACAGCTGGAGCCATCAAGACCATCGCGGCCACGAGTAAGATGCGCATCTGAGTCCAGATTGTACACGCGAGCCTGTTCGCGGGAAGGCCGGGTTCGGCCGCGCAGGTAGTTGGTCGATACGGTGTGCCACGCGCGGAAGTCATGGCGCGGGCGTGGACCCGCTCGCACGCCCTAGCGCGGTCGGTGTATCGCTGAATGTGACGGTCGATTCGGCGCTGAATCTCTTGTAGTCGGAGTATTCGATCAGCACCCTCACTCGTTGGTTGCCTGTCGGAAACGGAAGAATGTCGTCGCCCTCGGTGCGGATCGGAAACCAGTGTTCCCCGTCAACGGGTCCGTAATCGGTGATGAAGGCCGGGAACAGATTGCTGTCCTTGATGCGGTGAAGCTGCGGTACGGGTCGCCCTCCTGCGCGCACCACTTGACCGTGCTCCACGCCCACCCAGAGCAGGCCATCGAAGAAGCGTTGGCCGTAAAGGATCTGCCTGGGGCGGACTGCCAGCACGTGGCAGTCCAGTCCGTCCACTTGTTCGATTCCCTTGTAGCCGACCTTGTAAAAGCGCAGGGTCTCGCGTGTGAGTACGAACGGATTCACGTCCCGCAGGTCCCGGAAATCCTCTTCTGTCAAGCGCATCCGCTGCAGTCGCATGACCGGTCTCTTGCGATGCCGCTCGAGGCGCTCGCCCGTGCCGGTGAACGTGATGTCGCGCACTTCCTCGTAATGGCCGGCCGGCCGGCCGCCCTTGAACTCCACGAATCGGAATCGCTGCGTATAGGTGTAGTTGTCGCGCTCCGCGACCAGCCTGCTGCCCGCGTCTGCGACGCTGCGGACCAAGTCGGCCGGAAACTCCGCTCTCGCGTACGGCCCGGCTGCAGCGCATATCGCTACGATGAGTACCTTGACCGTGGCGGACGGGCTACACGGTACTCCCAGCCTGACAAGGTTCTGGGCAGGTCTCGGCGGTGTCTGCATGACGCTTGCCGTTGCCGGCTTCATTCTGGCACAGCGATTCGAGTTCGCCGCGGACGTCGCAGTGCCGGTCGTGGCGGCGTTTTGCTGGCAGGCAGCGCTCTACTGTGCCGCTGTCTACCGGCCGGTCAGGGACTCGGTGTGCAGCGCGCTGTCTCCGCTCGCGCTTGGGGCCGGGCTCGTCGCGGTATCCGTCGCGCCGTACGTGATCTATGCCCTTCCGACCGGATCGTTTGCGCCGGAGTCGTTGGTCAGGCTTGTCTTGTTGTGCGCCTGCGTGACGCTGCCCTACGTGCTCTTCCCGGTCTCGCGGCAGCGGTTCGCGTGGCAAGACCTGGTCGTAGCTTGCGCCTTGGCGTATCCCATGATCAGCGGCCTCAGCCCGATGTTCCGCGAGATTTACCAAGGGTTTGACCCGCCCGCGCACCGGCTGGACGCTCTTGGGAAGCTGATGCTGATTCCCATGGGCCTGTACGTGTTTCTCGGCTTGCGAAAGCTCCAAGGCACGGCGTTTCGACTCGTGCCTCGCCGTCAGGACTGGCGGCCGGCGCTCGACAGCGCGACATACAGCCTTCCTTGGATCGTCATTGTCGGCCTTTCGACCGGGTACCTGAGGTGGGATCCGCCGCTTGTGGACCCTCTTGGCGCCATCGCCGGGGCCGTGGGCAAGCTGCTGGGAATCTATTTCACCACCGCCTTGGCCGAGGAATTCCTCATGAGGGGGGTCGTGCAGAACCTTCTTGCGGCTTCGCTCGGACGGCCCTTGATTGCCCAGGGGGTGGCGGCTGTGCTCTTCGGGGCGGTGCATCTCGGGCGCGGCGACTTTCCCAATTGGGGATACGCCGCCACCGCCGCGGTGCTGGGGTGGTTTTGCGGGCGAGCCTACTTGAAGTCGGGCAGCATCACGCCGGCCATGATCACCCACGCGCTGGCGGTGGCCGGCCAAGAACTATTCTTCGAGTGACGCCAGCGCGCTCACGCGGCTGACAGAATGGCACCGTCGAGAGGGGATTCCCCCACCGTTCCGATCTGGGCAGCGGAGCCATAGCCTGCTTCGCGCAAGGCTGCAAGGCACGCTTCTGCATTCGATGCGGGCACGCCGGCCAGAAGCCCGCCGGATGTTTGGGGATCGAACAGCAGCGAAAACGCGGGATGGCCCGTCGAAGAACTGCCGTTGGCCGCGCGGTCCCAGACCTTGCGGTTCTCGGGATCCAGAGTGCTCCGCACGCCGGCCTCGAAGCATGCCATGGCCCCGGCAAGCGCCGGAAGCGAGTTCAAGTCCAATGAGGCGGCAACGCCCGAGGCTTCCAGCATTTCCACCAAGTGTCCGGCGAGTCCGAACCCGGTGATATCGGTGCAGGCTATCGCCCCGTGGTCTCGCATGATTTCCGCGGCCCGGCGGCTGGGCAGCAGCATGGAGTCGATCGCGTCGTCAATCCACCGCCCTTTCGCTTCGAGCCGCATCTCGGCAGCGAACAATACCCCTGTTCCAAGCGGCTTGGTCAGGATGAGGGCTTGGCCCGGCTGCAGGCCGCCCTTGCGCAGCACCTGGTCTTGGTCGGCGAGGCCGTTGACGACGAATCCAAGCGCCAGTTCGGGACATTCGCTCGTGTGGCCGCCCGCCAAGTTGACTTGGGCTTCGTGAAACACGAGGTCTGCGCCCAGCAGCATTTGGCGCAGCAGGTGCTCGGCCTTGGAAGGGGTGCCGAACGGGATGCCCGCGACGGCGAGGGCTGATTGCGGCACTGCGCCCATGGCATAGATGTCGCTCAGGGCGTGATTCGCGGTGATCTGGCCGAATAGGTAGGGGTCGTCGACGATCGCCGGGAAGAAGTCGACGGACTGCACGATCGACTTGCCCGCGGGAACGTTGATCACGGCGGCGTCGTCCCTCGAGCCCAGCCCGGCCGGTACGTCCTCGCGCCAGAATGGCGTGATCGACTCCAGCGCCCCGCCCAGCGTGGTCGCGCCCACCTTGGACGCGCAGCCCCTGCAGCGCATCTCGCGCTCGGGCAGTTCGGCGCTGTCGAGCACGGCTTGCGGCAGTTTGGAGGCACCAGTCTCGTCAACGTTCATTTCAGGCAGGTCCGAGAACCTGTCCATGAAGCGCCGGTCGATCCAGTCTTTCCACTTCCAAGCCCAGGCCCCCTCGACCGACCAGCGACCGCGGGATGCGACAGCATAGCGGTCGCCCGTGCTGATCAAGCTTAGGAAGCGGCTCTGCGGCCGGAATCGGCGCGTCGGTTCGCCCAGCAGAACACGCCGCAAGTTGCGGGCGAGCGGCGGTCCCTGTCGCACGGCGAAGACACCCGCCTTTTCCCGCGGGTGGACCTGCACGGCGGCGGCATCTCCCGCGGCGTAGACCTCGGAATGGGAGACCGAGCGCAGGCATTCGTCCACGAGCGCGAAGCCTTGGTCGTTGCAGGCCAGTCCCGAGTCGGCCAGCCACGCTGCAGAGGAGGCCTTGGTTGCCCAGACCACCTCGTGGAAGTGTCCCGTCCAGCCGTCGGCGGTGCGGAGGCCGTCGCGAAAGACCTCGGCTACCCGGGCTTGGGTATGTACCTTCACGCCGCGTTCGGCCAAGATGCGCCGGAACTTCTCGCGCGCACGGGCGTTATGCGTGGGCAGGATCTCGGCTGTCTCGCTGAATACGTGGATCTCGGGATCCCTGGCCGTGCCGGAACCGGCGAAGTGCGCCCGCAGGCGGTATTGCATCGCCAACGCGAGTTCGACGCCGCCCGCCCCGGCCCCTACGACTGCTATCGCGGGCGTTTCCTGCAAGCGTTCGACGCGGCCCAGCAGAGCTTCCCAGCGCGGCAACAAGTTGCTGATGGGCTTGACCGGCACAGCGTATTGGTCGGCGCCGGGAACATCCCTCGTGCCGGGAGTCGACCCGACATTCAGCGACAGCAGGTCGTACGGGATCGGCGGCCGGTTCGCGAATCGGAGCTCGCGGCCGGCCAGATCCAGTCCGGTGACCGAATCGTGGATGAACCGTGCTTGGCTGAAGACCGCGAGCTTGCGCAGGTCGATATGGGCCTCGTCGAACGTGTAGTGCCCGGCCAGCAGGCCCGGCAGCATGCCCGAGTAGGGCGTGTGCACGTCGCGGCACACCAAGGTCAACTGCACGCCCGGCACGGGTTTCATGCCGAACATCTTCAGGACCGCGATATGGCTGTGCCCGCCGCCGACGAGCACGAGGTCCTTGACGATGGGCGTGGGCTTTGCGTCCATCCGCTACCCGATCCGCCCGCTATTCCATGGTCTGGAACGGGGAAGCTGGCAGGCCCGCATCGTTGACGAGGTTGCCCTTGGCGTCGGCCGCCCACGCGTAGCGCGCCCGAACAGGATGCTTGACCTCGGCGCTCGACACCAGCACTGTATTGCCGGAAATGCTCGCCCGGGCGGCGACGAACTTGCCGTCGCGGCCCGCGACTTGGAAACCTTCCAACTGGCCTCCCCGAGCCTCCAGCCCGCCGCCGACATGGTCGAACCATAGCCTGAGCCCTGAGGCGTCGCGCGTGGCTTGGCGGAAGATCGGCCCGGAGTATGTCAGATCGTGCTCGCCGTAGGCGATCGCGCGGGCGGCCAGCGCCAGACGCAGTCCCACGTCCTGCTTGTTCCTCGGATGGATGTCGGTCGGATTGCCGATGTCGATCGTTACGGCCATGCCCGTGTTCGCCAGACCAAGGGCCATAGCCTGGGCTTCCCGCAGTTCGGGCCAGGTGCTTTCTTCGGGGACCCGACCGTAGTTGGCCAACTGCACGAACAGGAACGGGAATGCGCCGATACCCCACTCGCGCCGCCAGTCTTCGATCATGGCCCGGAAGAGGCGGCGGTACAAGTATCCCTGTCCGCGTCCGGCGTTGTTCTCGCCTTGGTACCAGATCACTCCCCGAATGCCGTATGGCAGCAGCGGTGCCACCATGGCGTTGAACAGCGCTCCGGGTTTGTGCTGGGGGCGCAGGGAGCGCGGAGGAGGCGGCCTGCGCGGGATCTCTTCGCCCGCGGCCTTGGCGTCGGCGGAGCGCTTCTCCCAAGCGGCGAGCCGTTCGGCGTACACAGCCTCGTCGGCTTTGGCCTCGGCGGCGAACTCTGCCGGCATGTTGGCGAGCGAGGGTTCTTCTGCCAGCGTGCGGGCACTTGTCCACGCTTCGGCCGGCGTGCCGCCCCAGGCGGACTGGACGATGCCCAACGGTACGCCCAGGCGCTCGTGCAAGTGGCGAGCGAAGAAGTATCCCACCCCCGAGAACTCCGCCGCTGTCTCCGGCGAGACCGCTTGCCATTGGCCCTCCACGTCGTCCAGCCGCTTGTCGGAAGTGTCCAGCGTGACTTTGAAGTAGCGGATCTTTGGGAATTGCGCTGCCGCGATTTCTCGCTCCGCATCGCGGCTACGCTGCAGCGGCCAGACCATGTTGGACTGGCCTGAACCGACCCAGACCTCGCCGACATAGACATCCGCGATTTCGACCCGGTTATTGCCTTCCACAGCCAGTCCGAACGGGCCGCCCGCCGATCCTGGGTCTAGGTACACTTCCCAGCGCCCATCTGCCGCGGCGGCCGTAGACATGCTCTGGCCGCGGAACTTGACCTCCACCGCCTCGTCCGGCGCGGCCAAGCCCCAGACATGAACGGGAATGTCGCGCTGGACGACCATTTGATCGCCGAACAGCGCCGGCAGGCTGACGTCGGCCCACGCGCCGACAGTAAACAGACTTGCGAGAAGCAGTGCCCTTAGCCCAGTAGTCATTACGAGGCCATTATTTCACAAGGAGTTTTGCCCAGGGACTACAGCGCCGTCCAGCCGCCGTCAATCGCCATCATCGAGCCATGCACGAACTCGGCCTCGTCCGAGCAGAGGTACAGCACCAGGTGAGCGATTTCGCCGGGCTTGCCCAGCCTGCCGATCGGCTGGCGGGCGTCGAGTTGCTTGCGGGTCTCTGCTTTTTCGTGCTTGTGATATTTCTCCAAGTACGCTTCTACGAAAGGCGTGTCCACCGTGCCCGGACACACGCAGTTCACTCGAATCTTGCCGGCGTAGTCGGCTGCCAGCGACCGGGTCATGCTGACCACCGCGCCCTTGGACGCGCAGTAAGCGAAACGCCGCTTGACGCCGACCAATCCAGCGACCGAGCCGATGTTGACGATGCACGGCCGATCCGATCGCGTCAGCAACGGCAGTGCCGCGGCCGTGACGATGAACATGCCCTCGACGTTCACCCGCATCACGGTGCGGAAGTCGTCCAGCGTGCATTCCTCGAGCATGCCCACGTGGCCGATCCCAGCATTGTTGACGAGGATGTCGAGCGAGCTGACCTTTTCCAGCGCGCTCTGCACGCCGGCAGGATCGGTCACATCCAGAGGGAGCGGTTCGGTGTTCGCGACACCGTCCGCCACGGCTTGCGCCGCGTCTGCGTTGAGATCGCCAACGAGCACGCGGGCTCCGTTCCCGGCAAGAGCGCGCACGGTCTGCTCTCCTATGCCGCTGCCGCCGCCGGTAACGAGCGCCGTCCTGCCGTCCAAGCGAAATGGTGCCTTGTGGGCCATCGAAGAAACCGATTATATCGGCCGGCCATTCCGGAATCACTTGGGTCGCACACTCTCGGCGACCTCTCCACTTGCCCGTGATCGGGATTCCTGGCCACCTTCCAGAGCAGCTTCGGTCACTCTCCGACCGCCGGACCGCCGGAAAAGGCTTGCACCAACAGACGGGAGGGGCTATGCTAACGCGGACCAAGCGAGGTTGGTAATGTTTCCGGCGCGACCCGTTCTCGCTCCCCTTCTTCTTCTGGCTGCTGCCGGGTGGGCGACTGCAGCCCCGACAGTCGGGATCCGGAGCGTGACGAACGGCATCTCGTTCGCAGACCCGCCGGCGACCGTGCCACGAGGCGGCATCCTTACGATTCGCGGCGAAGGCCTTGCCGAGGCGCACGTCGGCGCGGACAGCCTGCCCCTGCCGGTGGCTCTCGGGGACCCGGTCGTCGAGGTCCTGATCAGTGGCACGGCAGCGCCGCTCTTTTTCGTCTCCCCGATGCAGATCAATGCGCAGATTCCCTGGGAGGCCCCAGCCGGTCGAGCTGAGGTCGTGGTTCGCGTGGGCGAGGAGTCGAGCGCACCGGTAGCGGTCCAGGTCGCCACGGTCAACGTGGCCTTGATCCAGCACGAAGGAACCAGCGCCCCGATCGCGGAGAGCGCGACTCTGCCGACGGACGCGCCGGCCGAGCCAGCGAGCTCGGCCCCGATCGCGCTGGGTGCCCCAGGCGAGCCGCCGTCCGCGACCGGCGTCTTGTTGGAGGCCACCGCCGCCATCAGTCCGGGCAGCATCATCCGTGTGTTCGCCTCCGGGATCGGCGAAACGACGCCGGCGCTGGTGACGGGATCAGCCGCCGCCGACACCACGTATGCGATGAACCCGCCGCAGCGCGCATTCCTCGGCGGCCTTCCCGTCGAGAGCCTGTCCGTCGCGCCGTCAACGGACCTGGTCGGCGTCTATCAGATGACGTTCAGCGTCCCTGAAATGGCCGGGCCCACGGAGGCCTTCCGCTGGGTCTCCGGCAACCAAGGCGCCTCGGGCGTGATGGGGCCCATCAACGAGCCCACCGCACGCTACATGGCGGTGCCTGCGGGGGTGACCTCGGCGGACCGGATCCAAATGAGCGCCCTCAACCCGTACTTCGCCTCCCTGATCGGGACCTTGGACGGCAATCAAGGCTGCTATCCCGACGTGCATCTGGTGGACTTCCGCCGCGACTCGGTCACAACCCTGACCGAGTGCCTGTTGCCGTCTTGGCCGAACGCTCCGAACCCCAACGTCCAGCACCGACCGTTCGAGACCGCGGCCAACAGCAGCGCGCTGGCAGCGCTCGTGGCGCCGGACGCACCTCCCGCCGCGGGCCTCGCCGACGAGCTGCTGGTGGTGGACACAGCAGCCGGGGCAAGTGAGACGGTCGCGATCGAAGGCGGCGCAGCTCGGCTGCAGATTGGAACAGGGAACAGCAGCACCCTACGGCTGGAGCGAGCCGGTGGAGAGTCCGGAAACGTGGTAGTCGACCTCTCCGGCACCATGGTGGGCGAAGACGCTGGAAGCGCCGCGGCATTGCCCGCTCCGCTGGTGGTGGGCGACCTGCGATACAACCTCGCGCAAGGCTGGAACTTCCCCCGCGGACACCGTTTTCGCGTCTTAGGCCCGGATTCCCTGGCTGACGGCTTGGTGCCGCAGGCGATCCTGTTCGACGCGAGCGCAAACGTCGTCGCCCAGGCCCCGTTCCCGGACGGCTGGAATCCGATCGAGCCTCCGCGGCGGCTGAACGCGAACGGGGACCCTGTCGGCGCACTGTCGCTCGCTCCGGTCAGCGGGGGATTCGCTGGCCAGACGACAGCCTACGTGGCCGCGCGCAAGTCGGATCGCACGGGGGACGGCATTGTCGCTTTCGAGATCGTCTTGCCGCCCGCTCCGGCACCCGATGCCCCTGATGCTGCGGCAGCGACCGCGACGATGACTGCGGCAGCCATCGAGTTCCCGTCGGGGGTCTTTGCGGCCAACTGCACAAACGCGGTTCGCTGGCTCAGGGTTCCGGCGACCCGGACTCTCGCGATCGTGGGCTCCGACCAGCTCCTATACGAGTTCGCCGAGCCGCGCGAGGGCCGGCTCTGCGCCGGGGACCGAGTGCTGCTCTTCAACACCGAGTCGCGCGAACTCACCCAGATCACGCCCGGCGACGACGTGCGGCTCGATGCTTGGCTTAGAGGCACGGTCAACAGCTACCTGTACTTCGGGGACGGCGCGCGCGAGGTGGCTTACATGGCATCGACACGAATTCATGTGATCGATGCTGTCACGGGCGACTACCGCGAAGTCGTGTTCCCGAGTGATGCGGCCGGAACGCCCGTGGGCATCCCATACAACAACCAGCAAACGCAGCACCTCTTCAGCGAGAGCAAGTTGGTGGCGCTCGCGACCGTCGGCGAACCTAGGGTCAACAACCAAGGGATCCTGCTCCAGCCGTTCGCCGGTGACGCGGGCCTGCTGGTTGTGGACCTGGAAGCTGCTTCTGCCACCCACCTAGCGCTTCCCGAAGGATTCGAGCGCATCGAACCAGGCACCTTCCAGCTCATCCAGCAAGGCCGCCGTGGCTTCGGAATGATGCCGTTGGTCGGACGGGCGGTCGCCAACGTGAGGCGGACTGGCGGCGGCGCGTTTCCGGGAACAGGTATTGTGACCTGGGACCTCGCCACAGGAGCGCCGACGGTGATTGCGCTGCCGGACGGGGCGTACTCGACGGTCCGTCCGCTAGGCGGGCCCGGCGCAGCCCAGCGGCCCTTCCTGTGGGACTTCAAGGAAAGCTCCGGAGCGTTCGCTTTCGGTGTGTACAACGAGGCGAGGGATCTGATGGGCGTCGCGGTTGTAGGCCCTTAGCCCGCCCTTCGGTGTCGTACGCGGCTTCGCGCCTGCAGCTGTAGGGGTCGTAGCCGCCCCCGAGGCCTGTCAAGGACGTGCGGCGAGTGAGCCCCGACACGCTGCATGGCCCGGACGAGGGGAATCAGGGCTGGGACCCAACGGCGGGCATCGCACTCCGCTCGTGCGCCAAGCCCGAACGGCTCTAACGCCGCTCGTAGATGTCGACGATCTCCGGTCGCTCGCCCTCTGTCGAAATGCCGGCCGCGAGCATCAGCTTGGTGATGGCTTCGATCGTCTTGGCATCGGGCTGCGGGGAGCGATCGGCGTAACCTTCGGCAATGAATAGCGGCGTCCCGCCGGCTTGGTTGGGCCTCTTCCAGACTTGCGGATCGGCTCCGCGCGCAGCCAGCAGGTTCGCCACAAGCGGGTAGGCATTGTATGCGGCTCCGTGCATGGCTGTATCGCCGTTGTTGTCCACGGTGTTGAGGTCGGCGCCCAGATCGAGCAGCAGCTTTACCGCTTCCAGCGCTTCGCTTTCCTCGCCCGCCTCCTGGTCCGGCGACGTCGTGCCGACCCCGGCCGCGGCCATTAGCGGCGTGGTGCTGTTGAAGTTGGGCAGCAGGGGATCCCCGCCCAGCTCCAGCAGCAGGCGCATCAGCGGAACGTCGGAGCGGTCGGCGGCCAAGAGCAGGGGCGTCGCCCCCGCCGCTCCCACAGTGGCGATGCGTGAGGTCGTACCGGGCAATCCCCGCGTGCCTCGAGGCAAGCGGAAATCGACGTCCGCGCCGCGCTTCACGATCTCGCGCACAAAGTCCACGCTCGAGAGTCGGCCGGCTCCCTTCGGTGGCGCGCCATCGTTGAGGTCGTTCGAATCCGGCTTGCGCACTCCGGGAATCAAGTGAAGAGCCGTGAATCCGGTCCGAACGTTGTTGGGATCGGCACCCGCATCGACCAGCGCAATCGCAAGCTCGAAGTGGCCGTTCCGAACTGCGATCTGCAAGGGGCACCGGGCCGGCGGTCCCCCCCTGAATTTCCAGCCCTCCGCGGGCCGCATCATCGCATTCACGTCGACCCCTGCCTCGATAAACGCCCGCACGACGTCGAGGTGGCCCTCGCGCACGGAAAGCAAGAACGGCGTAAACCCGGAATCGAGGCGGGCGCTCACGTCCGCTCCAGCATCGATCAGAGCGCGCACGACCTCGGCGTGGCCCTCGGCCGCCGCCCACATCAAGGCCGTCTGGTCGCGCCTCTCGCGCTGATCGGGGGTGGCGCCATGCGCGAGCAATGCCTCCACCGTCTCGGGATTCCCGGACCGCGCAGCCAGCATCAGGGCCGTCTCCCCGCCCCTCATCCGGGTATTCGCGTCGGCGCCAGCCTCCAACAGCAGCTCTACGATCGCGGCGTTGCCATTCGTGCTGGCCTCTGCCAGGGCTGACGCGCCATAGCGATTCACAGCGTTCACATTGGCGCCCGCACGAACGAGCAACCCAACCATCTCGGCGTCATCGTGATACGCCGCCCAATGCAGTGCAGTGGTCCCGTCGACCTGTGCGGCATCGGCGTCGACGCCGGTATGGAGCAGGATGCGAACGCCAGCCTTGTCACCTTGCTCGGCAGCGTCGGGGAGCGATGCCGCGAAAGCAGGGCCTGAGAGGCTCAGCCCCAGGAGCAAGATTCTAGCGATGTGTCGACAGCGCATGTGCGCGGCCCCTATGCCACCTCGGTCAATTCGAAAAGGTCTTCGACTCTTCCGGTGCTGTCCATGAAGGAATCCATATGGATGCCAACGCGATCTAGCAACGTCAGGTGTAGGTTGGCTAGATTCGTTCCCTTCCCGTAGTTGATATGCTGGCCGCCCCTTAGGCCGCTCGCGGAGCCGCCCGTCACCAGGATCGGAAGGTTCTCGTGATCGTGAAGGCTGGGATTGCCCATGCCGCTGCCGTACAGGTAGACCGAGTGATCAAGCAGCGAGCCGTCTCCGTCGGGAGTGGCCTTCATTTTCTGGAGGAAGTCGGAAAACAGCGAAACGTGGAACGTATTGATCTTCGCGATCTTCAATACCTTTTCCGGATCGTTTCCGTGATGACTGGTCGGATGGTGCGGGTCCGGGACGCCGATCTCGGGATACGTCCGGTTGTTGTGCTCGCGCGTGAACTGGAAGCTGACCACACGCGTGATATCCGCCTGAAAGGCCAGAACCTGCAGGTCGTACATGAGCCTGGCGTGGTCGGCGAACGCTGCAGGGACCCCTACCGGCCGGTCGGTGTCTGGCATCCTGTCTTCGGCCGCAGCCTGCTCGGCGCGCTCGATTTCGAGCTCAACTTCACGAACGCTCTCGAGATAGTGGTCCAAGCGGGCGCGGTCGGCGGAGCCCACCTGCCCCTTGATCTGTTCGATGCTCCCGGTGAACGAGTCCAGCAGGCTTGCGCGATCGCGCAGTCCCGCCCGGCGCTCGGCGGAATCGCCGCCTTCGCCGAACAGGCGCTCGAAGACGACGCGCGGATGGGCCTCGGCCGGTAGCGGGGTCGTCGGCGATGACCACGAGAGACAATTCTGGTAGACGCAGGCGTAGCCGTTGTTGCACACACCGGCGAGCGGGGTCAGGTCCATCGCGAGCTGGAGCGAGGATATCTGCGTGTCGCGGCCCATCTGCTCGGCCGCGATCTGGTCGACGGTCGTGCCCAGATAGTAGTCCGAGCTCTCCGTGTGTTTGGCGACCGCCGCGCTCAGAAACGCCGAATTGGAAGTGTCGTGCGTGCCCGGATACGCATTCGGCAAGCGCATATTGCTGATCACGGTCACCTGATCCTTGACCGGCTCCAGCGAGTTCAGGATGGGGGAAAGCTGGTCGAGTCTTCCTTGGCCCGCAGGGGTCCATCGCGAATGATCACACCCCATCGGGACGAACACGAAGCCGAGCCTCGCTACCGGTTTCGCGGGCGTCTTGGCCCAAGCCGTGGCAGCGGGAATCATGGCGTCCAACAATGGCAGGGCCAGGCCAGCCTGCGCGCTCTTCAGCAGCGTCCGCCTGGGAATCGCCTTCTTGGTCAGAAACGTCATGATCTCCCGCTCCTATGCTCCTATAGGTTTCCTGCACTTGCACGGCGCGCGGACGATTTTTCGGGTTCTGTGCTCCGCATTTGGAACGGAAGGCTCTCTACAATCCCGAGAATGAGCGCGGAGAACCGGTAATCGTCCCTTTCGGCGTCTCTCACGATCTTCCGAACGGCCGGCGCGTCGTAGTACTCCGCGCCCCGCCCCAGCGCGAACGTCAGGAGTTTTTCCGTCAGCGTGGCGACAAACAACTCGGGACGGTCCAAGAGAGCGTCCTCGAGCCCGCCAGGCCCTCGGAACTCCCCGGCGCCGGGCAGAGTTCCCGACGCATCGACGAGTTCCCCGCCTACCTCCCGGTCGCGCCACTGCCCGACAGCGTCGAAGTTCTCGAGCGAGAAGCCCGCCGGATCAATCGTGCGGTGGCAGCTCGCGCACGCCGCGTTGCTGCGGTGCGCGGCCAGGCGCTCTCGCATCGGGAGGTTGGCCGCCACCGCGCTCTCGTCGAGGGCCGGGACATTCGGGGGCGGAGGAGGAGGCGGCGCGCCCAAGAGATTGCTCAATACGAAGACTCCGCGCAGTACGGGCGATGTCCGGGTAGCGTACGAGGTGACCGACAGCACGCTGCCGTGCCGCAGGAGGCCGCCGCGTTTGCTTTCGGGGGCAAGCGTCACCCGGCGGAACCGGCTTCCGTAAACGCCGGGAACCCCGTAGTGCTTGGCCAGGCGTTCATTGAGGAACGTGTAGTCCGACCGAACGAACGTGAGAACACTGCGGTCCTCGCGCAGCACGCTATCGAAGAACAGCTCGGTTTCCTTGCGGAAGGCTTGCCGCAGGTTGTCGTCGAAGTCCCGAAAGAGGTTGGCGCTCGGAAGGACCGCCTCGACATTGCGCAGCCGCAGCCACTGCCCTGCGAAATTCGTCGCGAGGTTGATCGACCTGCCATCGGCGAGCATCCGACGCGTCTGTTTCTCGAGTTCCCCCCGTTGCCTCAGCCTGCCCTGGACGGCCGCGTCGAGCAACTCATCGTCCGGGATGCTGCTCCACAGGAAGAACGACAATCGCGATGCCAGATCGACATCGCTGACTTGGTAGATGCCGCTTGCCGGCGCGCGTTCCGGGTCGCTTTCCACGCGGAACAGAAATCCCGGGTCGGCGAGCACAGCACTCAGTGCCTTGGCGATGCCAGTGTCGAAATCGCCTTCGGCTCGCCCCTCGCGATAGAACGCCAGCGGACTGTCGAACTCTGCTTCGGCAATTGGCCGCCGATAGGCGCGCCGCATCAGTGTCGACAGAATCTCCCTCGCGCATTCCTCTTCCTGCGTCGTGTCCGGTCCGGCCGGCCGGCAGACAAACAATCGCCTTCGGCTGGGCGTGTGCCCGGGGCCCTTGGGACTGTACGGCCCGGTCACTAGAACCTGATCGATGGCTGGCGCGGTGCGCGGATATCGATTGTCGTTGAAGCGGGCTAGCGCAGGTTGCCGGAGTGTTTCGGTAAGCGACGAACCCTCTTTAGCGAAGGTGACGGCTAGGTTGTGCGGGCCGGCAGTGACCGCGACGCGCGCTTTCAAGTCCTTGTCGACAGCAGCGACCTGTCTGAACAGCGAGCCGTCGCCGCTGGCCGGTCTTTGGATCGTGAAGGTCTTGACCGGCTCTCGGTCGAGCAGGACCAGGAGCTCGTGCCGACGGTCATCGCGCATCCCGCTGACGGTCCCTGTCAGATTGCGAGCGAGCAGGATCTGGATCTCGTACTCGCCGTCCCGGGGAAACGTATAGACCTCCGACAATCCACCGCGGGTGCCAAGCGGCAGCCCATGCAAGTGATCTTCCTGTGTCAGATCCGGAGCCACTCGAATGATGTCGCCATGCAGGGACTGGCTCGTCCCGACCGCGAGGCGGCTGATTTTCTGAGCGGCCGAGATATAGCGGTTCAGGAGCGTCGGCGAAAGATCGCCGACGATGACATTGTCGAAGCCGTGACCGCTCTCATCGGCCGGCAGTAGCGAGGCAGCGTCGATGTCGAGCCCCAAGAGGTCCCGAATCGCGTTCTGATACTCGGTACGAGTCAGCCGTCGCAGCGTTTCGGTGCGGCCGGGGTTCAAGTTTGCTGTCGCCCCGGCATCGAGCGATGCTGTCAGCCATGCCAGCGTCGCGCGACGATCAGCTTGGGATGGCTGTGGCAACTGGGGAGGCGGCATGAGACCCGTGTGCAGCTTGCGCACCACCTTCTCCCATAGTTCGGGCTGTGCAGCGGGCCTCGACACGTCCACCTGCTCCAAGCTCAGCCCCCCGGTCTTCAGGCGCTGGTTGTGGCAGGTCGCGCAATAGCGATCGAGAAACTGACGCTGGCCCAAGGTTGGGGAAGCTTCCCCAGAGGCCGTATTGCTCTGCTGTGCAGGGAGACCCCCCGGCAAAGTGAGCGAGAGTGCCGCTGCCAGCCCGGCAAGGACTAGCTTCGGGGGCCCGGGAAACTGCATCGGCTTGGTCATCTGCTGTGCCTCGCCAGCGAACAACATGTTATATGCTAAGCGGCCTTTCGAGGAACCGGCCCCTCGGTGCTCCTGACAACGGCTGCGGAGCCTGTTGTGCGTCGCGTGTGCAAGGCTTGCGGCCGTCTGGCAGGCCGGGAGGTGAACGATGCCATCGGCATTCTTGCGGCTGGGATCATCGCTGCAGGCGCATCCACGGGGGCAGCAGGGCGGTGTGTGGCGACAGAACTGCAGCGTGCCTATTCATCGGCGTAGTTCCCATTCCTTGCCCATGTCGCCGCTGACTGTTGCCGGCGACGTCCGTCGTCGCGCAAGCTTCGGTGCCCGGAGCACCGCCCGTCGCGTGAAGTGATGGCTCGCGCAGGCAATAGTTTGCGCGCGCCCGGCATGGTTGGAGATACTCGAATGCGTGATGCAGCCAGGTCTTGACCGCCGCTCGTTCCTTCAGGCGCTCGGTGCCGCCTCGCTCGCGGGGTGCGCCTCGGCGCCGGAACCGAGAGCGGGCGAACGCCCCAACATCGTCGTGATCATGGCCGACGACATGGGATTCTCCGACATCGGCAGCTATGGCGGGGAGATCTCCACGCCCAACCTCGACGCCCTGGCCGCGAACGGCCTGCGCTTTCGGCAGTTCTACAACGCCGCGCGCTGCTGCCCGACCCGCGCCGCGCTGCTGACGGGGCTTTACCCGCATCAGGCGGGCGTCGGACACATGGTGGGCGACTACGGCCATCCGGCGTACCAAGGGCGCTTGAACGATCGTTGCGTGACGATCGCCGAGGTCCTCAAGGACGCCGGCTACACGACCTTGATGTCTGGCAAGTGGCACGTCGGCGAGAGCCGTCCCCACTGGCCGGTCGACCGCGGTTTCGATGAGTACTTCGGCTTGATCAGCGGCGGCTCGAACTACTTCAAGCTTGACGGAGCCCGGCAGATGGCGACGGGCAACGATCCATACACGCCTCCGGACGACGGATCGTTCTACATGACGGATGCGTTCTCCGACAATGCGGTGCGCTTTCTCGAGGAGCACGGCACCAAGCCCGACCCGTTCTTCCTGTACCTGCCCTATACCGCCCCACACTGGCCGCTGCACGCCAAGCCGGAAGACATCGAAAAATATGTCGGCAAGTACGGCATGGGCTGGGAGGTGCTGCGCCAGCAGCGCTTCGCCCGCCAGCAAGAAACCGGGATCCGCGCCGAGACTTGGACGCTTAGCCCGCGCGACCCGGACGTGTCGGCTTGGGACGATGCGGAGGACAAGGCGCTGTGGGAACGCCGCATGGAGGTTTATGCGGCCATGATCGACTGCATGGATCAAGGCATCGGCCGTGTCGTCGAGACCATCCGAAGTCTGGGCAAGCTCGACAACACGCTCATCATGTTCCTGTCCGATAACGGCGGTTGTCACGAGGATGCCAACATCGAGCAGGGAACGCCCAGAAATACGTGGGCAGATCCGAACGCCATGCCCGGCGACGCCGCATCGTTTGACGGCTACGACCGGCCTTGGGCGAATGCCAGCAACACGCCGTTTCGGATGTTCAAGAGCTGGGTCCACGAAGGCGGAATCTCTTCGCCCCTGATCTGCCACTGGCCGGACGGCATCAAGCTGCCGGGCGGCACGATCACCGATGCTCCCGGTCATGTCATCGACCTGATGGCCACGTGCATCGACCTAGCCGAAACGGAGTACCCGTCCGAGCGAGACGGGAAGCAGATCGTGCCGCTGGAAGGCAGGAGCCTGCGTCCGATCCTCGAGACCGGCACTCGCGACGGTCACGAAGCGCTGTACTGGGAACATCAGGGGAATCGCGCCATTCGCCAAGGCCGCTGGAAACTCGTCGCGCTACGCGAGCGCGGCACGCGCGCGGCCGGACCCTGGGAACTCTACGACATCGCAGAGGATCGCAGCGAGCAGCGCGACCTTGCCGCCGAGATGCCCGAGCGCGTCGCTGCCATGGAGGCCGCGTGGCTGGAATGGGGCGAGAAGGTAGGCTGGGTGCCGTTCGAGCAGCTGCCCTAGCGCAGCGCGTCCGAAGTCCTGATCAGGTCGCGCCCACCCGCGCGAGCGAGCGGTGCCACCTTCGTCCCGCTGGGCGGGCGTTAGATCGGGTCGGTCACTTCAGCCACACCGGCGAGCTCCACGCATACCTGCCGACCTCCATCTGTTGGTAGTGGGGCTCTTTGAAGCGGCCCTTGAGCCAAATGCGGGCGTAATAGTACCTCCCGGCGACGGGCTCGCGAGTGTCGCGGTACGTGAACTCAGCTGACCCTGATTCGCTGCTTGGCTCGTACGCATAGATGTACTGCCCGTCGCTGACGATCTCGATCTTGTCTACGGGCGAGACGGCCTCGACCTTTACCGCGATCTTCGGGGACGAGGCTCCGATCTCGGCCTCGCCGCCTTGGAACACGCCGTTGACCCGGAAGTCCACCAAGATCGGCTCGCCGCCGCGCACTGCAAAGCTGCGCCGGGCGCGCAGCGCATCCACCACCGATTCGCGGCTCAGCTCCTTGGCGAACACGCCCAGCATGCCGGTGTTGTAGCCGCTGAGCCCATCGTGGCGGTCGCTCGAGCCCACGAAGCCGAACTTCTTGCCATAGCCGAGCCCGTCTTGTATCGAGGTCTTTCCGACCGGCGGGCGGCGCAGCCAATCCGGGACGGCCCGTGGTTGATCGTACGTCTCGTAGACGCCGTGGCCGGACGTGATCTCGACCACTGGTTCGGCGATCGGGTCATGCTTGGACCAGTCCATGGCACCCCACGGCGCTCCGACGTGATGCACCCACGGGATGGCGTTCTCTCTCGCGAGACTGCGGCGCAACTCCTCGATCGAGTTGCTCTCGGGATCGGTGATGCGATAGATCGGCGAGAACGGCTTGGTAAAGATCACCGTCCGGTCGCCGTAGCGGCGACGCCCGGCCGCATCGCCGCTCCATTCGTAGCTGGAGAAGCCTTCGAAGCGACCGTCTTCTGACAGGACGTTGGAGTAGGATTGCTCGACGCGGTACTTCGAGTTGGTCATCGATGGCCAGTCGTGGTCGGACGCGGCGCCGAAGTCCAGGACGCCGGAGTGCATTGCGTTCATGTAGTAGCGGTCCGTCCACATCTCGATCGTCCGGTCCCCCGGGTATTCCCCTAGGTGGGTGTGGAGTTCGCCGTAGTAGAGCGTGTAGGTCTGGCCGTCGAGTTCGAGAGTCTCGTGCGGCACATCCGCAGGCCGAGGCGCGGCCTCCTTCGTCTCGCCGATCGGGCCGCTCACAGCCTCGCCGCGCACGTTCGCGCTGACTGGCTCGATGGCCTTGCGGTACATCATCATGTCGGTGGCGTGCCAGAAGCCATCCTCTTCAAAGGCCGGCGCCCGGTAGCCGATCGCCATGCCCAGGGCGAACGGCTGCAGTGTCTTGCCGTCGAACCACGCTCCCGCCGAGCCCGGCGATCTGCCGGCCCGGTAGCCGGGGTTGCCCGGATGGAACGAAGTGACTTGGTGCAGGAACCAGAAGCGCCCGCCGCGGTCGATCTGGAACTCGTCCAGCCGGTCAAGCTCGGCGACGAAGTCACGGGCCTTGGCTGGCAGCTCGTAGCGCATGCCCTCGCGGACGCCGGAAACCCTGCCGGATGCGTGGATCCAAGCCGTGCCGTCGGCCGCGAAGCGGAGCATCGGGCGCTGCTCGTCCTCTGCCGAGGCGAAGAAGGCCGTCTCGTCCGTCCACTCGCCGTTGCTCGCGGTGCGCAGATAGACGTCGTAGTCGCCGTCCACCCATCGGTCAAAGGCCAGCCATAGCTTGCCATCGCCTCCCGCCGCCAGGTGGGGGCGGAAATTGAAGCCGCTGTCGGGCGTCATGAGGCGCTCGTTCCACGTCCCGCCCGACATGCTGGCCAGAGCGATCCGGACGGCTCCCTTGCGGGCCGATTCCCATGCGATCACCGGAGAGTCGCCCGGTGTCACGGCCACCGAAGGCCGCATGTCGGGACCGCGTCCGGAACTGACCCGCGAGACAGGCCCGAGGCTGGCGCCGTCCCAGTGCCGGGCGTAGACGTCGAAGTCCTGCTCCACTTCATTGAACTCCGACCAAGCAATCCACAGGCCGCCCGCACTGTCAGCGGCCGCTACCGAACTGTAGACGTAGCCGTCCAGCTCGTTGACTCTGGCGATCTCGCTCCAGTGGTCGCCCCGCCAGCGCCCGAGCGAGACGAACTGGCGAGTGGAATTGAGAATGTCGGGTGCGTTGGACTGTATGCCGACCGTGTACACCGTGCCGTCGCTGCCAAATACGACGCTGCGGCACTCCTGGCGCACGGTCGGCTGGAAGCGGTGGCCGTTCTGCCCGTCGTAGATCTCTTGGTACGTATATTCGATCGGGTCTTGGGCGCACAGCGTGCCGGCTAAGAGGAGGAGGGACAGTCGAAGCAGTGGCATCGCGTCTTGATTCTAGCCCGATTGTCGGCCACGGAGAGCCGGCGGCGGTGCCTACAGCGAGGCCTTGATCTTGCGGACGAGCGCCGCTTCCGGCAGGTTGCGGTATGCCGGATCGAGCGGATAGCAGCCCGACACCAAGCCGTTGCGGGGACCGGTGGTGCAGTCGCTGAACGTGCGGCAGATCCTCTTGGAGTTGAGGCTGCCTCTGGTAAGGGTGTCTTTGGGCAGGGTCGGGTAGGCCAGCACCATCCGGCCCAGGCCGACAGCATCGGCCTTGCCGCTGCGCACGACCCACTGGGCGACGTGCGGGAGGAATTCCTGCAGGTAGCTGTAGCCGGTGCCGATGACGATCATGTCCGGAAACGCGGCCTTGATCTGGGCCGTGGCTTCGATCTGGCGCGCGCAGCCGACCAGCGGATCCTCGGGCGGCTGGTAGCCGTCGGACGGAGGGAACAAGGCCGGGCGCTGGATGTGTGGGTTGTAGTACGGGCTGCCCGCCGAAACGTTCAGCAGGCGGATGTCCAATTCGCGCAGCAGCTCGATGAACCGGAACGTGTCGCTGAGGTCGAACTCGACCGGGTTTTGGGCATTGCCGCCGAAGGCATGGCGGTATGGCAGCGCGCCAGAAAAGTCCTCGGGTATTCCGGGGCCGAGACGGGAGCCTGAGCTGCGTGCAGGGTCCGGGCGGTAGGGGGCGAAGTCGAAGGCGCTCAGCCGGACGCCGATCTGAATGCGGGAGGTGGTTGCCCGGATGCCCGAAACCACTTCGCGCAGGAAGCGCGTGCGATTCTCGAACGAGCCTCCGAACGGCCCTTCGCGCGTGACCGCGCTCAGGAACTCGTGTCCCAAGTAGCCGTGACAGTGCTTGACGTCGACAAAATCGGCGCCACAGCGTTCGGCGATGCCGCCCGCCCTGACGAACAGGTCGATAATCCCCCTCACCTCGTCGTCGCTCAGGACCGGATAGTCGTCCGGGATGCCGAACTTGCGGTCTAGGAATGGGTGGCGGTAGAGGATCCTCGGTTCGAGGCCCGACTGGCTGGGTCGCGAGAAGCGTCCCGAATGGGTGAGTTGAAACCCCGTTAGCAGGTCTGCGTTCGAACCGAAATAGGAGTGATGTATGTCGAGCAGTTCGGCATGCAGAGCCTTGAGCGAGTCCTCAGTCTCCGGCCGGATCATGAGCTGGCGCGGGTTGGCGCGGCTGTCGGGCGTGATCGCCATCGCCTCGCCGCCCCAGACGCACTTGGCGCCGCTGTGAGCGAAGTTGCGCCAGCGCCGGCGCACCAGCTCGTTAGGCTTGCCGTCGTCGTCTCCGTCCCAGCCCTCCATCGGATGGATCACGAAGCGATTGCCGAGCGTCTTCCCGCCCGCCGTCAGTGGTTGGGCTAGAGGTGAGTCGGGAGCGGTCTCGATCCGATCCTCCGCTTGCAGCGGCAGGCCGAGTTCCTCGCAGTACGCGCGGAACTCCTCTACATTCTGCATGCGGGCGATGCGCGGGTAAGCCATAGAGCAAGACCAAACAGTATATGTCCATGGTCGCGTTGCCGCGTGTCAGCGCGACTGCTCCCGGCCGCTCTTGCAAGTTGCGGACCCCTGTCGAGGCCGCGGCATGCCCGGCACAGGAGCTAGCCGCGCCGGAGAGCCGCCCCGTTGCGCTATCGGGCGCAGCGCCGCGCGCCCGGGCGCGCCGATTGCCCGGATAACCGGCGCGGCGCGCTTCAGTCCGGCGACTCCCCGATGCGGTATCCTGATCAAGAAGGCAAGTCAGCCATGGCTGAGAAAAAGACTGAAGTTTACAGCGCGGAATACATGGGGAGCGGGACCTTTAGGATCAGCAAGCCCAAGCGCAAGCCGAGCAAGCTGAAAGAGATCCGCTCCAAGCGAAGCCGGCGTCGCGCGCGTCGCAACTAGCGCAGGCAGGGGCCGCGCCGTAGAGGGCGCGGTGTCCGGCCCATCCCTTTCCGAATTCGCTGCTCCATCCAGCGCGCGCTTGGCGCACTTCATTCACTTCGCGCTTAGCGCGTTCTCGAGCGCGTCTGCAGCGCTCTTGAGCATGCTTTGTTACGGTCTGCAATAATGCATATTGTCTGAAGCGGACGGCCTGCACCGGTTGGTTTAGGGGCCGTGCTGACGACTCCATTGCGACTCTAGGGGAGGGCAGTTCTAGTGGCTAGTCGATCCAACACTCGATTCCAGAAGCGCCTTAAGGAGCTTGCGCGCGCCAATAAGCGTCGAGACAAGGAAGAGAAGAAGCTGCAGCGCAAGGCGGAGCGCGTCTCGGACGGCGGCGGCCCTCCCGTCGAGGCGATCGATCCGGTAGATCTCGGACTGCCTCCGCTCGAGGAAGAGACCGTGGGCGAGGGATCGGCTTCGCCCGCCTAAGGGCTAGCCGCTGGGAAGCGTCGTGCCAACGTCCGGCTCGGGCGTATCTGGCACCTTGACCTCCGCCTCGATCAGCGAGAGCCTTTCGTTTAGATTTGCGAGGGTCTGTCCCACCGGGTCGGGCAGTTCGCCGTGCTCGAGCATCTGCCATTCGTCGTGGCTGACGCTGACGCCCTTCACGGCCACCACCCTGCCGGGTATGCCCACCACCGTGGCGTGAGCCGGCACGGATTTCACCACGACCGAGCCCGCCCCGACCTTGACCCATTCCCCGAGTTCGATATTGCCCAGGACCTTGGCGCCCGAGCCCACCACGACGTGATTGCCCAGCATCGGGTGGCGCCGCTCCCGACCGTGCCCGGTGCCCCCGAGCGTCACGCCCTGGTAGAGCAGGACGTCGTCGCCGATAACGCTCGTCTCGCCGATGACGACTCCCATCCCGTGATCAATGAAGAAGCGGCGGCCGATGGTCGCGCCCGGATGGATCTCGATCCCGGTGAGTAGGCGCGACAGGTGCGACAGCAGCCGGGCGAGGACAAACCAGCGCCAGCGGTAGAGCCTGTTGGCGAAGCGATGCAGCAGGATCGCGTGGACGCCCGGGTAGCACAGCAAGACCTCGAGGCCGCTCTTGGCCGCGGGGTCGTGCTTGAAGACAGTCTGGATCTGTTCGCGAATTCCGTGGAACACGTCAACCTCTGGCGTCTGGTCTGGCAGCGACCTTGCTGCCGGGGCAACATTGGGAGGGGCCGGGCCTAGGCCGGCCTCGTACAGGCGCAGGCGGTGAACCTGTAGATCGACATGTCGCGCGAGGTGCGTCTCCGACTATCCGAATCGTATGGCATCTGGGCGGCGAAGTCAAGCTCAAGCGCGCGACGGGGTGCATGACACTATTTTGATCTCGGCCTGATTTGGGGGAATCGGTCGTAGAACTGCTTTCACTGGTTTCCTTGATGCACAAGCATCCTTGACTCGTTATAGTGTCAAGGTATGCCC
>JAJEHF010000124.1 GCA_022823865.1 Bryobacterales bacterium
GGGGGCTTGGGGCAGTTGGTCCGGTGCGAGGAACATCGGGATCTGTCCGGGCTTGCGGGTACCCATCGCCATGACTACGATTTTATCGAAGCCTGATCGAGATTTGTTGGAGTTTCAGTCGACTTTTACCACGGGCTGCTAGCCCCGCAACCGGTCAGTCCGGGCGGCGCGCGCGCAATCTGGCGCGGGCCTCAAGGATCTCTTCCAGCCGCTTGGCGATGCGGTCCTCGATCCCCCGCCGCGTCGGCGCGTAGTACCGCTTCCCTTCCATGCCCTCGGGCAGGCAGCTCATGCCGACGAGAGCGTCGTCGCTTGCGTGGGCGTGCTCGTAGCCCTCGGCGTAGCCCTGGTCGCGCATCAGCTTGGTCGGCGCGTTGCGCAAGTGCAGTGGCACCTGCCGGGCCGGGCCGGTGCGGACGTCCGACCGTGCCTCGCCGAGCGCTCTGTAGACCGCGTCCGACTTGGGTGCCACGGCCAGGTACACCGCGACGTGTGCCAAGAAGAGGTCCCCTTCGGGCTCGCCCACGAGGCGGAACGCCTCTACCGCTGCCATTGCCATCTCGACCGCGCGCGGGTCCGCGAGCCCGATGTCCTCGGCCGCCATGCGGACCAGCCTGCGCCCGATGTATAGCCGGTCCTCGCCGCCTTCGAGCATGCAGGCCAGCCAGTACAGGGCGGCATCTGGATCGCTGGAGCGCACGGACTTGTGCAGCGCCGAGATGAGATTGAAATGAGCTTCGCCCTGCTTGTCGTAAAGCGGCAGCCGGCGCTGCAGGACGTCCCGAAGCAGCTCCTCGGTGGCGGTCGTCCCGGAGGCGGCTCGGGCCAGCGCTTCCAGCGCGAGCAGGGCAACGCGCGCATCGCCGCCCGCATGGGTCGCTATCCGCACCAGCAGTGCTTGTGGAATCTGGGCCGCGTGAGCGGCGAGGCCGCGCTCGGCGTCGTGCAGGGCAGCGAGCTGGAGTTGCAGCAGCTGCTCCTCGTCCAGCGGTTCGAGCGTGTAGACCTTGGCGCGCGACAGCAGTGCCGAGATGACCTCGAAGGACGGGTTCTCGGTGGTCGCGCCGATCAGGATGATGTCGCCGCGCTCCACGAACGGCAAGAACGCGTCCTGCTGGGCCTTGTTGAAGCGGTGGATCTCGTCGACGAACACGATCGTGCGACGGCCCGCCTTGCGCATCCGCCGGGCGTCGACGAGCACGGCCTTGACATCCTTGATGCTGCTGAGCACGCCGCTGAAGGCAACAAATTCGCACTGCGTGGAGTTGGCGATGACGCGCGCCAGCGATGTCTTGCCAACTCCTGGCGGCCCCCACAGGATCATCGAGCCGAGCTCGTCGGCTTCGATCTGGCGGCGCAGCGGCTTGCCGGGCCCGATCAGGTGCTGCTGGCCCACCACTTCGTCCGCAGTGCGAGGACGCATCCGCTCCGGCAGGGGCCTTGCGCTCTCGCGGCCGGAGTCGTCGGCGAGCGGCTCGAACAGGGTCACGGACGCTGCGCCCGGCGCGCGGACTCGTACAGCACGATCGCCGCGGCGATCGCCGCGTTCAGGGATTCGACCGACTGGGTGGGAATGGCGACCGCCTGGGCGGCCGCGAGCAGCGGCGGGCTGACGCCATGTGTCTCCGAGCCGATCACGACCGCCGAGTTTGCGGACAGATCGGCCTCGCCGAGGGCCAGCCCCTGGCCCGTTGCCGCGGCCAGAACGGTCTTGCCGTGCTGCTGGGCCAGCGCGAGGAACTCTTGCGCCTCCAGCTTTTGGAGGAAGGGCACGCGGAACAGCGACCCGGCCGAGGCCCTCAGCGCCTTCGGGTTGGTGGGAGAGACCGAGCCCTTGAGGAATACGATGCCGGACGCGCCGAACGCCTCGGCCGTGCGAGCGATCGTGCCGGCGTTGCCCGGGTCTTGGACCCCGTCCAGCACGATTGTGAGGCCGGCCAGCACGCTCGCGGCGTCCCAGTTCCTCAGCTTCACCAGCGCGAGCACGCCTTGGTTCCGATTGGTTGTGGCCACGTCTTGGAACAGCTGGTCGGCGACCGGGTGCAGCGGCACCCGGCGGTGCGGCGGGATCGTAGCGTCAACGCTCTCGTGCACGCGCTCGCTGGCGAAGACCCGCTGGATCTGGACTTCCGAGCGAATCGCCTCCTGAAGAAGGTGCGGCGATTCTGCCAGGGCGAAGCCATCGGCGGTAGTTGTACCGCGCCCGGCGACTTGGCGCAGCTGCCTCAGCCAAGCGTTGCCCCGGCTGGTGATGGTCTCTTGGCGGTAGGGCACAGGTCGCGGGCCGGGCGGGGCGGCTCCTAAGCATCAGCGTAATATGTTGAGCGATGCGCGAGTGCGCGAGACTGCCCGTCAGTGCCAGCTCTCCGCCGCTTGGCGCACTGCGCAGGGCCAGTTCGGAGATCCGTCGGGGGCGGGTCGTCGCGGCTCGCACGGACACCCTCTACGGGTTGCTGGCGGACGCCTCCAACGAGGCGGCGCTGCGCCGGGTCTTCCGCGCCAAGGGGCGGCCCGAGAGCAAGCCGATCTTGTTGCTGGTGGATTCGGAGGCCCAGCTGGCACGGCTGGTGCGCCGTTTCCCTCCAGAGTTCGCCCCGTTGGCGCGCGCCTTCTGGCCCGGGCCCCTGACGATGGTGTTGCCGGCGAGCTCGCGCGTCCCGTCCTTGGTAACGGCCGGCTCCCACACCGTGGCCGTGCGCCAGCCGGCCTCGCCGCTGGTGCGCTGCTTGGCCCGGCATGCAGGGTGCGCGCTGACCGGGACCAGCGCGAATCGCTCCGGGCGAAGGGGTGCTCGCAGTGCCGACGAAGTCGTGTCGCAGCTGAGGTTTCGCGTGCCGCTCGTGCTGGATTCGGGCCGCGTGAGCGCGCCGGAGCCATCGACCATCGTCGACCTGACCGCCGAGCTTCCGCGGATTTTGCGGCAGGGGCGAGTCAGCCGAGTTGCCATCGAACGCACGCTGGGTATTGGCATCCAGCAACCTTGACGCGGGTAATGCGTCTATATGTCTTGGGCTTGGGAGGGCCCGGAGCATGATTTCAAGAAGAGCGTTTGCGCTTGCAGTTCCTGCGTTGGCCACTACGGTGCGCGGTCTGCGAGCGGCGGCAGTGGACGGAAAGTGGGAGGCAGAAATCGAGGGCCCGCAGGGCTCGACGGTCTTCACCTTCGACTTGAAGGCGGATGGCGACACGCTCAGCGGGACGGTCGGCAACGAGATGATGGGAGAATCCGAAATCCAGGAAGGCAAGATCTCCGGCGACCAGGTCGAGTTCGTGCAAGTCATGCAGCGGGGCAACTTCCAAATCCGGTTCAATTACGCCGGCAGGGTGTCCGGTGACGAGATGGAACTCAAGCGAACGATGCAGCGACCCGGCGGCCCCGGCGGCGGCCAGGGGCCAGGCGGGCCGGGCGGAGGTCGCGGTGCCGGTGGGCCAGGCGGAGGTCGGCCGGGAGGGGCTCCGGGCGGTGGCCGCGGTGCTGGCGGGCCGGGCGGAGGCCGAGGTGCCGGCGGACCGGGCGGCGGTAGGGGCGGCATGGGTCGCGCGATGACCTTCACTGCCAAGCGGGTGATGTGATCCGACCTGCGCGCCGCGGTGGTGTGGCGCTGAAACCGCGCACGGTCCAGACAGGCAGGCTCGCCGATCGTGCCGCAAGCTCGTTGGGCGATACCATCTAGAGTGTCGTGGACTGGCCAACATCAGCCGCATATGTCGCGATTCTGGTGTTGGCCCTGCTGAACGCCTGGGCGGTCACGCGGCTTGATGTCGACGTGCGCCAAGAGGAGGATGACTAGCGCCGATGGAGCTCTTGGCCTCCCATTGGCCGGTCCTCCTCTGCCTGCTGGTCTACCTGGCGGCCTGCGTTGGCATCGGATGGTACTTTAGCCAGCGCGCGTCGCGCGGGGTAGACGATTTCTACATCGCCCGGCGGAGCATCCCCGGCTGGGTCGTATCGCTCGCGTTCTTCTCGACCTTCGCCAGCACGAACACGTACATCGGCCAGGCGGGCCAGGCCTTCGCGTCCGGGCTGAGCTGGGCGTGGGTGGGAGTGCTGTGGACCGTGTTCTGCATGGTCTCGTGGCTCCTGCTCGGTCCCCGCCTGCGCAATCAGACGGCCGGGCTGAAGTCGGTCACGGTTCCGGACTATTTCGACTTCCGGTACCGCAGCCCGCTGTCTCGGCCCACCAGGGTGCTGTCGGCGCTCACGATCCTCTTCGCCACGCTGTGGTACATGGCCGGCATCGCCAAGGGATGCGCGCATCTGCTGGAGACGGTGCTGGGGGTGCCGTACGGATGGGGAGTGGCGGCGATATTGGGCCTGACCTGCGTCTACACCGTCATGGGCGGCATGTACAGCGTGTTATGGACCGATGCGCTCCAGGGCGTGATGATGCTGCTCGTGGCGGTGGTCATGGCGGCGATTCCCTTCGTCTACGCGGGAGGAATCGGGCCGTTGTTCGAGCGCATCTCTGACACCAGCCATGTTTCGGCGGCCGGAACGCCGATCGGCGACGGCCTGGTGACGTTCGGCGCGCTCGTCTCGGTGACGTACATCTTGGGCATCGGCCTGTCAGTGGGGATGAAGCAGATTTCGGAGCCCCGCTGCTTGGTGCGCTTCTATTCCATCGACACGGCGGCCGGGATGCGGTTCGCCATGATCTGGACACCGATCTTCCTTGGCGTTTCCCTGATCTGCGTGATGGGGCTGGGGGCTCTCGTGCACGGCATGGCTGACGACAGCGAGGCGGCCGCCCTGATCGCCAACACGGACGAGGTCGTGGGCTTCATGCTCGCCAAGTTCGACAACACCGCAGTCAGCGCGTTCTGCATCACCGGGCTGTTCGCCGCGGGCATGTCATCGCTTGCCTCGGTGATGCTGATCGTCGGCACGGCGGCAGTGGGCGACATCCGCAACTTGTGGGTGCGCTCCGACCCGCGCTCGACGGTGCGCTGGACGCGGGTCGCGATCGTCGTCTACACCGGCGTGGTCGGCTTGGTCACGTTGTTCCCTCCGGCGGGAGTCGTCGAGCTGACCAGCTTTTCGGGCGCCGTGTTCGCCGCGGGCTTTTTCCCGGCCGTGTTCGGCGGGCTGTATCTGCGCTGGGGCACCGGGCATGGGGCATTCTGGTCAATGCTCGCCGGCATGGCGGCGACGCTGGCTTGGCGGTTCGGCGTGCGGTTCAACGTCGAGGGGATGCGCGACGTGCACGAGATCATCCCGGCGTTCTGCCTGTCGCTGGCGGTCTATGTCGCGGTGAGCCGCATGACTCAGCGGCACCTGCCGCCCGAGGATCATGTGGCGCGAGTCTTCGCCGACTGAGCGGGAATTCCTGGGTCGGCGCTTGCTGCAAAGAGCTGTGCTGCTTCATTGCCCGTAATGACGGGCGAGGTGCCAGCCATATGGGGAGGTCCTTCTCGACGTCCTTCGTTCCCCTTAGTGCTCGGCTCCACCGATGTTCAGCCTTACCGAGAACACCGTCTCGCCGTTGCCTCCCTCCGTACGGAGTCCCTTTTGGGCCTCGCTGATTGCCACGCGCAGTCCGTTGACTAGTTCTGTTCCGCGCCGCAAGTGAGCCTCGATTGCGACCAGCTCTCTCACGATCGCGAACCTTCCTTCCGCGACACCCATTTCGCCAGACCGCTTCAGGAAGTAACTGTGGGCCAAGAAATTCCGACGCTTCCTAGCCTCGTCCAAGAAGTCGGGCACCCAATGGTCGATTTCGTCCACGAACTTTGTCCTGAACAACTGCAACAACTGACCGATCGTCATTCTTTCTAGTCCGGCGTCCGGATCTTCGACACCCTCTAGCCTCTTCAGCTGCCCAAGCAGTTTCGACAAGGAGTCCTCAAATAGCTGTCCGTGCTGCGCCGCTGACCCATAGCACGCGAAGACTGCGTTGAGCTGTCCCTCTTCCGACTCCAGCATCTTGAGCGACTGCTCCGAGTAGCCGTGCTCCTCGTAGTCCAACTTCGCGCCACCGCCCATCAATCATTCTCCTGCCACTCTGGAACTCCGCCTCCTCATTGTCAGTCATTGACATCGTGAGAGTGAAGAACGTGTTGTCCGGCCGTTCCCGCTGTGGCTCGCAGATCTCGTGATCGGCGTGCTCTCTCGCGTTCTTGACGACGGCCTGACACGCACTTGCTGCATCGGGATGGATTGTGAACTGCCATACCTCTTCGAACAAGAGTCCGTCGGCTTGGGCTCGTTCCTTAGCCTGTGGACCACATGCTGGTTGCTTCGCAGTTTGTTTGCAGCTTGCAGATGACGGCTCTGTGTCCGGGTATAGCGAACCAGTAAATACAGAGTGCGGAATACTTGTCTCTCTTGGCGAGATATCCGCGCTGGGTGTTATAGAGATGATCTTGATGGCTAGCGTTCGAGAAGTTTGGAGTGCAGGCATTCAAGACCAGAGCGTTCGCTCGTTTCGGCCACCGAGAAGAGCTGGAGGATGCCACATCATGCGAGGTGGTGAGGCGCGTCGCTTCGGGCCTGATCGGTGCGAATCTCGGCCGGAGCTAGCTTGAAGCCTTGCGGTTGCTGGCAGACTATATGGTTGGCTTGACTAGGACGATCGTTGAGGTGACTTTCAATGACTAAGCGGTCCGAGAGTGAGGCCTCAGCGGCAGCGCGCGCGACGGCGCTTCGGTTAAGTGAGGCTGGTGCCATGTCGAATCAGACCGTGAGAGCGTTCGACAAGATGTGTCTTACTCTGGTTGAGGAGATGACACCCGAGCAGATTCGCCTGCTTCGACTAAGCGAGCACGCGAGCCAAGCGGTATTCGCGTGCGATCTCAATGTGACAATGAGTCTTGTAAGCCAGTGGGAGCGCGGCGAAAAGAGGCCGCGCAGTGCATCGTTGAAATTGCTGACGCTGGTTGCTAAGGACGGTCTGGGCGCGGTCGCCTGAAGGCTCGATCTGTCCTATGCACACACCGCTGGGAATGCAGCCCTACTGAAGTCGAGACGCACCAGAGATACATGCCATGAGTGGTGAACAGTTAAGCCTCGATCTGCGAGGCAGCCAAAAGGCGCGATTCATTCTCGACCGCATCCGGACCGAGAGTCGGGACGAGTCCGAGAAGGGGCGTTGGTTCGAACTGTTGTTCATGCGCATCGCGCTCCAGCAGCCCGAGTTCGAGATCGAAGGAATTTGGCGCTGGGCCGACTGGCCGGAGCGCGAGGCATTGACTGGTCTCGATGGTCGGGACATAGGAGTCGACCTAGTGGCACGGCGGACCTCCGGTGAGTGGGTGGCTATCCAATGCAAGTGCTATGAGGAACGGCACACCCTAGGAAAGGGAGAAATCGACAAGTTTCTCGGAGGTTCGCAACAGCCACTGTTCCGGCTGCGCTGGATCGTAGCAACCTGCCGGTGGGGGCCTAACGCAGAGGGGGCGATCCTCAATGCTCATCCCCAGGTCGCGCAGATCGATTTCCGGGAATACCTCGACGTCCAGGTCGACGAGCAGGACGCCAGACGCCCAGTGCAAGAGCCTTGGCCTCTCCAAGAGGACGCGATCGAAGATGTAGTGGCGGGACTTGCCAACCATGATCGTGGCCGTCTGATCATGGCATGCGGAACTGGCAAGACCTTCACCGCACTCCGGATTTCTGAAGAGATCGTCGAAGACGGACAGCGGATTCTCTTCGCGGCCCCGACCATTGCGCTAGTATCCCAGGCTCGCCGCGAATGGTTGCGGCAGACCACTCGCAAGCTCGAATGCATTGTCGTCTGTTCGGACCCGACTGCCGGTCAATGGCACTGAGTTAGGCTGGGCCAATCCGGCGTTTCTTGAGCATGCTCTAATGCTTTGATTCCATGGCACTTACAAGAAATTCGAAGATTTTTCGCAAATCCCCTTGACATCCCGGCCCCAATTTGCGATGGTGAGCTT
>JAJEHF010000146.1 GCA_022823865.1 Bryobacterales bacterium
GCCCCCTGCCGGGCGCTGCGAAGAGCGGTCCAGCGCCCTTCGCGCAGGCCCTTGCAACTCCAGCGACAGGCTGCCCTAGTTGCACGAGCAACGATCCGGTCCCATCAGACGAGTCACGTATCGACAAAAAAATGTACCTGAGGAAAATGGGGTGTGAATTCGTGATAACATATTTGTAATCATATAATTAGGTCCTATCGAGATCATCCTCCACCCCGGCACGCTGTACCACAATCGATCTCTCCAATCAGGGCGCCCGCAAAGTGCGCGCCCAAACGGATCCGACACGGCGAAGCAGCTCCGCACGCCCTTCGGGCGATAAATTTCTCACGAAATCTTCACGGATCAGCCCAGGATTTTCCGGCCAGGTCAGGCGTGGATCGGAGCATGGACCGCGCGGTTGAGCGGAGCGCTTATCCTGGCGCGTCCAAAGCACGATCCCTGCCGACTCCGTCGCAGCTCACCTGGCACTGCATCGCCTGGCTGCGAAGAACCAGGACGCTCCAAGGTGTTCGACGCCTCAGCTTCAGTACCGGATCCAAGTCCGTGCTAGGGAATCTTGACCGATTCCCGGCTTGGAGAAATCGCACACACCTTCGGGAAAGACGGCCCTCAATCGGTCCAACTGCTCCGACGTGAGCGAAGGCCCGTAGTCCGCTGGATCGAGCGGCTTCAGTTGGCACTTCAGGATGTCGCCCTCAAGCGGGGCCCCGGCTGCAATCCTGGGATCGCCGCTCGGCGGGTAGAGCTCGCCGCAGGGCCCGCTACCCCCTCGTGCCCCATCGTCCGCAAGCCGCTCTCCCTCGGCCGACCAGCAGGCATCGCTCAAATCGGCAGGCCGGTTCCGAGAGATCACGGCGATTGGCCCATCCTCTGATTCGTCTGCGGCCACCGAATCCAGCCACTGATCCATCAGTCGTATCACGTCCAAGCGCCGCGGGGGATTCGTCAGGATGACACGGTTGGCGGCGCTACCGTGTGCCCGCTGCAGTCGCGCGCCCAGCACGAAGGTCCGAACGCGGTCGTGAATGTTTCCGGTCGGATCCGAATACCTGCGCGTGTCGATGATCGGAATCGAGCCCAGCGACCCGCCGCCCGAATTCACGCGCCCGGTCTGATACACCACTCTCAGGGCATCCTTGTCCGCGGTCGTGCGTTCGGACACGAGGTTTGCGTCGTCGTCGAAACCGCCGATCCCCTCGTTGAGCTCGATGAACTGCTCGATGTCTATCAGACCGTCGTTCAAGGCCTTCAGCCCGTATTGAACGCCCACATTGTCGAGTGCCCTGCGGGCCAGGCCGGTCGAATCGTCGCGTCCGAGAAGGTTGACCAAATTGTCGTATAGGCCGCAGCGAACACCGTCCGGCCTCCGATCGGGGTGATAGATCAGCTCCTTGGGAACACCCGGCTGGCAACTGGCCGGCTGAATCATGGACGGTGTGTACGATCGCATCCAACTCTCGCAAGTCGCCCATGTCGCGAATCCTGATACCGCCTTCTTCTGGAGGTCGCTCCAGTCGTGCGCGCTGTTCTCGATGGCCCGTGCGAGCAGCGAGCAATCCGTGATCGGCGGAGCAAGCGTCACCGTGTCCGGGTAGCTGGCACCCGGGATGATGCCATCCAAGAGGCCGGGGTAGTTCTGGGCGATCAGGTGCTGTTGCATCGATCCGCCGGATCCGCCGACTCCGATGGTGTGAACGGGAACCCCGAAGCTCTCGATGAAATGCTCCTTGACCATCATCGCCGTCTCGGCTGAGATGACGTCGTTGCAGTTGTTGCCAAATACATTGAGCGATGACATCGCCACCGCGTATCCGTTCGCAAGAGAGGTCACATCCTGCAAGGGGGAACGGATCTGGCCCTGACGATACCCGGCACGGCAGCCCCCACCGAACCGGTACACCAGGCGGCCGTTCCAGCTCCGGGCGGTGCTCCATGGGTCAGGGAGATCGTCCGCCGGATCGTGGAGGACCGCAATCTCGTAAATCGCTCGATTGATCGTGCCCGTTTCGACTCGAATGATGAAGTCCTGCTCATGCCCCTGCGTGGTCGTCGTGCGGGCGATGTCGGACGGGCGCGGCGCGGACAGGTCAAGGGGCTTGAACCCCGGAGGGATCCTGGTTCTTCCAGCTCCCCGCTGCTGCGGCTCTACCCTGTCTGTGGTTCTGTAGTAGTACGAATTCCTCGTCTCGACGCTGCAATCGGCGTCAGACGGCGGCCCCAATCCAGCTCGTTCGGTCGCGCAAACGAAGGGTTCCTGGTGTGGTCCGGAGAACACGGGGCCAGTGCGAGGGTGATTGATCAACTCAAGGCTCGCGGACCGCTCTCCAACCCTTGCGGTGAGCGTGTTCTTGCCTATCTTCAGTTCGGACAGCCGCCCAACCAAGCGAGAGGGGTCGACACCACTCCGGAACGCCGAGGTGACGTCGCGACCGTCCAGTTCGACCTGCAACGAGCCCACGCTGGCGCCCGCGATTTCTACGAGCGCATCGCCTCCGGTAACCATGTCCGAGGGACCAGACAGGACGGAAAGGTCGAGTCGCTGCCCTGCACTGCCAGTCGCTAATCCCAGGCAAAGGATCGTGGCCGCCACTCGTATCACTGCTTCCCTCCACGTGCCGAAAAGATCAAAGCCTGGTCGACAGCGACGAAAGGTATCTTACCCCTACGGAGGCAGTTGTGGGACGTTCCCTAGTTCGAGATGGGGCGGGTGCTGAGCGGGCAGCCTGGCTTCGGGCGGGCTCGGCAGAGCAGCCCCATCGATTGGACAATCTGGGCGCGATGCAGACACACTGCACCGCAATCGATCTCCCCAACCAGAGTTGCCACAAGGTGGACACCCGCTTTGACGGCGGCCGCATGTCCTCCGATGGCGAGGCCATCCGCTGACTGGCTCAAGCACGCTGTACCGGCCCGCGTTGCGCACCCCTGAGCGAGCCCGCAGTACCGTTACGGGCGCATTGTGCCCGGCCCTCAACGACTCGACGCACTGCTATTGGAGTTCTTCTCGGACTGCCACGCCGAGGCCCCGAGGAGATCGTGCCAAGAGTGGCCGCGACCACGCGGGTTAGCGTCCACCGGATCTGAGTGTCGTTGTGGTCAGTGTCTTTGCGCGCCAAGCACTGTTTGAGCACGGCCTGTCCGGTCGTCGAGCGACAGGACACCTGCGAGTGGATCCCATCCCTTCCGCGCTGCCGCTGGATCGCGCCCCAAGCGATCGGATCCGACGGTTTTCGCCGCTATGTCGGGCATGCTGCGAGGAGTGCAGCCAGTCGATCCTGGTTACGGGATCCAAGGGGATCAGGTGACGTTGCGCGAATGGCTTGCGCTCCTGTTTCACACGATCAAGCGGTCGGGTAGTGGCGAGGAAGGCTGGGAGCGGGCTCCCGAGCAACAGCATATCGTCCCGCTGCGCACAGAAGAGATCGATCCAGATCTACCGTCCGGAGGCGGACAGGAAACAGCCTGACCCCATTGGTGGCGTCGATTCCGGGCGAACGGTATTGGAAAACGCGGGGGCTCCGCGGGCTTTCTTCGGAATTGCCTGTTGGACAGGGCAGTCCACCAATGTGCCCTACAATCGACTAACATTATGGAGTTAGGTGCGCGACTCTAGTCCACTGCCCCCCCCCCCCGGAACCGATAGGCCTGCCGGAAATAGCAAGACCAATTTCGGCACTTCCCCAGCCGAGCCGCAGCCACCGAAGCTAAGTCCGTGGCTCACGACCGGCCTATGCATGGTGGCGGGCATTGTAATCGCGTCGATGATTTGGGCTCTGAGTAGCCGCGAATCCGCTCTGACCTCCGGGCAGGGATCCACCCAACTTCGGACAGCTGCCGCAACAATCGGGGAATTCACGAAGTCCTTGCGCATCGGTGGCACCGTCGAGACTCCGCGGTATGCGGCGATTAAAGTGCCGAAGCTGCGGGGTCCGGGAAATGCCGACAGGGCCGCATTCACCATCACCACGCTGGCGGAGCCCGGAATCGTCGTTCCGGCCGGATCTGTTGTTGCGGAGTTCGAATTACCGTGGCTCTTGAACTGGATCAGCAGTAGGAAGTTCGTGCAGGCCGTGGCTGAGTCGAATGCCCGCAAGCGCGAGGCGGAGATAGCGATCCTGAAGGAGACCGAACGGCAGTCGCGCCTCGCTGCCAGGGCTCGGGCCCGCAAGGCGGAGCTGGATGTCAGTACCGCCGCAGTGCGGTCCAAGATCGAAGGGGAGATCCTGCGGAATGTCGCTGACCAGGCTCGCGCAACATGGCAGCAAAAGGAGCAGGAGCGTCAATTCAAGGAGATCGTGCACGGTGCGGATCTCCGCAAGGGGCAGTTGACAGTCCGGGAGGCGGAGCTACACGTCGAGCGCCATCTGCACGACTTGGAGCGCCTTCAAATGAAGACCCCGATTGCGGGCATGGTCGTACTGGAGGCGACGTACAAGGCAGGCACTTTTGGCCTGTACGGCCAAACCAGGTCTGGCGACCGACTCTCTCCCGGAACCCTGTTCATGCGCATCGTTGATGTATCCGAAATGATTGTCAATGCCCGTCTCAATCAGGTCGACGCGCTGACAATTGGAATCAGGGACAAAGCAGTCATCGAGCTCGACGCGTACCCCGGCGAGCGCTTCGAGGGTCGTGTCATTGATATCGGTGCCGTTGCCGGGTCAGCAAAATACAGCCACGGAGGGCGCAGCCAGTTCCGGAAGCAGATCCCGGTCCGGATTCTGATCGAATCGAAGGATGACCGTATCCTGCCGGATCTGTCAGCCAGCGTTGATGTCATCTACTCGGGCCCGCAGTCAGGCGTGATCGTGCCGAGGGAGGCGATTCAATCGGAGCCAGGGGCTGATGGGGGCTCGTTCGTCCATGTTGCCGAGGACGGGACGTATCACAAGCGTCCGGTCCGGGTGCAGGACTTCAATGACACCGAGGCACTGGTCTCTTCGGGGTCGGATTCCGGAGAGGAAGTGCTTCTCACTGCCTTGCCAGAGAATCGCGACAAACCCTAGCCGGATTGGTTTGCGGTGACGGATTCGGGCCAGACCACTCGCTGGCGGCGACCTGCAGCCAAGCCGATTCCACCAGCTGTTCCACTGCGATTCGCGAGCCGCTCTGCGGTTCGAGTCTAATCGTCCCCCTTCTTGCCGAGCAGTTCCTTCTCGAGGATCCGCGCCCCTCGAAGAATCCCGCCGAAGGAGTAGTTGGCCTCGTGGCAGGCGTATTCGTACAGCCGGTTTCCGGTCGCAGGCCACACGTATTCCCCGCTCCACGGCGCGGTCCAGACGCTCGGGTCCTCGACACGGAAGCGATAGCGCAGCGTCTGCCCGTCCAGCCGAGTGAACCATTCGGTCACCCGCAGGTCACGCGATGCACCTGACAGCGATGGGCTGTCGTTGAAGTTCGTGGTCTCCACGACCAGCGTGTCCCCTTCCCAACGACCGATCGAATCGCCGAGCCAGCTTCTCACGTCGTCGGGAGCGTGCTCGGCGTTCATGCGGATGATGCGCACGTCGTGAACCATTTCAACCAAGATCATCACGTGATCTTCGGTCTGTACGATTCGCTTCACGTTGTTGTACGCGACCGGCAGCATGGGCGGTCCGGCCGTCGAGCCGAACCCGAGCAGGCAGCGTTCGGCCAGCGGCCTGATTTCCGGATCGTCGTAAGGCCCTTGCTCCAAACCCTCTTCGACCCACCAAGCGACACCGGTGTTCGTACGCGACAGCTCGGCCCGCGCCTCCGCGCGCTGTTTTGCCGCAGCAGTCATGGGCGGCTTGCGGCCGTTCTTGGGATCGGTGATGATCGAGGTCCGCCAAGTGCCGTCCAGTTTGAAGCCGCCACTGCCTCTGTCCAGCCAGAACGAGTTGTAACCGCCCACGTTTCCCGCCGATCCCGGCGATCCGTCCCCGCCATCGGGAGGGGCGCCACGCTCGGGATCAGACGGCGCGTTCCGGTCGGCCCTTCGCTGCAACTCCCGATCGACGACCGCCACCGCCTCCGCATCGGTCAGCGTTAGCCGCTCGCCGTATTCTTCGGGGCGCTCTAGCGGTGTCAGCGTAGCTATGTCATACGTCCCGGACAGGTCTGGCTTGCCCGATGGAGTCCGCGGGATGTCCGCCGCCACGGCAAGCGTCCATCCCAACAGCAAAGGGCTCAGTCCGAAAGTGATTCGATGCGTCATAGATTTTCCCGATCTCCAGTACCCTCAAGCACGCTTCCCGTTGCACGCCAAGCTCCGTAACGGCAGAACTTCGATCTCAGGCGGGCCGCACCGGCGCCAGCGAGCTCCCTGCCAAGAGTCTACGCGAAATGGGGGCGTCCCGCAGGGACAACTCCAGAAGCCGCAATCATCAGCGGACCTGCCGGCCAGCAGTCGACGCTGGGTCCGGCGACCATGCTGGCGTATATCCTGATGGGGTGGCAGGGATCGAAAACGCTCTGGCGGCATTCGCCGCCTTCGCGTGGGGGCCCGTAGTACTGTTTCTGCTGATCGGGGGCGGGTGCTACTTCTTTCTCTATTCCCGGCTGCTTCCGTTCTGGCACCTCAAGCACGCACTCAAGATTCTGCTTGGGCGCTACGACTCTGCTTCGGCCACTGGTCAGGTATCGCATTTTCAGGCACTTAGCAGCGCCCTTGCGGGCACGATCGGGATGGCGAACATCGCCGGCGTCGCAGTCGCGATCCAAACCGGCGGTCCGGGCGCGATCTTCTGGATGTGGGTCTGTGCCTTCGTCGGAATCGCCACCAAGTTCTTCACTTGCTCGCTGGCGATTCAATACCGCGGCCCGGACAGCCGGGGCGAAATCCAAGGCGGACCGATGTACTTCATCTTGTACGGCCTCGGGAAGCGTTGGAAGCCGCTCGCCTTGTTCTTCTCGTTCTGCGCGCTGTGCGGCACGCTGCCGATGTTCCAGGTCAACCAGCTCGTCCGCATCGCCCGGGAGACCGTGGCAGTACCGCTCGGCTGGGTCTCTGAATCGTCCGACGCCTGGGTCTTTAACCTCGCGCTTGGCATCGTTGTAGCCATCGCGGCGGGCGCCGTCCAGATTGGCGGGATCAAGCGCGTGGGACTGGTCGCGGCCAAGATGGTCCCGGCCATGGTCGCGCTCTACGTTGCCAGCGCTGCCGTGATCTTGGCCACCAACCTGTCATCCCTCCCCGGGGCCCTGGCCATGATCTTCAAGGACGCGTTTACCGGAGAGGCCGTCGCCGGGGGAGCCGTCTGGGGCGTGATCGTGACCGGCGTGCGCCGGGCCGCCTTCTCGAACGAAGCCGGGGTAGGGTCCGAGGCGCTCGCGCACGGCGCTGCCAAGACTGACGAGCCCGTCCGAGAAGGCCTCGTGGCGATGCTCGGACCGATTATCGACACGTTGATCATCTGCACCTCGACGGCCCTGATCATCCTGAGCACGGGCACGTGGACGAACTTCGATGCCGAGGGCGTGTCGGTGACGCTCGCATCGTTCGAGCAGGTTCTGCCGGGCGTTGGAACTTACGTGCTGCTCACCTGCGCGATCTTCTTCGGCTTTTCAACCACCCTGTCGTGCGGCTACTACGGCGAAAAGTCTCTAGGATTCTTGGTCGGGGCGGAGCGTCAGTCCCTGTACCGCTACATTTACGTGGCATCGATCCTGATCTCGTCCGTGACATCGGTCACGGCAGTGCTCGACTTTATCGATGGCATGTACGGCCTGATGTCTATCCCCACCATGACCTCGTCGCTGATTCTCGCGCCGTTCGTCATGAAGGAAGCCCGCAGGTACTTCAGGGAAATGGCGGCCGGGACAGGCTAGCCCCGCATCCGGCCCCGAAAGGCTTCACGCGCCGGCTGCCTACAATGGGCTCGATGAAGCCCTACCTAGCCGTCTTCGCGCTGCTAGCCGCGAGTGTGTCGGCGGCTCGCCAGCCCAACATACTGCTGATCGTCTCGGACGACCAAGGCTACATGGACCTTGGTTCGATGGGCAGCGGCGATATCCTCACGCCCCGGCTTGACAGGCTCGCGGCGGAAGGAGTCCGGCTGACCAGCTATTACGCGGCCTTCCCCGTGTGCACCCCTTCCAGAGTCGCGCTGCTGACCGGCCGCTATCCGCAGCGCAACGGAACCGACGACAACTTCCGCAACGACAGGGTGAACGATGGCTATCGCTATCCGCTCTACGAATACGCGATCAGCCCCGAGCGGATCTTGGGCACCGACACGCGCGAGGTACTGCTCTCACAAGTGCTCTCCGAGGCCGGGTACGCCACCGCTGTGTTTGGCAAATGGGACCTCGGCTCCCTCCAGCGCTATCTGCCCCTGCAACGGGGCTTTGACGACTTCTACGGATTCGTCAATACCGGCATCGACTACTGGACGCACGAGCGCTACGGCGTGCCGTCGATGTACTGGCGCAACGCGCCTACCGAGCAGGACAAGGGCCTTTACACCACTGACCTGTTCGAACGCGAGACGTTGCGGTTCATCGACGAGCACAAGGCCGGTCCCTTCTTCGTCTACACTTCCTACAACGCGCCGCACGGAGCATCGAGCCTGGATCGCGGCATCCGGGGCTTCGTGCAAGCCCCGGGCAAGTGCCTGGACCAATACCCTTCTCCGGATGGCCTCGCGGCCGAGCGCCGCCACAAGTTCATGGCGGCGGTCACCTGCATGGACAGCTCCATCGGACGCGTCCTGGATCGGATCGACGAGCACGGGCTGCGACAGGACACCATCGTCATCTTCGTCTCTGACAACGGCGCCGGAGGGGGCGGCGACTCCGGCCCCCTGCGGGGACGCAAGGGACAGATGTTCGAGGGCGGCGTGAGGGTGCCGTTCCTGATGCGCTGGCCCGGAAAGATCGCCCCAGGCACTGTGTCCGACGAATTTCTCACCGCCCTGGAAGTCTTCCCAATGCTGGTCAAGGCCGCGGGCTCCTCCCTGCCCGAGGATCTCGAACTTGACGGATTTGACATGCTCCCCATCCTTCAAGGGCAAGCCAAATCGGAGCGGGAGAGCATGTTCTGGGAGCGCCAGGGCGAATACGGCGCACGGCTGGGCCACTGGAAACTGGTGCATTCAAGGAGAGGCGGCGGACTCTTCGACCTCTCGGAAGACCTTGCGGAGAGCAACGACCTCACCAAGGAGCTCCCCGACGTTCACGAACGCGTGAGACGCGCCTACCGGGACTGGGTGAAGGAGATGGCAGCTGCCGAGCCCAGAGGGCCGTTCAAGAACTACTGAAGCCGACCCGCTCCCTGCCGTATTCTGAAATTCGGAATCCATGGCAGACAACGTAGACAGCCGACCGCTGGAAATCAGCCGCCACGGTGCGCACGACATCCAGATCCGCTGGAGTTCGGGGGAAGAGGCCGTTTACCCGGCTCGCTTCCTGCGCGGCCAGTGCCCGTGCGCGACCTGTGTTGACGAAGTCACCGGAAAGCGCATCGTCGGCGAGGGCGCCCTGCCTATCTTGGTCTACCCCACGAAGATCGAACCAGTGGGCCGGTACGCGATCCAGATCTTCTGGAGCGATGGGCATTCCACAGGCATCTACACGTGGGAACGCCTGTACGACCTACTCCCCCAAGTACCCAAGCTCCAAGGGCCAGGGGCCGCCCCCCCTATCGTTTAGGCTCCCGCCGCGCTAACTCCCTTGCGGCGAGCGCGAATGGTGCATAGACCGCCAAGAACGTCGCCAGTGCGACGAATGCCAAGACAACGATGTACCAAGGCCGCCATCCGACGAAGAAGGGCGAAAGCGTACCGCCGGGCGGCGCGGAGAGGTACATGTAGTTCGACCCGAGCACCAGATTGATCAAGGCAACCGCCGCTGCGAACAGGTTCAGAGCGGCAAATGCCCGGATGAGGCCCGCGATGTGCCGACCAACGGCGGATGCTTCCGACGGGGGAAAAGAGTGGACGAAAAGTGCTTTAGGATGTGGCTTGAGAAGGGGGAACTCAAGGAATCGAGCATTCAAACACACATCCCAGCCGTTAAGCAAGTCGAACGGCACTACGGAAACCTTGAGGCGCTCTACCGGATGGATCGTTCCGACGAAGTTCACCGAGAACTCCGACACACGGCGGAGGACGAGCGACACAGAGCTCCCAACCCGTCTAGGCTCCCGATAGAGCCGAGAGTCCGGTCCAACTATTCGGTTCTGCAATGCTATGCCGGAACTGTGGGGAAGTACCGTGACTTCCTAGATGCACGCACGGGTCGTTCGGACCTGGACGCCGCGTCGCGAGCCTAGTAAGGCAGTGCCGACGACCATGTCGGGTCTTGTGTGCCCAGATTTGGCTCCATCATCAATGCTTGGCCCGGACAAGGAGTTTGGCCGGGGCACATTGTAGGGCCAGGCAATCAGGCCAGTGCGCTCTCGAACACTTCCACGTCACGTGTCTGAGCATTGAACTCCACGCCCACCAAATGGATCGGCAATCCTAGGTGGCGGTACTTGGCTGCGTAGCTCCGCTCCTGTAACTGCCGCATCGCGGCACCCTGTTGCGACGAAGCGAAGACCTTGAACTCGAACAAGTACACTCTGCTGCGGGTCTGCACTGCTAGGTCCGCACGGCCCGTGCTGCTGCTGTCTTCCGCCGTCACCGTTGCTCCCGACCCGACGAAGAAGCTATAGAACACGCTCGCGTAATAACCCTCGTAGTCCGCGATCGTGTTGCGGCTGTGCCAGTGGTACGGAATCCCGGCGAACAGCGCCCGGAACCAAGTCTCGAGTCCGTCCAAGTCACCCGCCTGCAGCAGCCGCTGCAAATCCTGACTTTGCTCCTCCCGCCGACGCGAGTCTCCGGTGATATGGTTCAGCAGGCTTAAGTTAAGGCTCTGGCGCACTTCGCGGTTGGGATACACCAAGCGAAAGTACTCGATGCCATCGTCCCCCCATTCCCGCCCGCTGACCGTCAAATAGCCGGTCTGGAACAGCAGCGCCTCTGGCGCAATGCTGTCCACATCGAACGTGCTGAGCAACGCCTTACTGGCACGCAGCCCGTCGAGGCGGTCAGCCGCCACGTGGCGCTCCGTCAGCAGCTGTGTCAGGAAGGTCGGCGTGCCCGTCTCAAACCACCAAGCATTGAATTCGCGCTCGGCAAACAGGAGTAGCACATCGAACGGGTTATAGACCTTCGGCTCTCCACCCCAGCTATAGCCGTTGTACCACCCGCGGATCTGCTCGCGGTCCAAGCCCGGCAGTTCCGCCGCGAATACTATGTCGAGATCAGTGTCGCTGTAGCCGCAGATAGCAGAGTAGTCCGGGTTCAAGGTGATATCGCGCAGATTGTTCAGGCCTGAAAACAGGCTTACCCCGGAAAACTTGCTCACCCCCGTGAGGAAGGCGAACCGGACATGTTCGTCGCAGTCCTTGATCACGCCATAGAAGCCGCGTAGATAGTCACGATTGGCGCGGGCACAGGCCGGGTCCTCCAGAGCATCGAGGACCGGCTTGTCGTATTCATCCACCAGCACGGCAACCCGCTGGCCAGTCTGACGATGCAGTGTGCGGATCAGATGCCGCAGACGCCCCGCAGCCGATTGGTGGCGGGCTTGCACTTCGGAGTCGATCTCCAGGTCGAGCAACTGCTCGTGCAAGCTTGTCTGCAAGCTCTCCGGATCCTTGAGGTTGCCGCCAGCGAAGTCGAGCCGAACGACCGGATGCCGCACTGACCAGTCCCAGTGATCGTAGGCTTCGAGGCCAACGAACAAGTCTCGGTCGCCCTCGAACAGATGCTTGAGGGTATCGACGAAGAGACTCTTGCCGAAGCGGCGCGGGCGCGACAGGAAGAAACGGGTGCCCTCCTGGAACAAGCGCAGAGCGTAGCCGGTCTTGTCTACGTAGTAGCAGTTGCACTCGCGGAGTTTGCGAAAACTCTGGATGCCAGTGGGCAGGAGGCGCTTGTCCATGACCTAGCGTCTACGTTAGCCCGCGAGCGAGCCCTTGCCAAGCTCGGCGTGGTGCCATGAAGTCGGCCAGTGGGCTGTCACCGCTTGAACGGCGGGCGCAGGCGGGCGAGAGTCATCTTGAGTGGCGCACATCAAGGATGGCGTATTATCTCCCTCGCGTGGCAAGTCTCCGATACGGCTGTATCCGTCTATATTGGTTGTGATTTGGCGCGGGCCGCGACCTCGCGGACGGGCTGTTGTTGCACGTTTGCGTGCCTTGAGAGTTCATCGCGGGCTTGGTCGGTCTTCCGCGTCTGAGGCCATTTTTCGTTGCCGGCGAGCGTCTACTGGCGCAGATGGGGCTTAGGAATCGCAGCACACACGAACGGAATCGCTGAGTTCGGACTACCCAGTATTCGTACGGCTCGTCGACGTGATGTTAAGCCCCGCTCGCTGGCGAAGTAGGCCCCCCCGGGACGGGTCTCGCTCAAGAAGAGCATCAATCCCCGAGACGAGTTGTGAAGTCAAGCTCTTCGATGAACCGGAAGGTGTTGCAGTGAAGCACACCAAGATCATCACAAACGTCAGGTATGTGGCGGTTCCCACGCTGCTTCTTAGGTTTCGAAACCTCGGTAGTGACGACTCTTCGCTGGGAGGGGTTGGCAATCGCGTAAGCGATAAGGAATGGGTCTCGGCCGATGCGTTCTACTTCCTCGTCGGTCAGGTCTGGCGCGTAACCGCGGTCCGTCACTCGGGCAACCAAGCCTTCGTTAACATCCTCATCAAGTAGCAGCGAATCACGATTCTTCCTAAGCCAATGGGTCAAATCGTCCTCACTGCCAGCAAGGATTTCTTCGTACATTTCCAGAGGTAGCTTCACTTGCCCCTTGGTCGAGCAATCAACCAGCCAGTCCCAAAACTCGGGAACGCGGCCGAGGGGGTAGTAGTCACGATTCGCGTCAATGAGAACATTCGCGTCGAGCAGATAGAGCAAGGCCCATCCCCTACCGCGCCTTCGGCGGGCGGAGCATCTTACCCAAGTGCGCAGGCTTGACGCCTAGAATCCTAGCCGCTTTGCTTGTTGATAGCGCTCCGGAACCCACCATACGGTGAGTGAAGCTGAGCAGGCCCTGCCCGACCCGGTGCCGGCGGATAGCATAGTAGGTTGGGCCATTCTCCGATTCACGTGCCCTAGCCCGGCGTTTGGCGCGGTTCTGCAACCACTGCTCTCGGAAATCTGCCTGAAGGCGCTCAAAGGTTGGCCGATCGATGCGACTCGCACGCTGGAGTCGATAGGCAACCATCGTTCGGCTCAGGTTGTGTGAGTGGGCGAATTCGCCGATTCGGCGTTGCAGTTCCTCAAGACCTGACCGTCTCTCGAATCGAAGCTCATCGAGCGCCGACGCGGGTAGCAGCCATTCGCCTGCGACATGGTTGCAGAACTCCTCGATCTCCGTTCCGGAACTCGCACCAGCGAATCCAGATTGACCAAGTAGCAGATGAATCAACTCGTGCAGGAGGGTAAATGACCACGCAGCCTTGGAGTCATTGTCGTTGATGACAACGAATGGGGCGACATCATCAGCAATCGCAAGACCGCGAAATATCTCGACATCGATGGCCGTATGGTGACTACCCAAGTTGCCCTTTAGCAGCACGAATACTCCAGCATCTTCGGTCCGCGAGCGGAGCAGCTTGAACGCGTCTGCGGTTGTCGGCTGCGCGTAATACGAGGTGGCGTTTAAGTCGCCCCCAAGCACTTGGTCCAGCGCTACGCGTGCGCGGCGCACCAATCGAGTAGTCTCCAAGTCGTGTTGGAGCAGCTCGCGCAGCGAGTCAATCCCCGCACCTCCAACCGTGCTCCGCAAGAGCGATCCCACGAACGCTAGCGGCTCGGCTTCATCCTCCGCCTCTAAGGCCCCCCGAACCATCTTCTGGCGACTCTGGAGGTTACGAACCAGCGCGTCGAGGAGAGCATTGGTCTCAGCGGAGCGCGCTCCTGGTAGCGTACGGAAGTCAGGGCCACCATCATCCCGCCGCGGCGGTGTATTCAGATAGAATGCGAGCAGCGGGCGCCGATATTGGCGGGCCATCTTCACGAGGACTGGCCGAGAGGGCTTCTCGTCACCGCGTTCCAACGCCATGAGGCGATCGAGGGCCGACACGCCCCAAGCGTCCCTGATGCCGACTTTCGCTACGGCATCTTGAGGAGTCAGGCCCGCGGTCGTGCGTGCCCAAACGAGGATTTCAGGGTTGACTTCGGGCATCGCTCCGGCAGTAGGGTAACACCCTGATCAGCGCACTGCGTGTGTCTCGATTGGCTGCGTAGCGCACTCAGACAGGTTGCCAAGCTCAACAATGGACTTGGGCTCATCTGCCGACATCGCGATCAATCCGCCAGAAGGCAGCTCGTGATGTTGGATGCGTGGAGGAATACATCCGCCAGACATGGCCATAGACAGCTCAACGGAGCAAGCTGCATAGAGTTCACTCCCAAGTCCATTGAGCCAGGGTCCGCCGTGAACATCCAAACCCACACTGCGTTCGTCCTCGATGGACTCTTGAAAACAGAATCGCGGTCACCGTGCTTCGACTGCTCGATGGACGTCTAGGCCCAGCGCCCCTTCTTGCCCTCTTCGGCAATGTAATCGGCGGCGCGGGCCGTGATCGCCATCATGGTCAGCGTGGGATTCTGGCACCCGATCGACGCCCAAGCCGCCCCGTCAGTGACGAAGACGTTGTCGACATCGTTGGCCTGCGCCCAAGTGTTCAGAACCGACTTGCGCGGATCCTGGCCCATACGGGCCGTGCCGACCTCGTGGATGCAGAACCCTCCGATTGACGGCCTGCCCGTTAGCCGGACGTCCTTGTGGCCGGTCGCTTCGAGCATCTCGGCCGCCTGAACACGCGCATCGTTCCACAGAGCCAGGTCGTTGTCCGACCAAGAGAAGTTGATATTGAGCGTCGGAATGCCCCAGGCGTCCCGCCGGTCTCGGTTGAGCGCCACGTAGTTCTCGTATCGCGGCAGGCACTCGCACCAAGCGCCAAAGCTCGTGTGCCACTCCGCGCGCTCGTGGACGGCGCGTTTGTAGCTCTCTCCGAAACCCGGAGACCCAAACTTGAAGCTCGGACCGCTGCGGCCTTGGTAGCCATAGCCGCGGATCATCCCGTCAGTGTGCGTGCGTTCGATATTGCGGAAGCGCGGGATGTACATCCCGTTGGGCCGGCTCGGGGGGCCAGCCCATGGCTTGGCCTGCAGTTCCGGCATGCGGCCGGACGCTCCGCCTTGGTAAATGTGGTCCATCAGGTAGCGGCCGAGCATGCCACTGGAGTTGAAATCAAGGCCGTAATCGGCGGAGTGCATCATCAAACGGGTCGATTCGAGCGTCGATGCGCATAGAACGATCACCTTGCCCCGGACCTCCCGCGGCACGCGGGTCGTGCGGTCCACGTATGCAACGCCCGCGGCCTTCCCAGTGGCCGGGTCCTTCGTCACGTGGCTTGCGACGGCATCCACGACCAAGTCGCAATTGCCCGTCTCAAGGGCCGCCTTGAGCGTCGTGGTGGGGCTGTTGTAGTACGAATGCGTCACGCAGCCCTGCTCGCACGGGCCGCAATAGTGGCAGGGCTGGCGACCGTTGTGCGGCTTGGTAATGATCGCGCTGCGACCGATGGTTGCGACCCGCCCCATGCGGGCGCGCAGCCGGTTGCGAAAGAGCTCTTCGCCGCAGCTGAACGGCATCGGCGGCATGAAGACGCTGTCAGGGAGTTGGTCAAGGCCTTCGGCGATGCCACTGAGCCCGATGTGGCGTTCGACCTTTTTGTAGTACGGAACCAGGTCGGCGTACTCGATCCCCCAGTTCTCGCCATAGCCATCGCGATCGGCGCAGCGGAAGTCGATGTCGCCCATACGGTACGACTGACGACCCCACGACAGGGAGCGTCCGCCAAGCACGCGCATGCGGATCCAGCGGAACGAGCTGTCCCCCGGCGTTTGGTAGGGATTCCGGATATCGTCAGCGAACCACTTGTAGTTCGACTCGCGGCACGCATACACCAGCCCTTGGATCGGGCGGTTGCGCATTAGGTCGGGAGACTTGGGGATCCCGCCGACGTATGGCGAGGAGTTCCCGCGATACTTCAGGTCATAGGGCATCACGTGCTCGGTGAAGTCCGCGTCCGTGATCTTCGGACCGGCCTCGAGCACGCAGACCTTCAGGCCCGCTTCGGCGAGCTGCCAAGCGGCCACGCCGCCGGTTGCGCCAGAACCGACGATGATGGCGTCATAGGCATCCCGGCCCCGCGCGATCGTTTGCAGCATCCCGATTAGTCTAGCAATCGGCCCCTTTCCAGCTTCAGAATTCCCAGCGCAGCGCGAGCTGCACTTGCCGCGACGAAGTGCTGGTCGAAGTGATGCGTCCGGCGCTGCCGATGCGGCCGCCGGACTGGGTGAACAGCGCACGCCCGGATGGCACCTGAAAGTTCGGGTGGTTGGTCACGTTGAACGCTTCGGCGCGCAGTTTCAGGCTCTGGCGCTCGGTCGAGACCAGCGCTTTGTGCAACGCGATGTCCATGGTGAAAATCCCCGGCCCGCGCAGCGTGCCGCGACCGAGCGTGCCTAGGTAGCCCGCCTCGGGCAGCGCGAACGCTGACGGATCGAAGTAGCGCGACGGATCGCCCAGGACGATATCCGAGGCCGCGCGGCCTGCGACCAGATCCGGGCGCTGTCCGACATCGCCGAAACCCGGCCGGAGGCGCGCCCGGTCGAAACCCACGCGGGGCGCGAACGGCGTCCCGGACAGTACCTGCATGATGCCGTGCAGCTGCCAGCCCCCGAACACCGCTGCGGCCGGCGAGCCCTTCCCCCTCCACAGCTCCAGCGAGATGTTCCCGGCCACTACGTGCTCTTGGTCGAAGTCCGAGAGCCCCCTGTTGGCACGGTAGTCCCACACGGTCGGCACCTGGTCGCTGGCCACGAAGTCGTTAAAGGTATGGTTCGAGGCCTCGTCGATGGAGCGGCCCCACGTGTACTTGCCGCGCATCGACAGCCGCTTGGCCAGCCGGCTCTGCAGGCTGAAGGTGATCGCTTGGTAGAACGAGTTGAACTGGGTCCGGCGCAGCCCGATGCGCGAAAAGGCCGGATTGACGTAGGGGCTGCCCTGGGGAAAGAAATAGCGGCCGTCGCTCTGGACCTCGGGAATCGGGGAGTTCACGCTGATCAGCTGCCCGAACAGATGGATGCCGCGGGCGCCGCTATAGCCGGCCCGGATCACCGTGCTCGGGCTCAGCTGGCGTTCCATCGAAGCCTGCCAGCGGGCGACGTAGGGCTGGTTAAGGTTGTAGTCGACTCCGTCCATCGACGTGGAAGGATTGCGGCCCTCGGCCGCTTGAAGGATGTCCGGAAAGCCCGGGCGCCCGAATACCAAGATGCGGTTGAACAGAGGCGGCGTGCGGACGCCGGCGATGGTCAGCTCGCGGCTGCCAAGCTGGTCGTAGAAGATCCCGAAGCCGCCGCGGGCAACCGTGCGGGCATCGCCCACGGGATCGAATGCCACCGAGATCCGCGGCGCGAAGTTGTCCTTCGACGGATTCCGCCAGAGAGGGCCGCCGAGCGTCGTCTGGGGATCGTTGACGAAGTCTCGCAGCACGGCGATCTTGCCGTTGACCTCGGTCGGCGTCGAGACCGATTCATAGCGCACGCCCATGCTGACGCTGAAGATGTCGAAGACCCTGAACTCGTGCTGGAGATAGCCGAAGTACTGGTTGTAGCGCCAGCCCCGGACGGTGTCCGAGCCGGGCTGCATCACCTCGGCGATGCGAGGGCGGGCCTGCAGCAGCAGTGCCAGCGAGTCGAACGTGTACGAGCCAACCGCGCTGAGATCGGAGCGCTGGTCGAAGTGTACGCGGTCGTAGCCCGCTCCCATCCGCAAGGTGCTCTTGCCTGTCGTGCGCACGAGAGAAGTCCCGAACTGGTAGCTCTCCAGGATGAAGCGGCGCGGCCGCGCGCGGGCTTGGAAGCCGCCCATATTGCCCAGTCCGTTCACCGTGATCGAGCCCATCGGCTGGCCGTTGACGAACGCAAGCGAGTCCGGCACGGAGGTGGAACTGTTCTCGAAGTTGTCGACCCGGCTGAAGGCCGCCCGCCAGGTCGACAGCATCGCGGGAGAATGCACGCGCTTGAGCTGGGTGTGCAGGAAGTCGTCGCGCGAGTCGAGCCCGAACACCCACAGGTCCATCGGGTCCGGCGTGCGGGCCGCCGCATCGTCGAACGTGTAGCGCGCCGCCAGTTGGGTCGCAGAATCGAGGACCAGATCCAGCTTTCCCGACAGGTAGGTCTCGTCGACGCGATCGTTCAGCTGGCGGATCGAAGCGGCCGTGCCGTCCCCGAAGTCGCGCCCGTTGGGCAGCGGGTAGAGGTCCAAGTAGGGCCGCACTTCGGCGGCCACGGGAATGTCTTCGCCAGGCAGGTGGCCGAGGCGGGCCTCCGGCGTGGGCACGGCCGGCCGCGCCGTCCTGGCGCGCCGCTCGCGCAGGCCCTCGTAGTTGAGCAGGAAGAACGCCCTGTCTAGCACCACTGGCCCGCCCAGCAGGGCCCCGAAGTGGTTGCGCCGCAGCGGAGGGGCCCCGGCAGCCGGGGAATCGAAGAAGTTCCGCGCGTCCAAGGAGTTGTTGCGCAGGTACTCGTAGACGCTGCCGTGAAATCGGTTCTCCCCTGACCGGGACACCGCCGTAAACACTCCGCCCGCAGTGCGGCCGTACTCGGCGCTGTACGGGCTTGTCACCAGGTGGACCTCCTGGACCATCTCCAGCCCGAGCACGTTGCCGGTGGCGCTGGCGGGAGATGCCGAAGCGGCGTCGTTGACGTAGACCCCGTCAAGCTGGAAGCTGTTCTGGTTCGGGCGCGAGCCGAGCACCGAGATCTGCCGCCCGATACCCTGCGCCAGCCCAACCCGCGCCGAAGCGGGCAGCGTGGCGCCAGGCTCTAGCGCCGAGAGTTCGAACAGGTCGCGACCATTCAACGGCAGGTCGCGCAGATTGCGTTCCGGCACGAGTCCGCCCCAGTCCGCGGCATTGGTGGAGACCAAGGAGAGATCGCCCTCCACTTCAATGGCATCCTGCGTCATGCCCAGTTCCAAGCGCACGTCGTATTCGGCGATTCGGCCGCTGGTGAGCAGAATCCCCACAGCCTCGACCAGCCGGAAGCCGCGCCGGGAGACGCTGACCGAGTAGCTGCCTGGCTGCAGCGCCGCGATGACAAAGCGGCCGTCGCCGCTGGTGGTGACCTCGCGCGAAAAGCCCGTGCCGCTGTGGGTCACGGTGACTTCCGCACGCGGAACCACCCGACCCTGCGGATCGGTGACGGTTCCCTGCAGGGTCGCATCGGACTGCCCGCAGAGCCGCGGCATGACGGTTCCCGGCAGCGCCAGGCTCGCCAAGGCCAGCCACAGCGCCGCGTAGGCGCAGCGAGCGCGAGCGGCCAACGGAACCACGCCGTCGCGGCCGGGGCCGCCATCCCGGACTCGCGTCACTTGACCCGCCTCATCGTCCACTCGCGCTCGTCGCCGTCAGCCGAATGGCTGTCGCGCAGCACCAGCGTGTCCCCCGACAGCACCAGCTCCCCGGGGAACGAGCGGCCCTCGTAGTAGGCGGACAGCGCCACGACGTTCGTCCGCACGACCTTGCTCTCCCCGTCCCACTCGTAGCGGTACAGGCCCGCTCCCAGCGGCTGCTGGCTTTGGAATTCCTCCGGCGTCATGTCGCTAAGGGACTTGGTGAGCTTCGGCCGGTCCTCGCCTGCCAGGATCACCATTTGGTGGGTATCGCCGAACTGGTGGTACTCGCGCCTGTAGGGCTGCTCCTCGCCCTTGGCCAGGTTGCGGACCGATGTGACCTCCCACAGCCCCTGGATGCCGGCTTCCGGCGCAGCCGGCGGCTCTCCCCCTGCACCACAGGAAACCAGGACCGACACAGCCACCGCCATCACGGCGAGCGAACAGGCCCGTGGCCGCCGGAGCGGAGCGGCACCGGAAGCGATCGCGGGCGAAGAGCCTAGATTTCGAGGCATGACTTCATTAGAACGCAAGGCCGCTCGCAAGGGGAAGCGCCGGTTCACACGCCGAACCTGGCGCTATACTCGAAGGGTCGCCAACACCCCCGGATGGCCCCACACTCGTCTACCACCCCTGTGATGCGGCAGTACTTCGCCGCCAAGCAGGAGTATCCGGGCTGCTTGCTCTTCTTTCGGCTCGGCGACTTCTTTGAGCTCTTCTACGACGACGCCATCAGGGCCGCGAAAGACCTCGAGATCACCCTGACCAAGCGGCGCGACCGCACGGGGAATCCGATCCCGATGTGCGGAGTGCCCGCCCATTCGGTCGACGGTTACTTGGCCAAGCTCCTCAAGAAGGGCCACCGGGTCGCCATCTGCGACCAAGTCGAGGATCCCAAGCAGGCGCGCAAGCTGGTGAAGCGCGAGGTCGTCAGGGTGCTCTCTCCCGGCACAACGAGCGATCTAGACCTGTTGAACGCCGGCGAGAACAATTACCTGGCGGCGGTTCATTCGAACGGTTCGGTCTCCGGCCTCGCCTACGTGGACGTCTCGACCGGCGAATTCCGGGCGACCGAGCTAGGCCCGGCCGAAGTCCAGGACATGCTCCAGTCCCTCGGCGTGAAGGAACTGCTTCGCGCCGAGCCGGAGCCCGACCTCGGCCTGCGCTTCGACGGTGACCGACGGGAGCAGCGGTATACCGTCACCGGTATCGACCCGTGGGTGTTCGACCAAGACTACGCCGAACGCCAGCTGCTCGACATGTACGGCCTGCACAGCCTCGACGGGCTGGGGATCTCAGGCCACCCGCTGGCAGTCGCGACCGCCGGAGCGTTGCTGCACTACCTCAAGGACACCCAGCGCTCCGGACTGGCGCACCTGGAACGGCCGAGATTCGTCCAGCAGGCGGATTGGATGATCCTCGACCCGCTTACCGTCCGCCACTTGGAACTGTTCGACCCGCTCTACCAACAGGTCCAGAGCACCCTGCTGTTCACGCTCGACCGGACGGCCACGCCGATGGGGGCCCGCCTGCAGCGCAGCTGGCTCTTGCGGCCTAGCCTCGACCAGGAGGAGATCGAGCAGCGACTGGAAGCGGTGCAGAGCCTATGCTCCGACACCATCATCCGCAGCGAGCTGCAATCGGAACTCAAGCAGCTGCACGACATCGAGCGCCTGGCGGCGCGTGTCACGCTCGGCTCGGCGAACCCGCGCGATCTGTACAATCTGGGCACGTCGCTGAAGCGCATCCCGCAGGTGCGGGCGTTCGCCGAAAAGCTCTTGGGGCGTAGGCTAGCCGCCCTGCTAGAGCGCATGGACGAGCTGGCGGACGTTGCCGCGCAGATCTCGGCCACCATCGCCGAACAGCCGTCGCTAGCGGTGGGCGAGGGCACGGCCGTCGCCGAGGGCTTCGACCCCGAGCTCGACGAGTTGCGCGCGATCCAGCGCGACAGCAGGACCTTCATCGCAGGCTTGGAACGGCGCGAGCGACGCGCCACGGGGATTGACTCATTAAAGGTAAAGTTTAATAACATTTTCGGCTTCTTTATCGAGGTGTCAAAGCCCAACCTGCCCAAAGTTCCGGAGCATTACGAGCGCAAGCAAACGCTGGTCAACGGCGAGCGATTCGCGACCGCGGAGTTGAAGGAACTCGAAGCCAAGGTGCTCGATGCCGAGACTCGCATTGCCGCGAGGGAAGCGGCGATCTTCCAAGGGCTGCTGGCCGACGTGGCCGAGCAAGCCGGGAGGATTCGAACGAGCGCGGCGGCGATCGCAGAGCTCGACGTGCTGCGCGGGTTGGCCGAGGTCGCGGTCGAAAGGAACTATTCCCGGCCGCGCTTCACCCCGGGGGGCGAGATCCAGATCAAGGGCGGACGGCACCCGGTGGTCGAGCGCGCGCTGGAGGAGGAGCGGGGCGAGGGATTCATCGAGAACGACGTGCATCTTGACAACGAAGAGCACGTCATAGCCCTGATCACCGGCCCCAACATGGGTGGCAAGTCGACCTATCTGCGACAGACCGCGTTGATCGCGGTGATGGCCCAGATCGGCTCCTTCGTGCCGGCGAGATCCGCGTCGCTGCCCCTGATCGATCGGATCTTCACCCGCATCGGCGCCAGCGACAACGTCGCGCAGGGGCGCTCGACGTTCATGGTCGAGATGACGGAAACGGCCCAGATTCTCAACACCGCCACGGAGCGCAGCCTGGTCCTGTTGGACGAAATTGGGAGAGGCACCTCGACGTACGATGGCCTGGCCATCGCTTGGGCCGTCGCCGAGTACATCCTCGGCAAGGTTCGCGCCAAGACCCTGTTCGCGACGCACTACCACGAGCTCACCGCCCTGCCCAAGGCCCGCAAGGGAATCTTCAACCTGCACGTGTCGGCCAGGCAGTCCGGCGAGCAGCTGGTTTTCTTCCACAAGATCGAACCGGGAAATGCCGATCGCAGCTACGGGATCGAAGTCGCCCGACTGGCGGGGCTGCCGCCCGACGTTGTGGTCCGCGCGGGGGAGGTGCTGGCCCACCACGAGCAGTTCGACAGCGCGCCCCGCGACTCCCCGCCCCCGGCCCACACGGCGAAGCCCGCTTCGGCCGAGGAGAGCATCCTCGCCGAGTTCCGCTCTCTGGACGTGGACCGGGTCAGCCCGTTCGAGGCGCTATCGCTGCTGCACGATTGGAAGGCAGACCTGGATCGCTAAAGGTATCGGCGTTTCAGTCTGCTACGCTGAGATTTCGATCCACTGGAGGTGCTTGATGGCTGGTTCCCACACACTTACGTTTACCGATTCGGATTTCGATTCCGAGGTCCTGAATTCCGAGCAACCCGTCTTGGTTGACTTCTGGGCGACTTGGTGCGGCCCGTGCCGGCAGATGGCTCCGGTCATCGACGCGCTGGCCGAGAAGTACGCCGGCAAGGTCAAGATCGGCAAGCTTGACGTCGACCTGAACCCGAGTGCCGCCCAGCGCTTTAACGTGCGCGGCATCCCGACTATGCTGCTGTTCAAGGCGGGCCAGCCTGTCGAACAGATCGTCGGGGCCGTGCCCGAGGCTCGGCTGGCGGACAGGCTCGACGCCCACGTAGCCTGAGCAGGGCTAGGGTGAAGCGCCCTCCCCGGCCTTCCGCGCAGCATTTGCGGGACGCCGCGGGCTCGCACGTCTGAGCGGCCGCCCCGCCAAACCGCTTTTCGCCGTGAACCATCGCTCGCACACCTCGCGCCGCAAGTTCCTGCGCTCTGGCGGAGCGTCGCTGTCGGGGCTCGCGGCCGCCGGATTGGCTCAGCAGGCCGAGGAGCCGCTGCCGCGGCTCAACGTGCTGCTGGTGCTTGTGGACGACCTGCGGCCGGAATTGGGCTGCTATGGCAACCCCTGGGTGAAGACGCCGCGAATCGACCGCTTGGCCTCTCGCGGCATGGTGTTCTTGCGAAGCTACTGCCAGCAGGCAGCCAGCAGCCCCTCTAGGACGACCCTGTTGACGGGCCTGCGGCCGGACACGACCCGGGTCTACGACCAACGGATCCATTTCCGAGCGTTCCGACCCAACGCGATCACCCTGCCCGAGCAATTCCGCGACCACGGGTACGAGACCACCGCGTTCGGCAAGGTTTTCGAGTCTCCCGCGCTCGACGACCACCGGTCTTGGAGCATCGCTCCGTGGAATCCGGGCGGGCCTGCTTGGCACAGCGCAGCGAACGGCGCTCTGTCAAGAGCGAATTGGGAGCGGCTGCAGCGCAGCCGTTGGCGGGTCGCGGAAGACGAGCCAGGCGCAGCCGCAGAGGCGGCAACCTCCAAGAGCTGGCGGGCATCCTCCGTGGATGCGGCTCAGCTTCCAGACGGACAGGTAGCCGCCGCGGCCGCGGAAGCAATCGCGGAACTGAAGGACCGCCCATTCTTCATCGCAGTCGGCTTGAGCGGGCCCAGCCTTCCGATGATGGCGCCGGAGCGCTTCTTCAAGCTCTATCCCACCGGGAGGTCGGACATCCCAAAAGCCCCCGACCCGCCGCGCGATGCGCCCACGTTCGCGCTCCATGGTTCGGAGGAGATCCGAAAATACGACGATATCCCTGCCGAAGGGCCAATCCCTATACCCAAGGCGCGCGAGCTGATCCGGGCGTACCGTGCATGTGTGACCTTCGCGGACTACCAGATCGGCGTGCTGCTCGACGCCCTGGACCATAACGGGATCGCAGATCGCACGGCGGTTGCAATCGCAGGCGTCAGCGGTTCGCACCTGGGCGAACTAGGCCTCTGGAACAAGCACTCAAACTACGAGGCCGCCACCCACACCGCGTTAGTCGTGCGGGCCCCGCGCCAGCGCAACGCAGGACGCAAGACCGAGGCGCTTGTCGAGTCGGTCGACCTGTTCCCTTCCCTGTGCGCGATTTGCGACGTTCCCTTGGCGCCGAACATGGAGGGATCCAGCTGGCGAGGCATCTTCGACGATCCGAAGCGGCTGTGGAAGCGAGCAGTGTTCAGCCAGCACCCCCGCATCATTCCCGGCGTGGGTCCCGGGATGGGCTATTCCATGCGCACGGTGCGTCACCGCTACACCGAGTGGTCCGGGATCGACAGCCCGTACAGCACCGTCGAACTCTACGACTACAAGGACTCGCGCAACGAGCTTCGCAATATCGCCAACCGGCCGGAACACGTGTCTCTGGTGAACGGCCTTGCCCACATGATGCGAGAAGGCTGGGAGGGGTCCCGGCCTCCGACCCAACTCCCGACGCGCGTTAGGGGTTGAAGACCTGCCGAATCTAGAGCCGGCCTACTGATCGTGCTCGGGCGGGGCGAGCGCGCGATAGTCCTCGGGACGGTCAATGTCCAGCAGAACACCCTTGTCAGCTGTGTCAAGGAAGTGCGCCTCGCTATAGTAGCCGCGCACGACCTCTTGCGGACTGCTGCCGGGATCGAGGTCCAACAAGTCCGTCATCACCCGCCTGGAAAGCACAACGGGATGGCCACGCTCCCCTCCATGCCGGGGAATCACCAGCGGGGCGCGGGAATCTGCGGCGGCCGCGAGCAATCTGTCAAGGGTACGGCCCCGCACTGCCGGATGGTCCACCAGCATCCATAGCACCGCGTCCACCTGTTGCCCAATCTGCGCCAGCCCGCACTGCAAGGATGTCAGCATCCCCCGCTCGTAATCGCGGTTGACCACTGCCCGGATGCGCGGCGAGGCCGGCAGCGCCTCGCGAATGCGCTGCTCGTGATGCCCCAAAACAACTACTAGCGAATCGACGCGAGGCAGGAGCAGGTGCGCCAAGTGGCTGAGAAAGGGGCGTCCTCGAAAGCCTAGGAGTGCCTTGTCGCTGCCCATCCGGGAGGAGCGACCAGCGGCCAGGATCAAGCCCGCCGTGCTCACCGCGTCTCGGTTAGAGCTTCCGTCCCGGGCACCGACTCAGTATCGGCCACGCCTGCCGCCGCAAGCGCCCGCGGCACACCCTCGGCGAAGATCGACTTCGACAGCGGACTCCACCCGTCCTGGGAGTTGCGGCGCCTGCGAACCATTTCGGCGACCACGGCAACGGCGATCTCCTCAGGCGTGACGGCCCCGATATCGAGGCCCATCGGCGCGTGGATCTGCGAGAGCTTTTCAAGCGCGACACCCTCGGCGAGCAGGTGCTTGGCGACTTCGATCGTTTTCCGCTTCGATCCGATCATGCCAACGTAGCGCAGCGGCTGGTCGGCCGCCCAGCGAAGCACGCGCATGTCGTCCTTGTGGCCGCGCGTGACGATGATCGCGTACGTCGCATCGTTGCAGGGCAGCGTCGGGAAGACATCCTCGTACTCGGCAGCGATCACCTCGGACGCCTCAGGAAACCGCTCGCGGTTGGCGTAGCTGTCTCGGTTGTCAATGACTGTGGTGGCGAATCCCGCCAACGTGGCAACCTTGGAGAGGCTCTTCGAAATGTGGCCTGCGCCGAAAATGAGCGCTGTGGGCACTGGCAAGACCGGTTCCACGTACACGTTGAGCTGCCCGCCGCAGATCAAACCATTGTCGTAGGCCGCTTCCTGGCCAAGGCTGAACTGCAGCATGCGCGGCTTCTCGGTCTCGATGACATCGCGTGCCGCCTGCCAAACTTCAGCCTCGGTACAGCCGCCTCCGATGGTGCCCACCATGGTACCGTCCTGGCGGATCAACATCTTGGCGCTCTGAAAGCTCGGGATCGAGCCGGCGACCTCGACGATCGTCGCGACCGCGCACTTCTCGCCGGAGCGGCGGAGCTCCACCAGCTCCTCGTACACATCCATCGGGCGGGGCATGTTCCTACATGATATGGGAATCGCCGCGATATCGCGTGCTCTGGCGGAGAGCCTATCGCGGAGAAACGCGCGTCACCGGCGCTCTCAACCGACCGGGACCGGCGCCCTCGGGAGCGAGTGGAATGCGTTTCGGGCCTTATCGCAGTCGCAATCACCCAGCAAACCACGTTCTGGACCGGACATTGGCAGGGTTGCCGCACGAGTGCCGCCGGGCCGCTCCCGCCCAAGCATGCCGCCCCAGTTCGCGCTCTCGAGTCACCTTCGACCGGGAGAAGATGCGCTGGCCCGAACAAGCGGGCGCGCAGCGTCCGGACGCGGGCGTTTCGGCCGCCGGCCGCCGGCCAGTCGGCTCAGGTGCGTGTTGTACAGTGGGTCTAGTTTCCCGCCCTCGAATTCATGCAATTAGAGAAAGCCTACGATCCCTCGCAGATTGAGCCAGCGTGGGCCGAGTGGTGGGTCAGCGAGGGTCTATTCAAAGCTGACGCCTGCTCGTCGAAACCCGTGTTCTCGCTAGTGATCCCGCCGCCCAACGTCACTGGCGCGCTGCACATGGGGCACATGTTCGAGACCTCTCAGGTCGACATCACCATGCGCTGGCAGCGCATGCGCGGGCGCAACGTTCTCTGGCTGCCGGGCACGGATCACGCCGGTATCGCAACGCAGATGCTGGTCGAGCGCCATCTAGCCAAGGACGGCATCGACCGCCGGGATCTCGGGCGCGAGAAGTTCCTAGAGCACGTATGGGACTGGAAGGAGACCTACGGCGGCAAGATCGTGGGCCAACTCAAGCGCGTAGGCGCGAGCTGCGACTGGACGAGGGAGCGGTTCACGATGGACCCCGGCCTGTCGCGAGCTGTGGCCGAGTGCTTTGTCCGCCTTTACGAGCGCGGCCTGATCTACCGCGGCGAGTACATGATCAATTGGGATCCGGGCACACTGACCGCGATCTCCGACCTAGAAGTCGAGTACGAGACCCAAGAAGGTTCCCTGTGGCACCTGCGCTATCCCGTCGAGGGGGCGGACGGGGATTTTGTCGTGGTCGCCACGACCCGACCGGAGACCATGCTCGGCGACACGGCCGTGGCCGTCCACCCGGACGACGGGCGCTACCGGCAACTGCACGGACGCACGGTCCAGCTGCCACTAGTGGGCCGCAGCCTCCCGGTCATCTGCGACGACTTCGTGGACCCTGAATTCGGTACCGGCATCGTCAAGGTCACGCCCGCGCACGACCCCAACGACTTCGCTGCGGGCCAGAGACACGGGCTGGAATGCATCACCGTTCTGGACGAAGAGGCCAGGATCAACACCCATGGCGGCGCTTACGCGGGACTGGACCGCTACGACGCTCGCGAGCAGATCGTCGAGGATCTGACGGCGCTGGGATTGGTCGACAAGGTCGAGGAGTACACCAACAACATCGGACGCAGCCAGCGATCCGGCCTAGCCGTGGAGCCGCGGGTCTCGACGCAGTGGTTCGTCCGCACCAAGACGCTGGCCGAGGCGGCGATCCAGGCCGTCGAAGAGGGGCGCACCGAGATCCTGCCGGACCAGTGGCAGCGCAACTATTTCGAGTGGATGCGCAACATCCGCGACTGGTGCATCTCGCGCCAGCTCTGGTGGGGCCACCGCATCCCGGCTTGGCACCTCGAGGACGGCTCGTTCGTCGTGGCCCGAGACGAGGACGAGGCCCGGGCCGAGGCCGCGCGGCGCGGGCTGCGCGTGACGCACCAAGAGACGGATGTGCTGGACACATGGTTCAGTTCCGGGCTGTGGCCGTTTTCGACCATGGGCTGGCCCGGCAAGACCGACGACCTAAAGGCCTTCTACCCCACCGCGCTGCTCAACACGGGCTTCGACATCCTCTTCTTCTGGGTGGCGCGGATGATGATGCTCGGCATTGCGATGACCGACGAGGTGCCCTTCCGCAAGGTCTTCATCCACGGCCTCGTACGCGACGCCGACAAGCAGAAGATGTCCAAGACCAAGGGCAACGTGATCGACCCGATCGAGATGACCGAGCGCTACGGCACGGACGCTGTTCGATTCGCGCTGGTGGCTTCGGCCGGACAGGGCTCGGACGTGGTGCTCAAGGAAGAGCGCATCGCAGGCTACCGCACGTTCGCGAACAAGATCTGGAACGCTCTGCGCTTCGTCGGCATGAGCTTGGAGAAGGCCGGCGCCGGCGTGTGGACGCCCGCCAACCTGGCCGAGTACCGCCCGCTGCCGGACGAGCAGACCGGAGAGGTGTCCCTCGCCGACCGCTGGATCTTCTCGAGACTGCACACCGTGGCGGCCCAAGCCAACGAACAGATCGACAGCTTCCGCTACCACGAAGTCGCGAGCACCCTGTACCACTTCTTCTGGCACGAGTTTTGCGACTGGTACATCGAGCTCAAGAAGCTCTCGTTCGAGGATGGGAGCGGCTTGACCAATGGCTGGAAGAACATGCTGGCCGCCACCGAGCGATCACTGCGGCTGTTGCACCCGATTATGCCGTTCATCACCGAAGACCTGTGGCAGCGGCTGACGGCCAACACGCCCGGACGGTTCAAGTCCATCGCCCTCACGGACTATCCGCAATCCGCTGCAAGCGATGCAGATCCCGCTGCGGAGCGGCGTGTTGAAGTCCTTCAGGCCCTAGTCACTACGGCTAGGAACCTAAGGGCAGAACTTAATCTTCCACCGCGGGAAATCCTGCACGGGACGGTGTTCAGCGAGAACGAAGTCACGCTGGACGTGGTGCGCAGCGAACACGGAGCCCTGCGTCGGCTGGCCGCCCTGCAAGCCGAGGCCCGCTCGGGCGCAGCCGGGGCCGGCCAAGCTCTGGGACACACGGCCGACTTCGACTTGGCCGTGCAGTTGCCGGAGGAACGGCGCATCGCGCTTCGCACCAAGCTCGAAAAGCAACTCGCCTCACTGGTCAAGGCGGAAACCTCGGCGAGAGGTCGACTGGACAACCGGAGCTTCGTCGAGAAGGCCCCCGAGCACGTCGTGAGCTCTCTGCGGCAGAAGCTCAGCGACTACGAATCGCAGGTCGAGCGCATTCAGAACACGTTAACCGGGCTCTGAGCCGGCCAGCGGGGCCAACCCGAACGGCCTAGGCCAGCTACAACGCACGCACGAGGTCCGGGTCCCGTACCGGTTGTGCGGCAATCACTTCGCCCGCGCTCAGGCCCGATCGGATGGTGGCCTCGGTGTCGCTGAGTTGGCCGACCTGAACTTCTCGCGCAACAAACTTGCCGCCATCTTGCACCCATACGATATCCTCGCCATCGATCTCTCCCAGTGCCGAGCGCGGCACAACCAAGGCTTGATCCTCGGCCGCCAGCAGGATATCGGCGCTGGCCGAAAGGTCGGGCTTGATGCGCTCGTCCTGGCTGAGGACTTCGATCCTGACCGGAACTTGCCGGACCCACTGGCCGGACGAACCACCCCGCGAGCCGCCACGGCCGCCCCTGCCGCCACCGCCCGTGGATTGTCCGGCGGATGCGACCGCTCCGATAGCAGCAACGCGCCCCTCGAAGGCTGCGCCAGGATAGGCGTCCAGATGGATCGTGGCTGTCGATCCGAGCTCTACGAGCTGTGCATCGGTTTGGTTGATGTCGGCGTACACAGCCATGTTGGAGAGATCCACGATCCGCAGGAAGGTGGAGCCGGGATTTACCGTGTCGCCGGCCGAAGCTTGCGAGAACCCGTCGCGCTGGAACATTGTCTCGACGACCACGAGGCCGGAGACTGGCGTGCGCAAGCGCATCTTTTCCATGTCCTGCATGGTCCTAGCAAGGCGTCGCTCGTCCTTTTCGATGTCGATCTCGTAGACGCGCTTCTCAGCGGTGTTGGCGATTCGGCTCAAGCGCACCTCTTCGGTGAGCTGCTCTGCGGAAGCCTCGTCTTGCTCCGCCTGCAACGCAAGGATCTCGGCTTGGATCTTTGACCTGACTTCGGCGGTGCGCAGTTCAAGCTCGGACTTGTCTGCATCCGCCAGAGCCTTGTGGTGGTCTTGCTCTAAGTTGGCGGCGTCGATCAGCAGGGATGCGATTCGACTTGCGGAACGCCTGCGCGTCTGAGCCAGCGAGGAGTTGTAGTTGTCCAGCATGTCCGCGGTTTGTTTGGACTCAAACACAGCGACGACCTCGCCGGCTTCGACCATCGTTCCGGGCTCGGCCAGGGATTCGATAGTTAGGCTAGAACCGCCGCCGCCACCACCGCCGCCGCCGCCACCACCGCCGCCGCGATCCCTGGCACCGCGCATGCGCGGTGCGCGAATCACGGCGAAGTTCGTGGCTCCGAGGGTGCCGCCAGCCCGAAGCGATGCTTCGAACCTCTTGGATTCGACTATCGCCGTTGGGACTTCGACCGGCCCTGAGCTGCCAGCGGGGCCGGCTTGGCTCTGCAGTGCTTGGTACGCGAACAGGCCCAAGACGATGCCGACCGCAACGAGCGCAGCGACAACCCCCTTCGACAACGGCGGAGGAGTTGGCTTGTCATCGGGAAGCAGTTCCGGGCGGAGAGCTGTCTCAAGTGCCTGAGCCCCCTCAACAGCGCGCTTGCGAAGATCCACTACTGCCTGCGGCCTAGCCATGTGACTCCTCCATTCTGATCTACAAGGCGAACCGGCTCGCCACGCAGGTGACCGGAAGCCCAGAGACTTGGTAAAGACTGTGCAAAACAGTGGCGGCGGTCGCTCGGCACTAGGCGTTACCGGGCGCAGCGCACGCTGCGATAGGGAGCCCCAGACCGATCCCTCCGCCCGAAACGCCGGCAGCTACAATCGGAGAAACGAGGCTCAGCAGAAGGCAGAAGTTCGATCATCCAAGTTCGATGGCGTCGGGCCAAGGCTGGTTGTCAACACCAGTAAGCTCTAGAGCCCAAGAGAGTCCGCACCGTTTCGCAGGGGGCCGGATCGGAACCGAGACTGGGCTGGAGTAGCAGCAGAGAGCCCTTGCAGGCTGCTGCGAATGAAAGAAATGGGATCCAGCCGAGTGTTATTGATCACAGGTGCGAGCCGCGGCATTGGTGCGGCGACTGCACTGCAAGCGGCAGCACGCGGCTACTTCGTTTGTGTCAATTTTCGGCAGAGCGTTGAAGCGGCCACTTCGGTCGTCAAGTCAATGGTTTCATGATGCGTCCCTTCCGAACAGTCGCGCATCGTCGGCTGGACGGCTCATCTCGGAGCCCGATGGCGACGCGCTGGCAGCGACGTGCCTCCCTTGATCGTAGCCGGGCGGCAGCTTGTACAGGGCGC
>JAJEHF010000052.1 GCA_022823865.1 Bryobacterales bacterium
CGTGCGCACCTGCACCTCGCGCAATCGAATCGCGTCAGTCCTCACTTCCTGCGTTATCGCATACAGCAGTCCTATTTGTCCAGTCCCTTGCCGAACCTCTTTGCCGACTAGCTCTCAGCACCCAACATTGAAAATCCCTGGTGGCCGTTGTGGCCCGTCACTTCGCGTCGCGATTTGTGTGTTAGCATTTGTGAGGGTACGTGACTAATGTGGGGTAGATTCCGTGCCAGCGCGATAGGGTGCTTTCCGCGACTGCTGCTGGCAGCCTTCCTTACTGCGGGGATCGGCGCCGCAGAAGTCGCATACGAAGATCTCGATTGGCAAGCGCCGGACGGCAGTTTCCCGGACCACGGGGGCTGCACTTATTTCGGCCCTGAGGTCGGCCTCGCACCGGTCGGCACGGCAGCCAGCGACTTCGCGGCCATGAAGCTGCGCACGCGCAACACGCAGAGTGTGCTGGCGATGATCCCGCAGCGCCGCAACGGCGGGATCATTCCGCGTAGCGCCGCGACGGCGGACACCATTGCGGACGGCGGCGCCTGCGCCGGCATAGACGACTGCATACAGAAGACCGCGGCGGCCGCCGGGCTCCCGCTCACGTACCTAACCACCGACGCGGAGTTCCTGCGCCGCGTGCGGCTCGACTTGACCGGGCGCATTCCGACCAAGGACGAAGTGCTCGAGTTTCTGGCCGACACGTCGCCGACCAAGCGCGAGCAGCTGGTCGACCGGCTCCTGCAGACGCCGGAGTGGGCCGATCGCTGGACCATGTTCTTCGGCGACCTGTTCCGCAACACCCGCGTGACAGCGCAGGTCAACCGCTACGAGTGGACCCGCGATTCGTTTCACCTGTACTTGCTGGAGTCTATGCGGCAGAACAAGCCGTACGACCAAATGGCGAGCGAGATGCTGGCAGCCGAAGGCGTCAGCGACGGGCGCAACTACCCCTACCGCTACACGAGCTTCGGGCACTGGCGACAGACTTACAACGATCTCAACGCCAACCCGGTCCGGCCATCGCCCGTGGGCTACGTGGTCGGCGGCCGGACAATCGGGGGGCCGATTCAGGACACTTACGACACGCTCGCGTTCTTCACCGCGAGAGACTTCCTCGGAATCTCGGTCATGGATTGCGTGCTGTGCCACGACGGCGCCGGGCACCTAGAGCCGCTCACTGTGTGGGGCGCGGCAGCCAAGCGCGCCGAAGGGTGGGGGCTGGCCGCGTTCTTCTCCGACGTGCCGCGCTACCAGGCATGGCGGTACCCGGGCAATCAGCGCCCGGTGAACCCCATCAACGGCCGCCCGGTCAATACCAACTACTACATGGTCAACGACCTGGCGCAGGGGCAGCGGCAGCGGGCCCGGAACGGCGACACGGCCGGCGAGTACCTGGGCCAGACCTCGGGCGGCAATCGCCCCGACCGCTATTCGGCCGAGCAGTTCGTCACGCCCGCCTATCCGTTCGAGAGCCGGGCGGTGGTGGACCCGAGCATGCGGCTGCGCGAGCAAGTAGGCTTGCACCTGACCTCGGACCCGCAATTCTCCCGGGCGGCGGTCAACTACATCTGGCGGGAGTTCTTCTCGCGCGGCATCGTCGAGCCGCCGGACCAGTTCGACCTGGCACGGCTCGACCCCGCAGCGCCGCCCCCGACCGGCTGGGAGATCCAGCCCTCGCATCCGCGCTTGCTGGAATGGCTGGCGAGCGGCTTCGCAGACAACGGGTTCGACCTGAAGTGGCTGATGCGGGAGATCACTACCTCTGAGGCCTACCAGCTCTCCTCGCGCTACGAGGGCGTCTTCAACCCGCTGGACGAGAAGTACTTCATACGGCACCAAGTCAAGCGCCTGACGGCGGAGCAGGTCGTCGACGCGCTGATGCTAGCCAGCAACCAGTTCACGATGTTCCAAGCATCGAACGCATTGCGCAACGTCAACTTCGCGATGCAACTCCCCGATGTATCCGACGTTCCGCGGGGCAACGGGGCGTTCGCCCGCAATATCCGCAGCATGTTGCAGGCTTTCACGCCCGGCGATCGCGAGGAGACCCTGCGCAGTGGGGAGGGGAGCCCGCTGCAGGCTCTGAGCCTGATGAACAACCCGTTCGTGCTGAGCCGGCTCAACCGCAACAATCAGGCCTCGACGCTAGGGCAGTCTCTGGAGCTGGCCGACGACGCCTTGGTGGCGAACCTGTACCTGAGCGTGCTGAGCCGCCCGCCGACGGAGGAGGAGACCGCGTTCGCAGTCCAGTACCTGCAGGGCGGAGATCGGGCGGACCGCGCCACCAACCTGATGTGGGCGCTGTTCAACAAGACGGACTTCTACTTCAACTACTAGGCCGAGTCGAGGATTGCCATGAACGAGCGCGAACGATTCGACAAGATCGTGCAGCGGCGCCAGCCGACGCACCACAGCTTTTTCGAGCGCCCCCACAGCACGCGGCGGCACTTCTTCCGCGACACGCTGACCGGCGTGGGGGGCTTCTTCCTGGCCGACCGGCTGGCCCGGGGCGAGACCGAGACCCTCGGCTCGGTGCAGCCCAAGAACACCGCCTCCAGCGTGATCTTCATCTTCATGCGCGGCGCGCCCAGCCATGTAGACACCTTCGACTTCAAGAACATTTCGGGCGTGACCCCGAGCAACTTCGAGCCCGAGAGCTTCATGGACGGCGCGGTCACGCTGCCGATGGCCTTGCTCGGCAACACTTCCCGTGTCTTGGACAAGCTCGCCATCATCCGCTCCGGGCTGGCCTGGGCGCGGGCGCATCCGCTGGCCCAGACGTGGATGCAGATCGGGCGCAACCCGACCTCCCCGACCGGCCGCATCGCCCCCCATATCGGCAGCGTCGTGGCCATCGAGAAAGAGCCGGAACGGCGGCCTGACCAAGCGTTCCCAACATTCATCTCGCTGCAGGCGCGGAATATCTCCGGCGCGGGGTACTTCCCGGTGGAGTACGGGCCCTTCCAAACGTATGCCAATGCAAGCGGGCTGGCCAGTGCCAGCCATCCCGCAGGCGAGGCGGCCTTCCAGAGTCGCTGGGATCTGCTGCACGAAATCGACAGCGAGCTGCGCGGCGAAGGCTCTCCCTTCGGCCCGCAGGCGTCTGGCATGGGGAACCTGTACCATGGCGCCCGGCGCCTGATGTTCAACCCGAGCGTCGATGCCGCCTTCAGCTTCACGAACGAAGAGCGGGTTCGCTATGGCAACACAGGTTTCGGCAATGCCGTTCTGACGGCCCGCAAGATCATCGAGCAAGATCAAGGTACCCGCTTCATCCAGATCGACTCGCCCGGCTGGGATCACCACGGCGACATCTACAACCTTGCCAACAATCCCAACGGAAACAACATCTACGGCAGGATGGCACAGTTCGACCCTGCCTTCGCAGCCCTGATCGAAGACCTCGACAGTTCGGGCAAGCTCGACGAGACCCTGATCTTGGCCTGCGGCGAGTTCGGGCGGACGCCGGGCCCGCTGTCGGCCGCCCGCAACGGGCGCGACCACTACCTGCAGATGTTCTTCGTGCTGGCGGGAGGGGGCGTCAAGGGCGGCCAAGTCATCGGGGCGACCAGCGATCAAGGCGGCCGAGGGCCCGGGGCATTCACCAGCGAGTACGGATGGTCGCGGCAGAGGGACATCCGCCCCGAGGACATCGAGGCAACGATCTACTCCGCCCTGGGCATCGACTGGACGACTGTCCGCTACGACGACCCGCTCGACCGCGGCTTCTACTACGTGCCGGTGGCCGACGACGATGTCTACGCTCCCGTCGACGAACTGTGGGCCTGAGCGGCGCCCTAGCTGGGACGCACGATAGCCCAGTGGCCGGCGGCGTCTTCCAAGGCGCGCCTGTAAGGCGTCTCTGGCAGTCCGGAAAGGCTTTCCAGCGCGATCTCGCAGAACTGTCCTGCCCGGCGGCGAACTTCTGCGATGGCACCGTGCCGATCCAGGATCTCTAGCATCCTCACAGCTGGCACGGACGTGTAGCCGCGCTCGCGCACGACCGTCTCGACCTGCGCCCGTTCGGCGCGGGTGCAGGACTGCAGCGCCAGAATCATCGGCAGCGTCACCTTGCCTTCCTTCAGGTCGTTGCCGACCGGCTTGCCCAGGACGGACTCGCTGGCCTCGAAATCGAGCACGTCGTCGATGAGCTGGAAGGCCATGCCGACGTTCCAGCCGTAGGTCCGGAGCCGCTCCTCGGTCTCTTCGGACGCATCGGCCATCAACGCTCCCACCAGGCTGCAGGCCGACAGCAGGCAGGCGGTCTTGCGGTGGATGAGCTCGTGATTCTGCTGTTCCGTGACGTCGATGCGGCCGATCAGCTCGGCCTGCAGCAACTCGCCCTCGACCATCATCTTGGTCAGGTCGGTAAGAATGTCCAGGATGCGGAAACTACGCTCGCGCAGCGCGATGGAAAAGGCCTGCATGTAGAGCCAGTCTCCCGCCAGCACGCTGACTTGGTTGCCCCATACCTGGTTGGTCGAAGGACTGCCGCGGCGCACCTCGGCGTTGTCGATGACATCGTCATGCACGAGCGTAGCGGCATGGATGGTCTCCATCACCGCAGCCATGCGGATCGGCCCGTCGCCAAGCTCGCCGCAGGCGCGGGCGGACAGCAGCAGCAGCGTCGGCCGGAGCCGCTTCCCGCCGCTAGCGTTCAAGTGCCGGCTGATCGCGGTGACCACGTCCTGGCAGCAGACCGTGTCCAAGGCAATCACCTCGTCAACCCGCTTCAGGTCGGACGCCACCAGCGAGAACAATGCCAGCTTGGACATTGGCGCTTGCTTCAATTGAGTCATCCGGGCAGTTGCTCTAGCATCCACAGTCTATCCAATCCCGCACCGGATCTCGGCGCCAGCGGCCGCCGCGGGTGACTAGGCCGCTTCCGCGACGGGCGAGCCGCCGACGACCTGGCCCGTCGAGTCGAAAGCGATCTCGGTCGCCGGCCCGACTGCTTCGATCAGGGGATTCTCCCGCAGCGCTTCGAACAGGTCCTCGCTGACGCGCATGCTGGCGAGTTCCATGGTGTTGCGGATCCACACGACGCTGCACTCCGCGATGTCCGCGCGCCCGCACGTTGCCAGGATGCGCTCGATGCACTCGCGGTCTGTCGGGAAGTGCGGGGGGCACATGCAGCCGATGGTGCTCGAAGCGGTGAAGGAGTTGATCCACGTCTTGTCGAAGTCGACCGCACGGAACAGGCGGTCGTGGATCACGTCGCACATGCCGATACCGATCGCGTTGCCACCGCCGTGCGGCGTGAGGCTGCGGGCATAGATGCGCTCGATGCGCGGCAGGCCCGGCCAGCAGTTCCGCCCCATCCACGAGCGATTGATCACTTTCGTGTCCATCCCCGATCCGGAGATGTTCTTGCCGATCTCGTCCACGATCAACAGGTCGAAAGCCTCGGCCGGCAGATCGGCCTTCCAGCGCTTCACCCGCGCCAGCAGCGCTTCCTCGTCAGCGACCATGTTACCGGCGCCCAGCGCGTGAACCTCCGCGGTTTGGTGGTTGGCGTCCTCTAGAATCGCCATGCCGCCGAGCATGCGGCCGGTGGCGAGCATCACGCTGCCGACCTCGCGGATGACCTCCTCCAGGCCCATGCGCACGGCCCACATGTGGTAGCGCTTGGCACCCTCCCACTTGCCGAGCCCGATGGCCATCATCTTGTGGACGCCGCTCTCGAGCCGTCCCTCGAAGCCCGTGTGCCACTTGACGCGGCTGCACAGCATGACTCCGTCCGCTTCCCACGCTTCCCTGTCCATCGAAACGGCGATGCCCTGAGGCGTCTCCCCGATCTGCACGACCTCCAGGGAGCTGACGACGGGCACCCCCATGGAAGCCTCGCTTATGCCATAGTGGGCCAGGACATCGCGCTGCCCGTCCGCCGTGCCGCCGCCGTGGCTGCCCATGACCGGAATGATGAAAGGCTTGACCCCGTGATCGAGCCATGCGTCCACCACGGCCTTGACGATGGTGTCGATGTTGACGATCCCGCGGCTTCCGACTCCCACGGCGATACGGCTGCCCGCCGGGACGGCGGCCACCCACGGCGCGGCATCCATCTCCGCCCGGACGGCGCGATAGACATCGGGCAGCGCGCGGTCCGGGAAGCGCTGGCGGATCGGAATCAAACGCGGCAGGGCCATGGGACAGGATTATAGCGAGACTGCCCGGCGATAATGATGTGCGCATGCAGAGGATCGTCAGAATTGGCCTCTCCCGGCGTCGCGCGCTGTGGCTGGGCGCCTCGATGGCGGTCGGCCCGCTGGCAGCGCTACGGGCAAGCGAAGTGAACTCCACCTTGACCGCGGTCCCCGGCATACGAGTCGGGCATTGGACGCACCCGTCGGGCTCAACCGGCTGCACCGTAGTCTTGGCCGACGCGGGTGCAGTGGCAGGCGTGGATGTCCGGGGCGGAGCCCCCGGCACGCGAGAGACCGACCTGCTGCGACCCGAAATGAGCGTCGATACCGTCCATGCCGTAGTGCTCTCCGGCGGGAGCGCCTATGGACTGGCTGCGGCTGACGGAGTGATGCAATACCTCGAGAGCGAGGGCGTGGGCTTCCGCGTTGGAGAGTCCGTCGTCCCGATCGTGCCGGCAGCCATACTGTTCGACCTCGGCGTCGGCGATCCGGAGGTCAGGCCGACGGCAAAGTCCGGACTCCAGGCCGCCAGAGACGCCTCGCGGCGGCCGGTGCCGATGGGAAACGCCGGCGCCGGCGCCGGCGCTACCGTGGGCAAGCTGCTCGGCCCAGGCCGGGCGATGCGGGGAGGGCTGGGATCGGCGGCCATCACGCGACCCGATGGCCTGGTGGTTGGCGCCGTCGCGGCTGTCAACGCCCTCGGCGACATCGTCGACCCCGCAACCGGCCAGATCGTGGCCGGCGCGAGAACCAGCGACGGTGGCGCGCTTGCCGACAGCATGGCGCAACTGCGCTCCGGACGACGCGACCGGCGGCCGGGCGCGGCTCAGAATACGACCATAGCGGTCGTCGCAGCCAACGTGACGTGGACCAAGACGCAAGCGGCCAAGGCCGCGCAAATGGCCCACGACGGGCTGGCGATGGCGATCCGCCCGGCCCACATGCCGTTTGACGGAGACACTGTGTTCGCATTGGGCACCGGCGGTAGCGCCGTCGATACGCGCCTGCTGGGCGAAATCGGCGCACTCGCGGCCGACGTGCTGGCGCGAGCGGTCGTGGCCGCCGTCCAAGCGGCGGAGAGCGGTTTCGGATTGCCGGCGGCGCAAGACCTGTAGGCGAGAATCGGACGTCTCCAAGCCGTTTCGTTGCGACGCTCTGGCAAGCCCTGCAGAGGCCGGAGAAAGCGTTGGCTTTGATACAATTCTTGCGGTACCAGAGATGTCAGCCACAACACCTGTCAATCGCCGGCGCTTTCTGCAAGGCGCTACGGCCGCGGTCGCCGCAGCTGCGCCCGCCAGGCCGCAAGACGCAGCCTCGGCGCGCCGAGTGATCGGTGCGAACGACCGCATCAATGTCGCCCAGATCGGCGTCGGAGGACGTGGCAGCAGCCTCCAGCGCCTGATGCTGCGCATGATCGAAGGCGGCCAGAACTTCAAGATCACGGCTGTCTGCGACGTCTACGAGAAGCGGCGGCGGCTGGCCCAAGAGAACTCAAAGGCCGAGTTCTCCACGCTCGACTACCGCGAGGTGCTGGCGCGGCCCGACGTGGACGCCGTCGTCATCGCCACGCCAGATCACTGGCACGGCACGATGGCCTTGGCGGCCATTGACGCGGGCCTGGACGTGTACCTCGAGAAACCGATGACGCACACCATCGAGGAGGCCAAGGCGGTGGCGCGCAGGGTCCGGGAGACCGGCGCCGTGCTGCAGGTGGGCTCGCAGACGACCTCCGCCGATCAGTGGTGGAAGGCCCGCAAGGCGCTGCAGGACGGGATGATCGGCAAGCTGATTTCCAGTCAGGGCTCGTACCACCGCAACTCCTTGCGCGGCGAGTGGAACTGGACTCCGGAGCGCGGCCGGGGCTGGGTGATCGAACCCGACGCGGGCCCGCACGGCCAGGGCGTGAACTACGTCGACTGGAACATGTGGCTCGGGCCGGCCCAGAAGCGCGAGTGGGACCCCCATCGGTTCTTCCGCTTCCGCAAGTACTGGGACTACTCCGGTGGCATCGCCACCGACCTGTTCTATCACGTGGTCGCGCCGCTGAACATCTGCTGGGGAGAGGCGCAATTCCCCTACCGGGTCACGGCATCTGGCGGCAAGTACATCTTCAACGCCCCTGGCGACCGCGAGGTGCCCGACACCATGAACCTGCTGGCCGACTTCGCCAAGGGCCATTCCCTGGTGTTGAGCGCCTCCATGGCGAATTCACGGCACATCCCGGGCCTGATTCGCGGCCATGAAGGCACCATCCTGATGGTCGAGCACGGCCGTTTCGAAGGCAAGACGGACTACATCACCGTGGAGTCGGAGAGGATCTACCGAGACTCCTTCGTCAAGAAGTACGGCACCGAGACGGTGCAGATCAAGGTCGAGGATCGCGGGCCGGACGCGCACATGAAGAACTTCTTGGAGTGCATGCGCACCCGCGCCAAGCCGAACTTGGACGCCGACACGGCTTACCGCGCCCAAACGACGATTTCGATGGGCGTGATGGCGCTGCGTCAGGGCAAGGTCCTGTACTTCGACCCCGATGTCGAAGAGGTCACCGAGACCCCGCCCAAGGTCGGCTGAGCATGCTGGCTCCGAGCGCCGGGGCGCGGGCCGGGTCCCTGGCGCTGGCCTTGGCTGCGCTGGGCTCTGGCTGGGGTTGCGCCGAGGACGGCGGAAGCGGCCGCCCGCCCAACATCCTGCTGATCCTCGCGGACGACCTCGGATACGGCGACGTAAGCGCTTACAACGACCGAGCGAAGGTCGAGACCAAGCACCTCGACAACCTTGCCCGGCAAGGCCTGCGCTTCACAGACGCGCACAGCCCGTCGACAGTCTGCACGCCGACCCGCTACGGCATTCTGACGGGCCGCATGCCGTTCCGCAACGGCATGCGCGGAGTGTTCACCGGTGTCGACGGCCCGTGCTTGATCGAGCCGGGCCGGCTCACGCTCGCGCAAATGCTCCGCGAGTCCGGCTATGCCACCGCCATGGTCGGCAAGTGGCATCTGGGCATGACCTTCTTCGATGCGCAGGGACAGCCGGTGCATGCAATCGACCTGCCGGCGGAAACCCGCGAAGAGCGTATCGCCGCCGGTGTCGAACGGGTCCGGCGGGTGGACTTCAGCCGCACGATCCCGGACGGGCCGCTGAGTCGGGGATTCGACCAGTTCTTCGGCACGGTCGCCTGTCCCACCACGGACTGGCTCTACGCCTGGATCGAAGGAGACCGCGTCCCGGTTCCGCCCGGGGCGCTTCTGGACCGCGCCCCGCTTCCGAAGCACCCCTACGCCAACGACAACCGGCGCGGGCTGATCGCGCCCGACTACGATCTCGAGAGAGTCGACCTAGTGTTTCTCGAGCGCAGCGTCCGATTCCTCGAGGAGCACGCCGCGCGCGAGCCAGACCGGCCGTTCTTCCTGTTTCACTCCATGCAGGCGGTTCACCTGCCATCGTTCGCGGCGCCGGAATTCCAAGGCAGGACCGAAGCCGGGCCCCACGGCGACTTCCTGTTCGAAATGGATTTCATCGTCGGCGAGCTCATGGCCGCGCTGGACCGACTGGGGCTGGCGGAAGAGACATTGGTGCTGTTCACGAGCGACAACGGACCCGAGGTGACCACGGCCTATCACATGCGCCGCGACCACGAACATGACGGCGCGCGGCCATGGCGGGGCGTCAAGCGCGACCAGTGGGAAGGCGGGCATCGCGTCCCCACGATCGCCCGCTGGCCGGGCAAGATTGAGCCCGGCTCTGCCAGCGACCAACTGTTCAACCTGACGGACATCATGGCGACGGCGGCAGCCCTTACCGGCTACGCGCTGCCCAACGACGCGGCCGAGGACAGCTTCGATTTCTCGGCCCTGCTGGCCGGGAGCCATGACGGCTCGCCCATCCGGAAGTTCGCGCTGCACCAGACAATCTCGCTCGACTTGGCGTTGCGCCAGGGCCCGTGGAAGTATCTCGACCACGCCGGATCGGGCGGAAACGACTACACCCGCCCGTTCCTCGCCGATTTCGCTCTCGACGACGGCGCGCCGGACGCTCCCGCCCAGCTCTTCGACCTTGCCAGCGACCCCGGCGAGACGCGCAACCTGTACTACCAACAAGCCGAGACCGCGAACCGCATGAAGGCAGCACTCGAAGAGTTCAAGGCGGCGGGGCGAAGCGCGCCGGCCCGTTAGGGCCGCCTATCCGAACAAGAACGCCGCCGCTGCGGGCAATCCGTAGAACAGCACCAATAAGTACGCTATCGCGAGCAACTTCGAGCGCGTCGCCAAGTCGGCGAAGCGAGTGACGACGTTCAGGACGGATCCGCGCACCGGCGGCCACGGATAGATCAGCACGGTAGCGGCCAGATTGAAGCCCAAGTGAGTCAGCGCGATCTCGATCCCGGCCTGTGCATTCGGTCCCGACACTGCCAGCGATGCCATCAGCGCCGTCATCGTCGTCCCCAGGTTCGCCCCGATCGTGACCGGGAACGCTTGACGCAGCGTGATCAGGCCGACGCCGGCCATCGGCACGAGCAGCGAAGTGGTGATGGAACTCGACTGCACCATGGCGGTGACGATGCAGCCGATCAGGAGCGCCACCACGCTCGAGCCGCCCAGCGCCACTTCGACCATGCGCTCGGCCTTCGACAGCAACGTGGCGTGCAGCGTCCGCACGATCAGCATCAGCGACGCGAAGATCAGCGCGCCGCTGCACGCGACCAGCACCACGCCCTGCGCCTGCGGCGCTGCGAAGAGCGCTTCCGCCAGCGATTGCAGCGGGGCGATGGCGGCCTTGAGGACTACCGCGATCGGGCTGTCGAAGTCGCCCGCGCCCACGGACGGCAGCCGATCCGCCAGCGTGGCCGCAGACTTGGAGAGGAACCCGGTCATGATCTCCAGCGGCAGCAGCACCAGCACCGCCAAGAAGTTGAAGGCGTCATGACAGGTCGCGACCGCAAAGGCGCGGCGGAACTCGTCGGGACGCCCCATGTGCGCGATCGACACGATGGTGTTCGTGGCGGTCGTGCCGATGTTGGCACCCATGATCATGGGCACGGCGTTCGCCAGCGGAAGCGGGTTCTCGGGAGCGGCGACCAGACCCACCACCATCGAAGTCGTGACGGAGGAACTCTGCACGAGCGTCGTCGTCAGGATGCCGACCATCAACGCGATGAACGGATTCGACGTCGCGCTGAAGAAGGCCTCCAACAGGTCGCCACCGAGCAGCTTGAACCCGTCCCCCAAGCCGCGGATCCCGACTAAGAAGGCGAACAGCAGCGCCACGACCGCGATCCCTGCGAGCGCGGCGGCACGGTTCGAACGGTTTTCGGCTGGAGTCGCCGGTCCGGTGCTCATCGCCTATCGATCACCAAGCTGGAATCGCTGAACTGAGCCTAGGCACACAGTCGTGTGAACCGGTTCCGCAATGGGCAAGGCGCGTGAACTCGGTTCTCTCGCAGCGCTCACCATGCGTAGTCCACGTCCTGGCAAGAAGCAGAATCGATGGCTACAGCGGCGCGCGCGAGCTTCTCCGGCGAGAGCAACATTGTAGCGTCATTGTCTGGCGCGGCCGTTGCGGGCGGGCCGCCCAGAAAGCGCTTGTCGAGAAGGCGCTCGGCGTCGATCCGCCCCATGGCGGCCAGCAAGTTCTCCAGCACGTGGGGATTGTCCTGGCGCAGCTCGGCCAAGAACGCTCGCAGCTTCTCGCGGACAGTGCCGGTCTTGTGAGAGCATACGCAGGGCGTGATCGGGATTCCGGACTCCTCGGCGTAAGCCCGGGTCACGTCTTCGCTGACGTATACCAGCGGCCGAATCAGGTGGAAGTCTCCGGAGCGCGAACTCGTCACGGGCGGCAAGGCGCTCAAGCGGCCAGTGAACAGCGCATTGCGAAGCAGGGCCTCGCAGAGGTCGTCAGCGGTGTGGCCGAGCGCCACCACGTTGCAGTCCAGTTTGGAGGCGACATCGTAGACAGCACGGCGCCGGAAGCGGCTGCATGTGTCGCAGCCGTGTCCCGGCTGGTCTTCAAGCAATTTCAAGGACGGCTCGTCAACGTAGTAGGTCCACTCGACCCCGCGCTGGGAAAGAAGGTCGCCGACCGGCTCCACAGGCCGGACGAACTTGCCCTGCTCAATGGTGAAGGCCCGCAGTGAGAACTGCACCGGGGAACGCCGCCGGAGCAGAAGCAGGGCGTCCAGCAGTGCGAGCGAATCCTTGCCGCCGGACACTCCGACGGCGATGCGGTCGCGATCGCGGATCATGTCGAAGTCGGCAATCGCCTTGCCCGTCTTGCGGAGCAGTGTCTTGCGAATGTCCACGGCGAGCCACGCGGCGGCTAGTCCATTATATTGCGGCCGCTGCTGTCGTATTCCTGGGCGCAGCGGCGGATCGAACGGGCGCGCCCGGTTCGCTCGTCGACGTCGACTACGACCGCGTTGAGCCGGACCGTGCCAGAGGCCGGCTCGAAGCGTGTCGGCAGGGCCGTCAGGAAGCGCCTCAGCGACTCGTCCGGCTTCATGCCGATCACCGATGCGAGCGGCCCTGTCATGCCTACATCGGTGATGTACGCAGTGCCGCCCGGCAGCACGCGCTCGTCTGCGGTCGGGACATGCGTGTGGGTTCCGACCACCGCGCTGACACGGCCGTCCAGATACCGGCCAAAGGCGTTCTTTTCGCTGGTGACCTCCGCATGGAAGTCGACGAAACATACTCGTACGTCCGAGGGCAGCTCGGCCAAGAGCTGGTCGGCTTGGCGGAACGGGCAGTCGATCAGCGGCAGGTACACCCGGCCCTGCAGGTTCATGACAGCGAACGGCACGCCTGTGTCGGTGTGCCCTACGTACAGCCCGCTGCCGGGCGCGTCGGGATAATTGTGCGGGCGCAGCAGCCTAGGCTCGCCTTCCAGATAGGCAAGCACCTCGCGCTTGTCCCAGATGTGGTTTCCGGACGTGAGCACGTGCAAGCCTGCGTCGAGCAATTGATCGGCGATCTTGCCCGTCACGCCGAAACCGGCCGCTGCGTTCTCGCAATTGGCGATCGCGAGATCGATCTCTTCGTCCACCAGCAGGCGCTTCAAGCAAGAAAACACCGCCCGGCGGCCGGGACGGCCGACGATGTCGCCGATGAACAAGATCTTCATGGCTGGGAACCGTCCAGTTTATCGCGGGCGCTCTCCGAGCCCGCCGACCTCCGCGAACGCTATTCGGAGAGAGCCAGCTGGTCGCCGACGACGAGTTGCTTGCCCGCCTGGAGCGGCTCGATCCGGGTATTGACCGCTAGCCGATAGGAACCAGGATAGAGAGCGAGGCTGGTGCCGGCCCGACTGTGGCGCTCGCGCAGCGCGCTGAACTCCTTGGCGGAAAGCGCAGCGACCGAGCTGTCCCCGCGGGAATCGAGAGTCGGGACCACGCAACGGCGGCACGGGTTCACCCCGAGGAAGCTCACCTCGCCGATACGGAAGGCCTTGGGCAGGCCGGGCGGACCGAACAGCGTGTCCTCTTCAAACGGCCCGAGACCCGCGATCTCCAAGTTGGCGCGAAAGCGGCGGCGCACCTCTTCGGCGGCTAGCCCGAACCACCCCGCCACGGCATCGATTGACGCCGACCCGATCACGGTCGGTCCGGACGCGTCTTCGTCGTCCGGAAATCCCGCCGTTGAGTCCTGCCGCAATGACACTGGTTGGCCCAACACCCTGCCGAACCAAGATTCGAGAGCGGAGCGGTCGCCGGGCAGCTCGAACCGTCCGGAATCCGAGCCGAGCGCCAGCTCGACCACACGAGCCTGGTCGGAGAAAGCAGTTCGAATGGCGAGAATCTTCGGGCCGAGACGCTTGGCATTGAGGAATCGGCCCCGGGCGTCGAAGAGCGCATAGTCCCTGTCCGCATCCAGGTGCACCCCTGAAGCCAGGCCCACTCGTTCGAGCTCTAGCGCGTCCAGCGACTTGATCGGAAAGACGCGGATCCTGGCGAGGTGCGGTTTCATGCCGAACATACCGATCCTGCATCCCCACGGTCTCACATCTGGGGTGGCGTCGCCAGACCGCATGAAGATGGCACCTCACCCGGTATAGGCTAGAAGGATTCGATGGGCAGCAACAGCCAGCAGCGCGGAGACATCGAAGCGACAGTCCTCGAGACGGTGAGGGCGCTGCTCAGGGAACTGGGTTCGTCCGAAGCCGCCCAACGCGCGACGCCGAGGTCGTCCCTAGACCGCGACCTCGGGCTCGGGAGCCTCGAGCGAGTGGAATTGCTCGTGCGCCTCGAAGGCGCGCTCGGCCTGCAGCTGCCTGAAACTGGCGCGCAAACGGCTGAGAATCCCGCGGACTGGGTCCGCATCGCCTTGGAGGCCAACGGAAGCGGCTCCTCGAGCGGCCGCTGGCCGATCATTCAACCGAGCCGGGACGCGCACCCCGCACCCGCCGACGCCAGGACTGTCGCCGAAGTGCTGCGCGCTCAAACGGAGCGGGACCCAGCCAGGGTCCATGTCCATTTGCTCGATCAAGACCGCGGCCAAGATATCTCGCACGGGCGGCTCTACGCGAGCGCATCTGGAATCGCGGCGGGTCTGGCGGCGTCAGGGCTGCGACGGGGCGAGACCGTGGCGATCATGCTGCCTACTTGCGAAGACTTCTTTTCCAGCTTCCTCGGCGTCATGCTAGCCGGCGGGATCGCAGTCCCGGTCTACCCCCCTGCCCGCCCGAACCAGCTGGAGGCCTACATCCAGCGCCAGAGCCGCATCTTGAAGAACGCGCAGGTACGCTTCCTGATCTCGTTCGACAGGGTGCAGGCCGTTGCGAGCGTCCTAGGCGGGCAATTGCCGTCGCTTCAGGAGACCTTCAACGCCGCTGCCCTCGCAGATCACGGCCGGAACGCCCGGGCGCCTGAAGTAGAACCAGCCGAGATCTGCTTCATCCAATACACCTCAGGCAGCACGGGGGATCCCAAGGGCGTGACGCTGACCCATGCGAACGTGCTCGCGAATATTCGGGGGATCGGCTTCGCAGTAGAGGTGCGGCCCACCGATGCCGTGGTGAGCTGGTTGCCGCTGTACCACGACATGGGGCTGATCGGCTCGTGGCTGTTCAGCCTGTACTACGGCCTGCCGATCACCGTCCTGTCGCCGCTCGACTTCCTGGTGCGGCCGGAACGCTGGCTATGGGCGTTGAACGACTCCGCGGGAAGCCTCTGCCCCGCGCCGAACTTCGCCTTCGAGCTGTGCGTCCGGAAGGTAGCCGACCAAGCCATGGAAGGGGTTGACCTGTCGCCGTGGAGAGTGGCGATCAACGCCGGCGAGCCCGTGCTGCCGGCAACTCTGCGACGGTTCACGGAGCGCTTTCGGCGGTGGGGATTCGACGAGCGCAGCTTGATGCCGTTCTACGGCCTGGCCGAGTCTTCGGTGGCCCTGACCTACCCTCCCTTCTGGCGAGGTCCGGTGGTAGACACGATCGACCGGACCGCCTACGAAACCGAAGGACGCGCCGTGCCGACCTCCGCGGGCGGGTCAAGGTCGGCGTTAGAATTCGTATCCAACGGCAAGCCGCTGCCCGGGCACGAGGTCAAGGTCGTGGCCGACGGCGGCGCGATCTTGCCGGATCGCACGCGGGGACGCGTCCTGTTTCGCGGCCCGTCAAGGACCAACGGCTATTTCCGCAACCCGGAGGCGACTGCGGCGGTGCTGGACGATGACGGCTGGATCGACTCCGGAGACCTGGGCTATGTGGTGGAAGACGAGCTCTATGTGACGGGTCGCCTCAAAGACTGCATCATCAAGGGCGGTCGCAACATCATCCCCCAAGACGTGGAGATGGCGTCTTGGGAGGCGGACGGCGTGCGCAAGGGCTGCGTGGCTGCCTTCGGCTGCATCGACCCGGGCAGCGGCACCGAAAAGCTCGTGGTGGTCGCGGAAACGCGCGTCGGCGATCCTGCTGCTCGGAGACGGATCCAGACATCTGTCACCGAATCGGTGGCCCGCAGCGTGGGAGTTCCGCCCGATGACGTGGTTCTCGTCTCCGCGGGCACCGTGCCGAAGACCTCCAGCGGCAAGATCCAGCGCTCGGCGATCCGAGACACCTATGAATCAGGCAGCCTGGCGTCCCATTCGACGAAGCCGACTTGGGTGCAGTTGGCCAAAGTCGGCATTCGAGCAGCCGGTCGGTCGGCGGCTGAGGCGGCCGGTCACGGCGTCGCTGCGATACTCCGGGCCGTTCGACGCCTGTTCGGCTGGTCCGTGGCGGCGCTCTTCGGCATGCTGGCGCGGCTAGCCCCCTCGGCAGGCTTGGCCCGTCGAGCGATTGCGCCCGGCGCTGCAATGCTAAGCGCCCAGCACGGGGCACGGTGCCGCCACCGCATCGGAGCTTCTGGAGCCACTGGCTTGATGCTGGTGAACCGGTTGGACGGCTGCGACCCGCTCGTGGTGGCTGCAGCGATCCGCGAGAGCTTCGTCTTCGCGGACCGCACAGCGTTCAGCGGTCTTTCCTCTGCCGAAGCCTTCCTGCTCGATCCGCTCGTCGCGCCGCCCGTCGCTGGCGCCTCGGGCCCGCGCGCGGCCGACCTAGAGCTGCGAATGCAGGCCGCCCTCGCCGACGGGCAGTCTGTCGTGACCTTCGCCGATAGCGCTGCTGGCGCGTCACCTGCCCGCACTCGATTCCGGGCCGAAGGATTCGCGGCCGCCGCCGCTACTGGCGCGCCGTTGATCCCTGTGCATCTAGGCAGAGCCGAAGCCCGGACCGTGGTGGCAGTCCAAGGCGAGCCGATCCAGATCAGCACGTCCGAAGTCGAGCTCGCAAGCGTGCGAGCGCGGGTGCGAGAAGTCCTCGCCCAAGCTTCCCGGCCAACTCGCGGCTAGAATAGAAGCGATGCCGATCTACGAATACCAGTGTGAGGACTGTGACTCCCGCTTTGAGGCGCTCGTAATGGGCTCGGCCCCCGAGCCCGACAGCTGCGAGTGCGGCAGCCAATCGATCGAGCGCGTCTATTCGACCTTCTCGGCCAGTTCAGGGAACAGCCCGGCGGAAGCCTGCCCCACCCCCGCCGAACAGCGCTGCGGCGGCCCGGCCTGCATGGGCGGCATGTGCGGGATGAACTGACCACCTCGCTCAGAAGCAGCCCGACCCTGCCCGCCAGGGCTAGTGCCGGATCCAACGCCTAGTTGGGGCCGACCACGCCAATAGCGATCAAATCGCCGCCGCGATTGTAGACCCCGTACGCGAAAGACGAACTCTTGGGCTGCCAAGCCCAGATATACGGGCCCGCCGCGCCGCCGCCACCGCCGCCACCACGACCGCCGCCACCGCCGCCGCCTACCTGCCGCACGACGGCAAAGCCGTCCTCAGGTAGCGACATCTCCGTGGCGGTGCCCGTCGAAACATCCCATGTGAGGATGGCAGTCCCGCCGGGATTGCCAGGCCCGCTGTTGGGCTTCTGCGAATAGGCGAACGCGCGTCCGATCAACGGGAACATGCCGAACGTGCGGAGGCCTCGCTGGTTGATCAATTGGACACCGATTTTCATTATCGATATAGGCACCTAGTTTGGGGGCACTGTGCATGGCGGGCCAGCGGAATTAGGAGCGCGAAGCGCCTTGGAAGACGATCTCGCGGTTGCCGAGCCAAGGGATGGCCGGGGTGCCGACGGCTTGG
>JAJEHF010000021.1 GCA_022823865.1 Bryobacterales bacterium
TGTACTGGACCGTGGACGGTGCCAACGAAATCTTAGCCCTGCGCTGTTGCGTTCTCAGCGGCAACTACGAGGACTTCTGGGCGGAACGCGCCAATAACCCATGCATCCCCGCCAAAATCCAAACATAGTGTCATGCACCCCTCCTATTGGGCTACGGCTATTACTCGGCATACCTGATATCGGCAGCGTTCCGCTGAATCACACGGAGTTCAAGACCATGCCCCTCCCTAGGTGAAGGGCTGCTGGTTTATCGCAAATACGCTATAAAGCAATGAGTAGCGGGGCCGGTCGGGACCGTCGTCGCCGATTCTGAGATCGTGGCGTTGCAGACCAAGCTACGTGCTCGCTTGGTCCGACCACCGGAGATGCTGGAGAATGTCGGCCGCGACCAACTTCGTGAGTCGCACGTCAGGCATTTGGAGGGGAAGCTCTGGGAGTTGCGAGCCAAGTCGAAGGAGGGGGGCGCTAGGGGCTTTTGCGTGACTGCGACGGGGCGGCGGGTCGTGGTGTTGCACGTATTCGTCAAGACATCGCGAAGGACGCCACGCCAAGCGTTAGTGACGGCCAAGGAGCGGATGATACAGGTGAGGCCATGGCCAAGTTGAAGGACCTGAAAGAGCGTTTCATGAAGGACCCGGCATTCCGGGAGGAGTATGCGAGAGCAGACGAAGAGTATGCGTTGGCGGAGGCCATGGTCCGTGCCCGGACGGCAGCGAACCTTACGCAATCGCAACTGGCTGAGCGTATCGGAACAACACAATCGGCAATTGCTCGGCTGGAGGGAGGCAGGCAGTCACCGTCGGTCAGGACGCTGCGCCGTTATGCCGAAGCAACTGGTATGCGGCTGACGTTCGGTTTCGAGCGGGCCGACGGTTGAGATCTCATTCTCAGGTAGGCCGGCCATAGTCTCTCGAACAGTCAGGGGCAACCATCGAGCCATCGCCAGAGTAGCCGAAGTAGTATTGAGCCTCCCGCGGGTGGGCCCTCGGGATTCGTCGTCGATTCCCTTGAGATGATTCGCTAGCGCCCATGCGGTTCGACAGAGAAACCTCACGAGAGTTGACCAGTATCGCGGGCGTTGCTTATGCTACTAGTGCGTCTGAGATGGGTCGCCGAGCGTCTCGCCTTGGGGCTGGAAGCCCCAAAAGCTCAGTCGCTTTCCTTTATTGTCTGTGCGCAACCGGATGGATGAGTTGCGCCAAGAAGATCCTTGCATCTCTGCTACATCGACGAATCCGGCACCCCCGACATTCCTGGAAACACATCCCATTACGTCCTAGCGGGAACCTGACGGAATGCTCGGGACATCGATGCTGGCTTGACATCGGGATGGCCCGCGACGTGGCTCCTCCACTTGGGCGCTGTCGAGACCTCGCTGCTCGCGGGTACGGCGGGCGTTCAGCAGGGAGTCCTGTCGTCAGCTGGGGAAGATCTCCCTCATGCGCTGAATCGCGGCCTCCTCGTCGCCGGCTTCGTTCATGAACACGGCAAACTGCAACCCGCCTGCGCTGGATCGGGTGACGGCGATACGGGGTTCCCCTTCCATGAGTTCCTGCTCGACCTGGCGCGCCGTGACTCCGATTCGGTTCTCGTCCCAGGTTACGTTTACCCGATGCACTCTTCGCATCCTTTCGAACGGGCCGCGGGAGGTGCGAATGCCCGGAATCCTGCCGAGCCCTCGGGCGATTCTGCGGGCCTGCATCGCATTCTCCCTGTCGATCCGCTCAAAGTCCAGTGACGCGTATTTCTCGCACGCCAGGTAGAGGGCCACCATCTCCTCGCGGCCGACCTTCATCGGCCTGCCGTTCGAGTCCGAGTGCGGGTTGGAGTTCAGCCAAGCCGCTCGAACGAGGTCCTCTCGGCCCGCGAGGATGCCGGAACATTGGGGGCCGCGCATGTGCTTGCCACCGGAAATTGCCATCAGGTCGACGCCCGACTTGGCGAGCTTGGGGATGTTGTCCCACGGCGGAAGGATGTTCGCGCAATCCGCCAGGACGGGAACGCCGGCGGGCTTGGTTCGCTTGAGGGTGTCCTCAAGCCGGATCCAGTCCTTCCCCCACGTACGGTCGTTGGTGTTCCCCGGGAGGAAGTACATCATCGCCGTTCTGGGGCCGATAGCGCGTTCAAGCTGCTCCGGCGTCTCGACTTCCACGATCTTGGTGCCGGCGCCACGCACCGCATGGTCGTACGAGATCCGGTGCACCCGCTGGATGATCACTTCGTCCTTCATGCCAGTCAGGTCTGGCAGGCGCTTGATTCTGTCCGGGTCCTCACCCGCGATGCACGCGTAGGTTCCGATGGCGATCGATCCCGCAGCTCCGGTCGATACCATCGCGGCCTCGGTCCCCGCCAGTTCGGCGAGCCGCCGGCCGATGGCGTCCTGGAGTTCTTCGAGGACGACGTACTCTCGCGCAGCCTCGGCCTGAGCCTCGAACAGTTCCGGCCACTGCTTCGAGGCGCCGATCGTGGTGTACGTGCCACGGAAGTTGATCACTGGCCTCACACCCAATCGCTCGTAGACGGTTCGGCGCGGCGATGTTGGCTCCGCTGCCGGAAGAGCCTGGGTCAGCGACCCGATCCCGACTCCCTTCAGCCAGTGGCGACGGGAATTGCGCAAAGAGGTGCTCATGCCCAGAGATTGTAGCTTCCGTGCTTCTTGTCAAGCGGCGCATTTTACACCGGCCCCGACTCTGCTGTGTACACTGTGTCCGTCCGGCTCCGGCAGGCTGCATTGCTTGTGTTGATGGGCGACGGATGTTCGGGAAATTCGGGACGGACCGCCTTGGCGGTGCTGCGGAGAAAGCTCGGGCGCCCGTGCCCGTCTTTGTGAATGGCGGAGCGAACGCACGCCGTGGGCAACGACTGTTTCGGAGGTTCCGGGCCCGTGGCGCCGGTCGGTGCCACACGACCGAGGAGGACTGCCATGACGGACCGAAATCTGGAACCTGGCGGCTTGAGCCGTCGCCAATGGTTGGGGACCAGTTCCCTGGTTGCCGCCTTGATGGCGGAGGCTTCGGGAATCCCGGCCTCTGCCGCCAACCTACCGGCGGAACCGTACTCAGCGATCGGTGCCAGACCGTTCATCAACTGCACCGCCACCGTCACGATCAACGGGGGCTCACGCCTGATGCCTCAAGTCATCGAAGCGGTCGAACAGGCGTCGCATTACCACGTCAATCTCGACCAGCTGATGGAGGCAGCGGGCAAGCGCATCGCCACGCTGCTCGACGTCCCCTGGGCGATGGTCTCGTCCGGCGCTGCTGGTGCCCTCACCCACGCCGCGGCTGCGTGTGTGGCCGGGACCGATCCTGAGCGAATGCAGCAACTGCCAGATCTCTCTGGCCTCAAGGACGAAGTGATCATTCCGAAATCCTCACGGAACGCCTACGACCACGCGGTCCGCATGGTGGGGCTAAAGACGGTAGAAGTCGATTCGGTCGATGAAATGGAAGCCAGGATCGGTTCCAGCACCGCGCTTGTCATGGTGCTTGGGAATCGCTTCGACAAGGTCCGGGTCAGCCTGGAGGATGTAGTGCCGGTGGCGAAGCAGCACAGAGTTCCGGTACTCGTTGACGCTGCCGCCGACATTCTGGTCAGTCCTGACCCCTACTTGGCGGCCGGAGCAGACTTGGTCGCCTACAGCGGCGGGAAGATCCTGCGGGGACCGCAGACTGCCGGCCTGCTGCTGGGAAGGGAGGATCTCGTCCGGGCTGCCTTCGCCAACAGCGCCCCGCACCACGCTTTCGGCCGCCCGATGAAAGTCAGCAAGGAAGAAGTCCTCGGCATGACGGTGGCTGTCGACGCGTGGGTCCGCCAGCGCGACATCGAAGCCGAGTACCGCGAGTGGGAAGCGTGGTACGCCCACATCTCCGATCGCATCACGGAGGTGCCGGGCGTGTCGGCGAGAGTTGACGGGCCGACAAGGGGCGGTCCCTTCCCGACCATGACCATTGCATGGGACCCGCAGCGCATCGGTCTGACTGCCGGCGCTCTACACGACCTGCTGCTCTCCGGGGACCCGGCCATCCAGACGCACGCTGCCGGGGACGGGCACGAATTCCGCTTGCGTCCCGTGGCCCTCAAACCCGGCGAGTACAGGATCGTGGCCGACCGCCTGCGGGAGGTCCTCCGGACCGCCCCCAAGCCGACCGAACGGGTCTGGAAGGCCCCAGTCGCGGACCTGTCCGGGCGCTGGGACGTCACGGTTAGCTTCCTTGTCGGGGAAGCGCAGCACGTGCTCTTCCTGGAGGCCAGGGGGAATCGGCTGCAAGGAACGCACGTCGGCGGCGTGGCCAGCGGTCCGGTGGAGGGCACTGTGGATGGTGACGTTGTGACTTTAACCAGCGTCCTCCCGGTCGAGGGCTCGAAACTCAGGTACCGGTTCCAAGGCCGAGTCAAGGACGGGCGGCTCCAAGGCAACCTAGATCTCGGAGAGTATCCCAAAGGGACCTGGGCTGCCACGAAGCACTCTTACGGAGGAACGATGCCGACGGACCCAGCCACGTCCGGCAAGATCGCAGCGGGGACAAGGAATGATGCCTGACCGAAGCGCCCTCTCACGTCGCCAAGCGGCCCTCGCCGCCACGCTGGGCCTAGCGGCAGTTCCCGTTGCGGAGGCCCAGGACTGGGGTCCCGGAAAGGAGCGTGTGGGCGGTTTGGTCCGATCTGGCCCCCTCCTGTTCATGGGAGGAATTGGAGGCTGGTACCCGGACCGGCGTCCCGACGGCCCGGGGGATGTGCGTCAGCAGACTGCGGACGCGCTCACGATCATGATGGAGAGCCTTGAGGAGGCGGGCAGTTCGATGGCCAATGTCCTCAAGGTTCAGGTTGCGCTTGTGGACCCTGAGAGGAACTGGCCCGGGATGAACGAGGTGTACAACGAGTTCTTTCCTGAGCCGCGGCCCGTGCGCTCGTACTTCGGGGCCACCGGGTTCCGGCGGCCGGGCCAACTGCTCCAGATCGACTGCATCGCGTACAAGGAATGAGGTCATTTGCAGAATGAGACGCCGTCGGTTCATTGAAGGATCCCTTGCCGGAGGAGCCATGGCTGGGGCCGGCATCGCCATGCCCGCCGAGCATATCGGCCGCGATCCGGAAGTCGTTGTAGAGAGGAGTCTCCCCGGGAGGCCCCACGAGGGAAAGATGCTCGCGGCGATCCAGCCGCACTGCGACGACGTTCCCATCCTCGCGGGTGGAACGGTCCTGAAGCTGATGGCGGAAGGCTATCGGGGCATTCTCATCCGCACCAGCAACGACGAGATGGCCGGTCGCGGAGCGACGTTCGGCGAGGTCGTGTTGAACAACGAGCGCGACACCATTGAGGTCGGCCGGCTGATGGGCCTGGAGAAGTTCTACGACCTCGGCTACCGCAATCACCTCATGGACGGCATCGAGCGGCTCGAACTCCGTGCCCGCCTGATCTTCCTGTTTCGGCTCATGAAGGTCGATACCGTGATCTGCTACCACCCGTGGGGCCATTACGAGGAAAACCCTGACCACTATGTGACCGCGAGCTGCGTCGAGGCGGCGTGCTGGATGGCCGGCTCCCAGTGGGACTATCGGGAGCACTTCGACGCCGGGCTCGAGCCGCACTCCGTGAAGGAGAAGTACTACTTCGCCCGGGGGCCCCAGCTAGTCACTCGCGTGGTCGATATCTCGTCGCATGTCGAAGGCAAGATCGACCTGAACCGAGCGAACGTTACGCAAGGACCCGCTGGCGACAACGGCGCGAGACTGCGCCAGCGCCTCGCTGCGGAAGGCAAGCGGCTTCCGTTGCTTGGCAGTGATGACGAGACCGCCAACCGGAACTACATCCGGGAGTTCGTCTTGGAGCCCAACCGGGAGTGGGGACGGCGATACGGCGTCGAGTATGCGGAGCCGTTCCACTACATCGGTCCGTCGCATGACCGGGTCGGCGAATACGTAGACGCCAACGCCGTCCGCTTGTAGGCGGGTGTTCCGGAGCCTCAACGCCGGTTATGGAAATGACTAGGCCGGTCTATTGGGGAATGGTACGGTTACGCCCCTGCGCATGGTCTGGCGGACAGGCTGTGGGAGCGGCCGTCCCGCGTTCGCCCTAACGGCACTTTACGGACGGGCGAAAGGACACACTAATGACGTCTTTGTTTAGTGGAAGAGACTCCTTGATTTGACGGCAGCGAACCTGACTCAATCGCAACTGGCTGAGCGTATCGGAACAACACCATCGGCAATTGCTCGGCTGGAGGGAGGCAGGCTATCGCCGTCGGTCAGGACCCTGCGCCGCCATGCCAAAGCAACCGGCATGCGGCTGACGTTGGGTTTTGAACGGGCTGACTGTTAAGGGCTGCTTCTCAAGTGCGCCCGACATAGTCTCTTGGGCGGTCAGGAGCAACCATCGAGCCATCGCCAAACTTGGCGAATCAATGAGCGACGAGCCGCCGGCCACCACGCAGCTTGCCGACCCGCTTGTCTTTCAATCGAATTTTGGCTTCGTGCATCGTGATCCCTTCGTCAACGCTGCGTGGGTAGTAGCCCACCAGATACTCTGTCTGCGCCAACTTCGAGACTGACTCTGTGATGCGGGACAAAGACATCCAGTCCATCACGTCGATCGCGTAGTTACGTCCGCCGGTCCTCTGGCCGAGACTGTGAAACTTGCCGGTATGGGCGCGATAGTCGGTTGACCTCAGAGCTGCCCGGCGCTTGGAGATACTCAGATCAATCGCCTTGGGTCCTGTTCTCGCGGGTGGCCCAGAAGTGGCAAGCGGTTCTCGAGGGGCAACTAAGACGGGACTGATGGAAATCCCCAATGCGTTGGCAGCTTCCACGACCCTAGACGGATTGAACCTGGTCGTGTCCATACCGTCCGAAAACACCAGCAGCCTCCTCCGAGCATTTCCTCCTCTCTGTTCGGCATGGTTAAGCGTGCTGAAGATCGAGTTGTAAACGAGGCTCCGCCCTTCCCTAGCCACCGCCAGTTGGTGCAGGGCACGTACCAACTCGTCGGGGTCGCGAGTCGGCCCGGCATAGTGCCTGAGCCGGCTTCCGAAGCCGTAAATCGAAACCAGGAAGTCCTCGGTTAATGCGTCGAGGATACCCTTACGGAGCGTTTCGTCATCCAGCAGCCTCCATCTCGATACGCTGAGGCTTACGTCAATCAGAAAGATGATCTCCTTCGGCACCCTGCGGCGGTGCAAGGTGCTCTCGCCTTGGGCGGCCGGGCCCTCAACGAAGGCAACTTCCTGGAGGACTCCGTCTTCGAACACCTCAAATTCTTCCGGCCCGAGCCCGGTCACGGCAGCCCCTTTCTTCGAAACATGGAGAGGCACAAGAACCAGGTTCGATTCGACCCTGATCGTCAGGCCCGGGTCTGTGTCAGGCGGGTCAGGGACTTGGGCGGCACCCATCGCGGTGGCAATCGAAACCGCCGCTGCGAGCCGCGCCAGCATGGAAGGCCAATGGTAGCAGCGAGGCGACAGCGCTGCTCAGGAGCGAGCACTCGCGCTCGCAGGCACCAGAGCAACAAGGGTCATTGGAGTCTGTGCGTCGACACGTCTCGATCTCTCCACGCTTGAGATCGAGTCGCTTCCGGTTCGTTCACGCGGATGCCCGCCGAACCTGTGTCAACTGGGAGCTAGAACGCCTCGGCTGTGTCCTCTGGAGATGGACAGCGGCCTAGATAGATCCACTGCCCTCTATCTCATGGCGAGCGGCCGTCGCGATGAAGGCCGAGCGGGTCATGCCGCGCTGCCTAGCTTCGTCGTCGATCGCTTCTAGCGGCCCGCGGTCGAGGGAGATGTTGACCCGCCGCTAGGATCCCCGGTCCAGCAAGAGCGGAATCAGCACGATGTCTGCGCCACGGCGCCAGTCGGCGAGTTCCGTGTCGCCCTTAATGGCATCGATTGAGCGTGGTGGCGGAATCAAATCGCCGCCCTTCAAGAGGCCCTCGACGTGGAACGCTAGGGCCTCGCACCCATGACGCAAAGCTGCCTCGACCGTCTCGCCGACGGCTACGCAGCCCGGAAAGTCGGGGAAGCTGACGCCGTAGCCAGCGTCGTCTCGGTGGATGAAGGACACGTAGCGCATCGGTTTATGCTCCTCTCGCACTCCAGCCCGCCTGTCGATAGATCGAAGCTACCGTGCTGCGCGGGATGTCCCTATTACAGCGTTAGCCCATCTGATTCTCTCGCCAGCGGCGCGCCCCCGGACATTCTGCCCCGCATCCAACACCCGTCTGCCGCGCCGCTAGGCAATAAATCCTCTTCGTTATGAGACTGATTTCGTTATGAGACTGATAGTGGCCGTAAACCGGACAGCCATGGCCTCACACAGCAACGATTCTTGGTTTCGGTTGACATAGGCCTCGATTGACCTTGACAAGACCCCGGGCGCTAGCCTACTATCAAGAGCGAGACGCAAGCTTTGGCTTGCCCTCCTTCCGAGGCCCGCGCTCCGGCGCGGGCTTTCGTGCATTTGTAAGAAGTCTTGACCTATTTGGCCTACTGGGCTATGCGCTTGACTCCAGCAACCACAATATGTTGTGGTTAAGCTCGTGCAGGAGAAGTACCCCCGAAATCAGGCGGAGTTCGATGCGTGGTTCGCCAGCGAGGAGGCATGCCGCGAGTATCTGGCCGCAATCCGCTGGCCGGGAGGTTTTCGCTGCCCACGCTGCCAAGCTGGGTCGGCTTGGAACGCCAGGCGCCAGCGCTGGATCTGCGCCGGCTGCGGGTACCAGGCTTCGCTGACGGCGGGCACGGTGTTGCAAGGCACTCGCAAGCCCCTGCGCATGTGGTTCCGCGCGATGTGGTGGGTGACGGTACAGAAGAACGGCGCCAGCGCGCTGGGGCTGCAACGGGTCCTCGGCCTCGGCCATTACGGGACGGCGTGGTCTTGGCTACACAAGCTGCGGCGCGCGATGGTGCGCCCGGGACGCGACAGGTTGAGCGGGACCGTCGAGGTGGACGAGACCTACGTGGGCGGCAAGCAGCCAGGCGGCCGCGGACGCCAGCTCGGCAAGAAGGCCCTGGTCGCGATCGCGGCGGAGGAGAACGGAGCCGGGATCGGGCGCATCCGCCTGAAGCGCGTGCCCGATGCGACGGCGGCCAGCCTAGAGGCATTCATCCTCGAGGCCGTCGAGCCCGGCAGCGCGGTACGCACGGACGGCTGGCGCAGCTACACGCGGCTGCGCGCCCGCGGCTACCGGCACGAAGCCGCCGTGACGGGCGGTGATGCAGCGAAGACCGAACAGGAGTTTCCGCGTGTCCATCGCGTCGCCTCGCTGTTGAAGCGCTGGCTGCTCGGCACCCACCAAGGAGCCGTCGAGCACTGCTACTTGGACTACTACTTGGACGAGTTCACGTTCCGATTCAACCGTCGCAGCTCGCGGTCTCGCGGCAAACTGTTCTACCGCCTGCTGCAGCAGGCGGTCGCAACTGCCCCGGCCCCTCGCGGAGCCATGTTCGAGCGTGCCCACAGCAGCGACCCTAGCGCACGCGCGGAATCACTGGAGTGAAGCGCATATATCGACACCACAACATGTTGTGTTACTGGAGCTAAGCGCATAGCCCAGTTGGCCTATTTGGATGAGTTCGGACACATTGGTCCTTATGTTGGATGTTGGTCGGTCGGACTCGAAGCACAATGACAGCCCGGTGTTCGGACTTGCCGGTCTCGTGCTGCCGGCGACCGAAGTGCGCGGGTTTGGAACCTGGTTCTTCAAGCGGAAGGCTGATCTGTTGGCATTCGAGATACAGCGGTCCGGAAAGCACCCCGCCGTTTGGGAGAAGAAGGGTTCCAGCCTCTACACGGTGACGAACGTAGGGCGCTACAGGGAACTCCGGACATTCACTAACCGCTTCTTCAAGAAGATCAAGAGCATCGGCGGGTTCATCCTCTATGTTGGGGTCACGAAGACCCACTCACCTGGCCAGCACAACCCGAATCGGCTATACGCCATGGTGCTCGTTGAGGCGATCAAGAGGCTAAGCGAGTTCTGTGAGAAAGATGTCCAACGGTCGAACAATCTCCTCCTAGTTCTCGACGAACATGACTAGCGTTCTGCGCTGATCACCGAGGCTTCCAGAAGCATGTACGGAGGACAAGAGCCTCGCCGCCACCTGATCGAGCCTCCGTTCCAAGCGGAAAGCCACCGCTATCAGACCTTGCAGGCCGCGGACTGGATAGCGGGACTCGTAGGACGCCTAGGAGCGTTTTGGGCAGATCCAAGCGCTTTCCCAGAAAACGAGATCTTCCGCCGCTATTTCGGACAGCGGCTCCATGACGTCCAGCGTCGCAGCGGACTCCGTAGCTGACCTGTTGCCGTTCCTTGGGTCCGGCAAGAAGGACAGCCCCTCCCTACTGCTCCTCTTGGTTGTTCTTGTCGTCACGCTCTGCACCACCCGCCAAACGCAGAATCTCGATCGTTCGCCGCTGGTGTACTCTTCGATGCGGGCGAGGCGCTCACGGATATGCCCGAGGAGCACCAAGTCGCGCTCGGGGCCACCCTCAAAGCATCTGCGCCTCTCGCAGCACCCGGTTTCGGAAGGCAGAAAGGAGGCACTTCTCAGTCACCACATGGACCCGTCGGCCCAGCAAATCTTGGACATCCATCAGTAATGCGCCAAGAGCCAAGCCTGTCTTGCCCGCCGGTAACGTCACCAGCAGATCGACATCGCTCTGTTCATCCACCTCACCGCAGGCCATGGATCCGAACACACGCACATCGTGGAAGCCGTGGCGCTCGGCCAGAGCACGGATTTCCAAACGGTGAGACTCGATTAGGGGGTGCATGCACCGCTCACTGGCCTGTGCCACTCTCGCGACCATCGGACCGCAGCATGGTTTCCATGCGCGGCCTTCCGTGATGATAGCAACGGATCCTCGGAGCCACACGGCCAGCGTCGCACGAGTGTCGTGTCCACCACAGGCACCGACCGGCGCTCATTCGCACCACTCGGACCGGAACGTCAGTCTCGGCCGGTCACCGGGCTCGCATCTCCCAAGTTCTGCCTTTCCTGAGTTATCAGAAATTGATAACATGTTTCAAAGTGGATGCGTAACCGTGATCGCGGGCTCGACCTTCATGGCAAGACGCTGTTCATCGACGAGATCGGACTTGGGCAATCTCCGTCGCGTTCCAAGCGCAGGTGACAGTGGGACACCCCACGGGCTGAGTTATTCGCCCGCACTGTACGTCCCGGATGGAACTCGGCTGGTCGGTCTCGACGATGCTCACCGCGTAAAGGACCGGCCAGGCACGGGGAGCGCGACCATCGGTAGCGTTTGAGGACGATCCGGCCATATGAGCACAAGGACTCGGCGTCGCTACTCGAGGATTCTTGGAAGGCAATGGACTTGGTGCTGAAGGTTGGGGTCGCTATCCGATGAAGACACTGCGGATCGGAATTGCCAGCTATGGATGGATGAAGGCGCGAACTATGGCGATCTCTCGCGGCGAGCACAAGCCTGCAAGGGGCGAACCGACGGTGTGGTTTACATCCATCGAGAGCTTTGCGAAAGTGCTCTCGGAACGCAATCGCGAGCTTCTAGCGCTGATTGCGCGGGAGAAGCCGGATTCGCTCACCGCACTCGCCGCGCTCGCGGGGCGCAGCAAGTCGAATCTGTCCCGGACGCTGAAGACAATGTCACGCTACGGCCTAGTGGAACTGAAACAGGGACAGCGCGGCACACTGGTGCCGCAGGTCCCATATAGCCAAGTGAGGTTGGACGTGTCGCTAATCGCTCCGCGGCAGCCAACTGCTTGAACCTACTAGCGACAACGCTGGCGGCAACCCTTGGTTTAGAGCGGAATCAGCGATGGCTGTCATCGGCATCCACAATCTGAGGCGGGAGGAATTCCGCGGACAAAGATGTGGAACGGAAGCAAACTGGTGGGCACTGCCCACATTGGAAGGAGAGCGCCGGTACATTGGAGAGAGGTCACATGCGTGACCGATCAGAATTCGAGTATTTTCTTGCGCGTCGGTACGGGCACTATCGGGCGACGCTGACGAACATTCTCGGCCCGTTCGATAGGAACTTCGTCTTCGGATCAATCAAGGGGCCTATTGACGACCGCGACGCCCCACAAGTCCACTTCCCAGATGGATACCATCGAGCCGGCGGTTGCGTTGCTGATATTCGCCTATCTGCATTTCCGTGGGAGAAGTGCCATTGCGGTCAAGGAGGTTGGCAGGTCGCACACGAAGCCGTGCATCTCTTGGATCCGGTGCCCTACGGGAAGGCAAACGTTCTAGAAGAAGGGCTCGCGACGTGGTTTCAGGACGAACTGGAATTCCACGACAATGAAGTTGAGCGGTACCTCAACCAGGGAATCGAATACCCGGCACCGTACTCGGAAGCACGCGATCTGGTGCGCTGTTGCATGCCAGGACTACAGCGGGCCGTGAAGGAAATCCGCAGCCTCCACGTGGCGATCTCGGAAATCACTTCCGACCTGCTTGGTCGTAATCTGCAGCGGGTCGACGCTAAGACGATCGAACGTCTCTGCAGCAAATTCTCGACCTGACACGCGGCAGCCTGCTGCCCATCGCATCCATTCGGTACGGGCGCGAGCCCAGTCCGGTTGCCTGTGCTCCGGTGTATCGCCAATCATGGATCGGCGGTCTGACGGGTTCACCACCGTCTCCCTGGCCGACTCGATTCCGCTCGAGGCCCTCTCGTAGGACAGGCCGACGAACTTGGATGATTCTAGCTGCTCAATGCCTACAGGACGCATGAGTTGGCATCAACGACTTCAACAACGATGCACCGGCTCTTGTTCTTATGGCCGATCGCTTTCGAGTCGCCGTCGGGAGCCGCTTTCGACTGATCTATTGGCGCCAGCGGCTCACCAGGTGGCCAGTAGGTTACCGTGAACGGTTTCCGCGCGCACTTGCTCACGCCCACGTTCGCCGTCTAGCTGCTGCTTTCGGACGTTTCGATCAAGGATGCCTGGGGCTGCTCGGACACGGCACCGTGCACGACACGGAGCGCTACTAGGCCCATGGGACCGATCCCGGCGCGACTGCTAAGCGCAGATCGTGCGGGATGCCCCTAGGCGGAACCCACTGCTTGAGGAGCCGCACGAGGATCCCACCGCCCGACCGCGCTAAGGCTAGATCAGCAACCGTGACGTCCACACCCAGCCCTAGAGACCAGATTCAGTTCGAGCGCGCAAACCCATGATTTCATGCCACATACCGGTCTATGCGGCGAACGCGGCACGTCTGAGCACGGGGTGCTTGGAGATCGAATGGCCCGGGATATCTTGCGACTGCACGGCGACGAGGTTCTTCCGCCACTGGCTTGCTAGGTGAACAGCCTAGCGGTATCGGTCATTGGAAGAATGGGAGGTAAACCGATTGGGAAATTAATCGCGCAGCTAGGATGTTGCGCAAAAAGCAGCCTCGAAGGTAGTGACGTGATAAATAAAGTAGTGTGACACGCGGTCTATGACCTTCGTTGAAAACCTTCTGGCCCGCGAAGGGCCTATGCGTGGTAGCGAGGTGGCGGAGCACCTCCAATCCGACTTGGGGATTTCGCCTGATGCGGCGAGAAAGCGCATTTCGAGGGTCAAAACACCGGTGCGCCGGTTTCCTCTTCAACTCTTGCCTAAAGGGGAGAGCTTCCTCTACTTGGATGACCAGCGCAAGACGGAACGCTTTTGGACATCCTTCCATTCAGCGCTCCGGTCAGCGAACTCCATTTACGGCCACGCCATAGACGGCCTGTGGGCGCGAGGGGGTATCGTACCGGCCGACGAGTTCGAAGTGGTCAGTGGGGCACCTAGGGCGATGAAGAAGCAGGTCTCCAGTGATCGCCTGCTCGCAACTTTGATAGCAGCGGGGTTTGTGGAGAGATACCCACACGTTGACTTGGGCGACTGCGTTGCAATTGCCCGGTACGAACTGGGAGCGCCCAACTACAAGCACGCGCGGGCCGTTCGACTCGTTGAGGGTGTCGTATTGGATGGGACACGGGAGTGGGTGCGAAAGCTTGGGCTGGGAAGCTACAACGCTGTGAGGATTCGCGACGAGAATCCTGACCGCCTCGTAGGGCAGTTCAGCTGGGACCTAACAGCTCCCAGCTACATAGCACCGATGAAGCGCACGGGTGGGCAGCCGGGTTTCGTGGCAGCGGATGTCTTCGTCGGCGAGCCGTTGGACGAATTTCAAATACGGTACTTCTTACGCAAAGTGGAAGTGGTGAGCGCCTCGATCCGATCGCGTACGCTTCCCATCCTGATAGCTGACGGATTTTCCCGGAGGGCTCTGCGCCAGGGTAAGAATGTTGGCGTGTTAATGGTGACACCTGCGAACTTGTTTGGGGAACGTGTGGGCGAAGCGCTCCGTGAACTCGTTAACACGCTGAAGAACGCGGCGGCTGTCGCGGCTTCCAACCCCGCAAAGCTAGCACGACTAGTCGAAGAATTGTCTGAAATGGAGGGCGCAGCGGGCAACTTGCGTGGGATTCTGTTCGAACTCATAGTCGCGCATTTGGCAAGACTGCAAGCGGTGTCAGTGGATGTAGGGATTACTGCTAGCGAGGCTTTGCCTCAGACCGACGAGACTCGGTTCGAAGCTGCTTAGCCATACCCGGGGTGGAGTGCGGGCTCCGGGCGCTGCTCCGCTCTGCGGCCGGGGCCGCCGTGTGGTCGCCTAGGCGACAGTGCCCGTATCATGACGGTTCTGTGGGGAGCCCATCGCCCCGAACCCGCACCATGACTGTAACACGCAATGTCGCCGCAGCCCTCTCCGAGCACGTCACCCTAGAGGTCGAATGCGTGGACCGGCTCTACCTCAATCTCTACCAGCCGCTGCTGCAGACCCCGGGCGGGGCGGCTTGGTTCTTCCGCCAAGTGCGCGGCTGCCCGGTGCCCTCCCCGGCCCTGATGGCCCCGATCACGCGCAGCTTCGTGGCCTCCATCGAGGCCTTCGCCCGCGAGGGCAACATCGACTTGATCCGCTTCGACAAAGGCGAGCGCAAGGACGAGCGCACCCAGGCCTACTTGCGCCAGTGGCGCGGCGGCGAGGGCGTGCTGTACATCGGCAAGGCGCAGGAGAAGGCGCGCGTGCTGCGCACCCAGGCCGAGACCGATCCCGCCACCGGCCGCCGCTCGCCCGAGCTGGCCTTCTCCACGGCCCTGCCCAACGCCTACTACGTCTACGCCGTCGATGAGGACTTCGGCCCCTTCTTCCTCAAATTCTGCTCGTATTTCCCCTACAACGCCAAGCTCTGCCTCAACGGCCACGAGTACGTCAAGCGCCAGCTGGCCAAGCAGGGCATTGCCTTCGAAGCACTCGACAACGGCATCCTGAGTTGCGAGGATCCCGAGCGGCTGGCACAGATCTGCCGCCAGCTCAGCGCCGCCAAGATCGACGCCTTGGCGCGCAAGTGGCTGGCGCGGCTGCCGCATCCGTTCACGGCCGCGGACCGCGCCGCGGGGCTGCGCTACCAGCTCTCCATCCTGCAGGCGGAGTTCTCGCTCACGCAAGTCTTCGACCGCCCGCAGCAGGGGCGCATGTTCTTCGAGGAGGTCATCCGCGAGAACCTCGACATCGGCCGCCCCGACCACGTCCAGCTGGTGTTCGAACGCCGGGTCAGCAAGCGCACGCCCTCGCGCTTCCGCACGCGGGTGATCACGGCCGGGGTGGACCCCTCGCTGCATTTCGACTACAAGAAGACCCGCATCAAGCAATATTTCAAAGAGGGGCGCGCGCTGCGCACCGAGACCACGATCAACGACAGCTACGACTTCGGAGTCGGGCGTCGGCTGGGCAACCTCGAGAGTCTGCAAAAGATCGGCTTCCAAGCCAACCGACGCCTGCTGTGCGTCGAACGCCTCAGCCACGACTGCACGCTGGGAGCCGAG
>JAJEHF010000093.1 GCA_022823865.1 Bryobacterales bacterium
AGGAACCTCGCTCTGATCGCTTCGCCGAGCGTCTCGAAGCCAGCAAGTGGCCCTGTTCCATCTTGACCGCGACGTTATTCGGCTGGCTGCTCTACCACGTGTTCGTCAAGGACGGAGGATTGCAGCTCAACTCCCTGATTACGGCGCTGCTGGCGCTTGGCCTGCTGCTGCACGGCACCGTCTTGAGCTTTGCTCGGTCGTTGCCGCGGGCCGTATCGACGGCTTGGCCGGTGATCGTGCTTTACCACCTGTACGCCGGCGTGGCGGGACTGCTGGAGAACACATCGATAGGCACGGACTTCGCCAACTACCTCGCGTCGGTTTCCAACGAATACACGTTCCCGCTTTTGACGTTGGTATCGGCCGCCGTCGTATCTGTATTCGTCCCATCCAGCGGCGGCCAGTGGGTGATCCAAGGGTTCATCACGACCAAAGCCTCGGTCGCGGTCGGAGTCACCGCCCAGCGCGGCCTGCTGGCGCTCAGCGTCGGCGACCACGTGGGCAACTTGGTCTCGCCATTCTGGGCAGTCATCGCCGCTGGGATCGCACGCATGGATTTCCGCACGTACATCGGCTACAACTACGTGTGGGTCGTCCTCTGGGTTGGATTCGGAGCGCTCTGCTTCACGTTCCTTCCTGCCTAGATCCTGCCGGTGGGAGTCGCCCTTCTGGTCGCTATTGGCGTTTGTGCTAGGCTTGCGCAGAAATGGCGAAATCCAGAACTGGCAACCTCTCTCGGCGTGGATTCCTAGCCCAGGGAACGACCGCCGCAGCGGCAGGCACGGCAGCGGGCCTGAGCGGCTGCGCGGCCCCCACTCAAGCCGGACTCTCGGGCGGCATCTGGGAGCGGCCGCCCGACCAGCGAGGCAAGGGCAACCGCCAGAATCTGATCTTCCTGAACACTGACACATTCCGCGCGGACAACCTCCAAGCCTACGGCGGCAACGGTCTGGTCAGGTGCCCGCGCTTGGACAAGTTCGCCGAGGACTGCGTGGTCTTCGAAGACTGCTACCCGGAAGGCATGCCGACGATTCCCATCCGCCGCGTGCTGATGACCGGCCGGCGGATCGTTCCGTACCACTACTTCCACCAGCACGAACCCGTCCAGACCCCGGGCTGGCACGAGCTCTACTACGAAGACCAAACGGTCTCCGAGACACTGCTCGAGGCTGGCTACCACACGGCCTTCATCGCCGATATCCCGCACCTCCAGCGACCCGGGAAGAACTTTCACCGCGGCTACAGCTACTACGAGTGGGCCCGCGGGCACGAGGTCGACTCCTACGAGCAGGCCCCGGCGGAGCTGTCCGACGACGACATCGTGCCGGAGCACTACCCGAGAGAATACTGGGACCGCTGGCTAGAGCTGGATCCGGGGCGTCCGGACTTCATGCGGCAGTTCTTGGCCAACCGCAAGCGCTACGAGACCGAGTGCGAGGCCATCATTGAAGTCACCGCCAAGAGGGTGATTGAGTGGCTGCGCCGGAATCACGACAAGACGCCGTTTTTCCTGCACCTGGAAGCGTTCGACCCGCATGAGCCGTGGGACCCGCCGAAGCGTTTCCTGGACGAGTACATGCCGGACGCCACGGGTCCAACTTGGTGGGAACCTCCTTACTCCAACATCGAAGTGCCGCAATCTGGCATCGACAGGTTGCGGGCCAACTATGCCGGCGAGTCGATGTGCGTCGACTACTGGCTGGGAGAGATCCTGAATACCGTGGAGGAATTGGGCCTGTTCGATAACTCGGTGGTCGTGTTCTTCTCCGATCACGGGGCGCTGCTGGGTGAGCAGGGCGAGTTCCTCAAGGGCCCGACGCGCATTCGCAGGCAAGTCACCCACAACCCGTTCTTGGTGCGCCTGCCCGGCAAGGAGAAGGCTGGAACGCGCGCCTCCGGCTTCGTCCATCACCCGGACGTGATGCCCACGCTGTTCAGTCTGCTGGAACTGGATCCGCCGCCGCGCGCGACCGGCAAGAACCTCTGGGGCTTGGTCAACGGCGAGGCGAGCCCGCATGACGGCTTGGTGCAAGAGTACGGCTGGATCGCCGCGATCCGCACCGCGGAATGGCAGTTCTCTAAGGTCGTCGACCGCGGCAAGCTCGGCTATGACTACGACTCCCAGCTCTACAACCGGGCCGACGATCCGGACGAGCTGACCAACGTGGCCGACCAGAACCCCGAGGTCGTGGCAGAACTAGGGGCCAAGATTGACAGCTACCTAGAGTCGGGCACCGAAATCACGAAGGGGCACTTCCACGCCAAAGAAGACTACGCTCCAAGTCGCCGGACGTAACTGCGACAGTCTGCACCGCGCCTTAGCTCACAACAGGAGCGTGCGCATGCTGCGACAAAAAGCAACTGATTTTCACCCCGAGGTCTTGGGGTGCATGACACTATGTTTGGATTTTGGCGGGGATGCATGGGTTATTGGCGCGTTCCGCCCAGAAGTCCTCGTAGTTGCCGCTGAGAACGCAACAGCGCAGGGCTAAGATTTCGTTGGCACCGTCCACGGTCCAGTACA
>JAJEHF010000107.1 GCA_022823865.1 Bryobacterales bacterium
CACTTGGACGGCGCAGCCGCCGCGCGAGTACTCCTGCCCGGCCTTCCCGACGCCCAGCCCGGCGGGGAGCGTTCACGGATGATCGAGCCGGGCAAGAACGGGCGCCGAAGCGGAAGCGTCGCAAAGGGGCGCTGCGAGGCAGGTTGCTTCGCGAAAAACGGGCGTCCGCTTGTGAGATGGATGCTCAACCACGAAACGGGGCGTCAGAGTCCCGGCCCAGAGGGAGCGCGACCGACTCCCCCTGGGCCGGGACTTGGTGCGAGACCAAAGCTTGATGGTCGGGACCGAATCACCGGGAGGCCACTGCCGATTCCCCCAGAGACATCCGGTACAGGACGACCTCATCGTAGTCGTAGCTTCGAACGACGCCCACCAATTCCCCTCGACTGACGGATGGAATGAGGGGGACATCGATCTCAAGTTCGGCGACCAGTTCGCATCGGTCGTTGACCACGTGCAACATCCGCTTATCGGATCCGAAATTGAAGATCGTGTTGAGGAACAGACCGTCGCCTAGTGGAAGAATGGAAACGGTGTGTACGTAGTCGCCCCATCGAATACCGACGCCATGTTCGGTCACGTCCACCACGTCCGCCGGATCAGTGACGAGGCCACTCGGGCCGTGGCAGACGCGCGTAGGGTCGAGATGCTCGTCTAGGAAACTCAGGACGTAAGGGCTCTTAGCTGTGTGGACATAGCCCGAAGGGCTTGCTGTGAGGCGTCCGCCCAGCAGTGACTTCTCAAACCCATGCAGGATTGGCGCATCCACCGGAACGCCCCCCGTCCGCAGGATCCCTCCTTCGGAATCAAGCACCTTGACCGGAAAGCGGTCGCCGCGACCGAACGCCGCGACCACGAGCGTACCGTCCTGCCGAGGAACGATCGAGTTGATCTGCCACGCTGGAGACACTCGAATGTCGCGCACCCAATCGTACTCGGACGAGAAAACGGAGATATGCGCCCTTCCGGCATCCCAGACGAAGACTGAGTCTCCAGGACCAACGGCGATCTGCCACGGACTCGCGAATTCACCTGGGCCTTCGCCCTTCCTTCCCACAGTCGCAATGTAGTTGCCGGAGGCGTCAAAGACCTTGAAGTGCCTAGCTGCTTGGTCGACCACGAGGACCCGCCCGCGACCGTCAAGGGCTATGCTTATGACGCTGCCGAAGGCGTCTTTGTCACCATTGAGCGACCCGATCGATAGCACCTCCTCCAACTGGAATTCAGCTTGGGGTTCCGCGCGCCGAATGGTGATCGGCACCTGCGCGTGAGTATCGGATACCACCACCGCCGAGGTCGCCAAGACGGTGATGGTCGCGATGAGCAGTCCGCTTCGAGGGAAGCACATCTTCAGATGGATCATCGTCCGAGCCTCCTCTTGCCTACTGTTGAGCCGTGGTCAGGACACGTGTTTCCATCCGGAGCGCGGCGGCCCGTGCGGGTGTGATGAACCTGCTCACAATGATGCCTGAGCAGTTCCTCCCAACGGTCACGCCATTGGGCAACGTCTCCCATGACGACACCGCCATCGGTCGAATGACGATGCGTTCGCTGTCCACGCTTCGTGTCAGGACACTGCCGTCCGGCGCGAAGAACGCGAAATCGGCCTGCTGCTCCTCCTCAGCTTCGCACGAGCTGACGAAGCAGTGGCTTCCGCTTGACGTGCATGCCGACCCGTCACCGTCTTCCGTCGAGCATCCGCAGCCCTTCTCTCCGCACGCGCACGAGATCGTGCAGCTGCTTTCCCCTTCTCCCTCCCCTTCCCCGGGGCCTTGGGCCATTGCCGGCACTGTGCCGCTGAGCGCGGTGACTCCCACCGCGAACACCGTCACAATGAGCCATCTGGTGATGTTCTCCATGGTTCTCCCTCCTTGGGTTGTTGTCCAGAGCGTCCCCGGTAACCAGCCAGGTCAACTCCGTGGTTCAGGCGATTTCCTTGTGAGCTCGCCCTCGCCCGAAAGGACGGCGCGAAGGCGCAAACCGTTCCGTCCGCCCCAAGGCACGGATTTGAGTGTTTGTTCGGCATATATTCGGCGGCATCGGACTGAAAGGGAAGGTCTTAGCACTTTTCCGGTCGAATTCGAGGAACTTCTTCCCGGCCCACGCCCGACCGAAGGGAAGTCCCTCCCAACCGCCGGGACCTAGTTCCCGAGCGCCCGGGAACTTTTTCCCAAACATTTCGGGAACTTCTTGGCACCAAGTCGTGGAAAAAGTTCCCTATCCACGGCGTGCGTGGGTTCGCATCTTTAGAGCACCCGTGAGCCAGACGGCTCGGACTCGACTGGAGAGGAGCAGACATGGACCGAATCGCCGTAGAAAGCGCTCGGGTGGTCAGCTGCGAGCGGGACGAAGACCTCCTGCGGCGGCTTGAACCGCTAGTCCGGTCTGTCGTCGCCCGATTCGCGCGGGATCAGACGACCGCCGATGAACTCGCGCAAGCCTGCCGGATCCGGATCTACGAAAAGCGCGAGCAGATCCGCGATTCCAACGCGGTCTTCGGTTGGGCGAGGACGGTATGCCGACGCGTGTGCATTGACGCGATCAAGACCGAGAGGCGGGAGCGGGACCGCATTGCCGAGGGTGACCCGAGCATCTCACTGGCCGAGAGCATGGCTCACGACCCCTTGGCCGCCACCGAGTGCCGTGAGATGCGGGCACGCGTCCGAGACGCCCTCCGGCGTCTTTCTCCCGAGCAGCGGCGACTGCTGGAGCTCCGCTACTGGCGTGGTCTGAGCATTGTGGAGATCGGCTGTCGGATGAACGTGCCGAGTGGTACCGTAAGGATCCGGCTGCGGCGCGCCCGCCGGAGGCTCCGGTGCGCACCGGAGATCATTTGCTACGCTCCGCGCCGCAAGTCGCTGTGGCTGCGGCCGCAGCACGGGGATAACCTCGAACCGACGACGAACGGCTCACCGTGGGGGTGCCGTGAGTCCGAGCATACAGGAAAGGGAGACTCCAATCCGCCAGCTTGAGCGTCGGAGCGACTTCGAGGCAATCTTCCACTCCTCACCCGACTCGATTCTGTTGGTTGGTGGCGACGGTCACATCAGAGACGCGAACCCGAGGGCCGAGACCATGTTCGGGTGGTTGCGCGACGAGATGGTCGGCCAATCAGTGGAAATTCTGGTTCCCCAAGCGCTGCGGAACGCTCATCGTCGTCATCGATCCGTTTACGCCAAGGATCCGGTGTCGCGACCGATGGGCCTTGGGATGGAACTTGAGGCGGTTCGCAAGGACGGCGTTGCGTTTCCCGTCGAGATCAGTCTTGGCCCGTCGCGGGACCGCTCCGGCGACTTGGTGGTCGTTTGCGTCGTGCGGGACCTCACGCAGAGCCAAGTGCTCCGCCGGGTGGCGAGCGCCCGGGTGCTTGCGATCGAGTCGGAACGCAAACGGATTGCCGGCGAACTCCACGACGAGGTCAAGCAGGGCCTCACCGCCACCCAGCTTCACCTCGCGGCGCTGGTTCAGATGGACGTCGCTCCCAAGGACGCGGCCGAGATGGTGCTCGGCGTCCAGCGCGACTTGGATCGCTGCCAGGACGCGCTGGATCGCGCCATCCGAGATTTGATGCCCATCGAACTTGAGCGGTGGGGTCTCGGGTTTGCGCTCAGCATCCTGTGTCGGCGTGCCGGCGACGACGGGTTCGCCGTCGAGCGGGACATTCGCCCAACGGGCGGAGCGCTGAGCGCCGAGGCGCGCTTGGCCGTCTTCCGCATCGTTCAGGAGGCCGTCAACAACGTCAAGCGGCACAGCGGTGCCGCAACCGCCACCGTCAGGTATTGGCGCGATGGACGAGTGGTCCGGGCGGAAATCACCGACTCGGGGGGCGGCTTCTCCTCCGACGGGCTCGATCCGCATCGGTCGGTCGGGCTGGCCAACATGCGGGAGCGAAGCCGGATTGTCGGAGGACGACTCACCGTTGCGAGCGCCTTGGGCGAAGGCACCTCGGTGAGACTGGAAGTGCCCGTCGCGTTCCCGGTGCCGCAGCAGGAAGATCCGGAATGAGTTACTCCTGCCGAGTCGTGCTCGTGGACGATCACGCGGTCGTGCGCACCGGAATCAAGCTGCTCGTCGAACTAACTGAACGGTACACGGTTGTGGGAGAGGCATCCTCGGGCGAGGCCGCCATCAAACGGGTGGCATCCCTGGAGCCCGACTTGGTCGTAATGGACATCCGCATGCCGGGCATGGACGGCGTAGCCGCAACCCGGAGGATCGTGAAGCGGCATCCCGATGTCCGCGTTCTCGTTCTGACCGCTTACGACGAGCCGGAGTATGTCGAGGCCGTGATCGAAGCTGGTGCGATGGGATGCCTCAGCAAGCGAAGGGCTCGCTCCGATCTGGTCAGCGCCCTCGACACCGTGGCGGCGGGCAGGATGACCTTCCCCGCACATGTCGTCAGGCTACTGTCGAACGCGCGAAGCACGTCGCAGGCGCAACCCGACAGTCTGGCCTCCGTGAGCGAGCGGGAACGTGAGATACTCTTCCTCACGGCGGCCGGTTACACCGCCGACGAAGTATCTCGGAAGGTCCATCTGTCGCCGAAGACCGTCGCGAACTACCGCACGTCGCTGAAGGTCAAGTTGGGAATCCAGAGCCGCGCGGACCTCATGCGCGCCGTCGTGGAATCGGGGCACTTGGCCGCCATGCTCAGGACGGCTGGATTCGAGGGAGCAGACCTTTGACGATGGTGGCGGTGGCTTCGCTGTTGACCGCTTCACGGGCCACCGTCCAACGCCAAGAATCCGCCGGTGAAACTCCCGCCGATTGACTCCGGTATTCCCGCTATCGTGACCCGACGGAACCCGGTTACGGCCGAACGGCAGGAAACGCAGATCGTGCAGTCCTGTAAGTAGTTAGACGATTTCCTGCCGGGATTCGGCGCTCGGGGGACCCGCTGGGCCA
>JAJEHF010000020.1 GCA_022823865.1 Bryobacterales bacterium
CATGTCGAGGACGCTGATTCCGTTCCGGTGGCTCTTTCCAGGTCCGCTGGCCATCTTCCTGTCTCCTGATTCGGGTCCGTTTCTCACCCTATGAAGTTAACAGGATTCCCGGCTTGTGTCAAGGCAAGCGTATAATCCCCATTGCTTGGCAAACCTGTAGGCGTCTCGTAGGCGGGAAGCCCACGACGTACTCTTGCCCATGTGGCCTGCCATTTCGGTCAGGGTGAGGATGGGCGGATCACCCTCGACCTGGTCGTGAATGAACTTCGCTTGGACGTACCTGCCCCAGTTCCGCACCCCGGTTCCCCTGACATGCTTCTGAGCCAACAGAATCGCCCGCTCCTTGTGGCCGAACTCCTCAGGCAGCACTTTCGCGATGGCGAACCGAAACCTGTCACGGTCTGCTTGGCCTTCGTGTTTGGTCCAGAGTTCACGAAGGACCGTGACGCGAGTCGCCCCCTCGATCACCAAGTACTTCGGGTGCCTGCTATTGGCGCGCCATACGTAGATCGGTTCCAATTGGCCGAGATCCCTGATTGAGTTCCGAAGGGTGCTGTAGCCACTGGTATCCTTCAGCATGGCCGCCAGCTCATCCTCGTCTCCTGGGTTTCTTCCTGCCAGGTGGGGAAGCAGGCGCGGGTTATCGGTCCACAGGCGCACGTCCTCATGCACGTCGAGGCGAGCTTCAAGAAGGTGGTACTCCTGAGAGCCGATGCGCTCTAGGTACTTTCTCGGGTTGGGGTCATCCTTCGGTGACGGCGTCATTTCAGATCTCCTGTCAGGAGGTTCGTAACGAAGAGCGGCGGCAGGGTTACCAGGACAGGCACCGCCCGTGGGACCTGATCGTTGCAGACTGGGCGCAGCAACCGCACCAAGGCAGCTTCCACACCAGCCGCGAGCTGCCTGGGCAGAATGGCTGCGCTGAAGTACGTGCGCTCACTGGCTCTGATGGCTCCAATGCACCCCTTACAGCGCCGTGAATCCATGTGCTCGCCAAGGCGGCGCTTCAGTCGCTCAGATCGACCAGCGTAGAAGACGGGGTATCCGCCCAGTTCTTCTGCGAAGACCTGGAGGAGGTAGACGCCTCCTGCACCATCCGAGATCCGGGCCAACTCTGGGGTGGAGAGGAGCCTCGGACCGATCCAGCGCAGATCGACTTGTGTGCGTGAGCAAGTGGAAACATGATGTAGATAAGGTAATACGAATCGAACAAGGAGCAATGGGTGCTAAAACCTGTACAGAAATGCTCTTATGGGATTGTAAAAGGCCATCTTGCTGTACATATTTCAGGACATGACCATCGTCAGGAGCTACACGGAGGCTCGGCGCTCGCTCGCGGCCTTGTGGGATCGGCTGGAGGAAAGCGGAGAAGTTGCAATCTTGCGGCGACGGGGCCACAAGGACCTCGCAGTCCTCGACGCCGAAGAACTCGCGGCCCTTCGAGAGACCGCTCACCTCCTGCGCTCGCCCAATACTGCCCTGCGGCTGTTGGTCGCGCTGAATCGGGCGCTTGGACAGACCAGCGAGTCAACGCCTCTGGACCAACTGCGGTCCGCACTGAACCTGGACGATGGAAGCGAGGAAGACATCTGATGGGAGTCGATGTGCCAGTAAGCTCTCGGGAGGCGGTATTCCATGAGGAATTCCGGGAGGATCTAGCGTGGTGGTCATCCCAGCGTCCGAGGATCGCACGAAAGGTGGTCTCCCTGGCGAGCGCGATTCTCGAGGAATCGGTCGCAGCCCGAGAACTGGGCCAGCCGCTTCGGCACGCCCTGAAGGGCTGCTGGACCCGCCGACTTCAAGGGGAGCACCGGCTCGTGTATCGGTGCGAGCCGAACGCCGTCCACTTCCTGCAGTGCCGATACCACGCGTGAACTCGGTTTCAGAGAACGCGAGGTGGCTCGGCTCACCGCCGTTCTGGCCCCCTCCCCTCCCGCTGGGCGTGGCCAGCGGCTATCTTGTTATGGCGTTTGTTCGGTTTCCCGAACCCGCCAGCAATCCCCTCTGAAACGGGAACCGCTTCGTGGAGACTCAGCCCACATCTGACTTCGTGTGCTTCCCAGGCGAGGGACGATCTCAGCCCCCCGAGGGGCCCACGTGCATTGACCTGTTTTCGGGGGCGGGCGGTTTGGCGGAGGGATTCCGCGCAGCGGGCTTCACCGTGCTTGCAGCCAACGATTCCGATCCTGCGGCGGGCGTCACCTTTCGCCGGAACTTTCCAGAGGCCGACTTCTTCGCAGGACCAATCTCCAAGCTACGGGGCAGTCACCTCCTCGCCGATTCTGCCGTCAAGGTGGGATCCCTTGATTGCCTGATCGGAGGCCCGCCTTGTCAGGCCTTCAGCTACAACAACCATCAGCGGTCGGAGAGCGATGTCAGGGCCGGCCTGTTCCGCGACTACCTGCGAATCGTGAAGGCGCTCCGCCCGAAGGCGCTGGTAATGGAAAACGTCCCCGGCATCCTGACGGTTGGGGGAGGCAGTGTCGTCGAGGAGATCTATGAGTCGCTAGAGGCGTTAGGCTACGAGTGCGAGGGACGGATCCTGTACGCGCGTGACTTCGGAGTACCGCAGCTGCGCCGGCGTGTATTCTTCATCGCCACCCGCTTGGGATGGGACGAGGAGCTGTTTCCAGAAGGGACCTTTGGACCCTGTCCGAAGCCGAAGCCCAGGCGCGACGATTACATTCACACATGGGAGCGCCAATCAGGTCAGCGCTACGGTCACCTGAACGCTGTCAAGGTGGGGCCAGCCATCAGTGACCTGCCCGCGATCGCGAACGGAGGAGGGGCCGCCCGGATGCGGTACGCCACTTCGGCTCGGACGATACTCCAGAAGATGCTTCGGAACGGCGAGCGCCGCGTCCCGAACCATAAGACGAGGACGCTGGGTGGCCTCATGATGGAGCGCTTGCGGTTCATCCCACAAGGAGGGTCGTGGCGAGACATCCCGTTTCAACTACTGCCAGCCGGAATGCAGCGCGCTCAACGAAACTCCCACACGACACGCTACGGGCGACTGAGCCGACATGGAGTTTGCAGCACCATCCTGACGAAATGCGATCCCCATTGGGGGCGATACATCCATCCATCGCAAGACCGGATCATTTCCGTACGGGAGGCAGCTCGCCTTCAGTCCTTCCCGGACCGGTTCGAGTTCCACGGTTCCATAAGCGACCAGTACCGGCAGGTGGGGAACGCGGTGCCGCCTCTCATGGCGGCGGCGGTGGGGCGAGCGGTAGGTCGTCATATCAGTTCTCGTCAGCCTTGAATCCGCGAAGGTCCGGACCCCCCCGGTAGCCATCCATCGGGGACTGCTCACGAAACGACGTGGTTGGCCATGCCCGACATCTTCGATCCTGAGAAACGCAGCGAGATCATGTCGCGCATCAGGAGTACCGGAACGACTCCTGAAGCACTGCTCTATCAGATTGTTAGGCTCAGTCTGGGGCACCGCTGGAGAATCCGAACAAACGCCCGCGACCTGCCCGGGCAGCCCGACATCGTTGTTCCTACCCTGTCGCTGGCGATCTTCGCGGACGGCTGCTTCTTCCACCAGTGTCCCGAGCACGGGCGCATTCCAGACACCAACAGGGCGTACTGGGAGCCAAAGCTGGCAGGCAATGTCAGGCGAGACGCGGAGAACAGCGAGAAACTCCGCAAACTCGGCTACTCGGTCTGGCGCTATTGGGAGCATGATTTCCGCGGAAAGAGTCTGCGGACAACGCGGGAGGAGATTGACCACAGGCTCACCCGGCGGGTTATGGACTGGCAGAACGCAGGTCGCCCGAGACCGCGTTAGGTCGGTTCACCGCTTCGATTCTGAAGAGCCGATTTCCCTGCCGAGGGCTATCAGCGGCTGGGGCCATGATCCCGGTCCGGCCCGCGCGGCCTCATCCTTTCCACCAGCCGCCTCGGCGGAATGGTAAGGGTCTGAATCCCGGCAGGAAGTCACGTAAAGTCAACCAGGACTGCACGATCTGCGTTTTCTGCCGTTGTACTGGACCCTGCTGGACCGTACTGCGAAAGCGGGAAAACCGGGCTTGAATGGCGGGAGTTCCTGCGCCCACGTGATCCCTTCTCCGAAGGTCCCGGAAACCGACCTCTCGGTTACCTCCCCCAAGCTTGGTGGCGGGTCTTTGGCTGAGCATTGCACGGGTGAGCGCGAGACGCTCTAGCGCCGAATACCTCTGTGGGAAGGCCATGACCAGCTCCCTGTCCCGCGCCCGCCTACTCGCTACCGAGGGAATCGGGCAACCACACTAGCTTTGCCATCTTCCTGAACTGGCTCACGGACAGCGCTCCCCGTTCGTTTCGAGACTTCGACCCCGGTGCCTGGAGCGCACGGAGCACTTCTTGGCGGCCCGCCTCGTGGATGGAGATGGTGTCGAAGGATTCGTCTAGCAGGACCAACAGGACAGCATCGAATTCCTTTGATTTGTCGATCTGCCCAAGCCGCCCTGGATTCGACCCTGCGCGCAAGCACCGTCCCTTGATCTGAATCTTTCGTCCCTCTCGGTCGATTGCGTCATAGCCTGCTTCGCGCGGCGGGCTCAGTCTCATTCCCAACAGCCGGGCCACCTCATACTCTGCGACTTCTCCCGTAACGCCGAGCGGGCGTCCGGTGAGTCTGCGGTATTCTTGGGCGAGCGCCTTCACCGTAGCGAGCACTTGGAGGACGCGCTCATCCGGTTCTTCGCTCCCCACTAACTCACTCATATCCGCCCGGCCTAGCGTCCAACCGGCCTGCCGTTGATCCATGATCTCCACGCGTCGAGGTTCGTTCCGAAATCCTCGTCGCTCATGGCTTTCAGGAAGTTCAAGGCCGGGATCCGGGTTGGTCCATGCTCGGCTCCGGCGTGAGCGAGGAGCAGGTCCGGGTTCTCGTGAGCCAACTGTTGGGCAAACTCCGGATCAATGTCCGTGACGACTAGGACCTGCAGGATCAAGTTGAACGCGGGCAGATTCGTGCCCCCGAAGATTGCCGACAGCGGGGCGCGGGCCCCAGCCCAATCGACCGGGCCTCTCTCACGCCTCATCAGGCCCTCCACCATGCCCGCAAACATGCCTTCGAGCATGCTCCGGGCCACTTCGTTGACGACGCGGTGGGGGTGGGGGTCAATCACTGAACCAACCAGGGCCTGCCACGACCTGTCGTCGTCCATGAAGTTGCCGAGTACGAGGGTCGCCACTGTCCGCGCCGATGACGATGAGTCCCTAGCGAGGACTTCATGGGCCAAGCGGCGGTCCTCCTCGCCGTGTGCCCGGGCGGCCAGCTCCCACAACCGTTCGACAGATTCAGGATCGGCGCCCATTTGTTCGGCGAGCCGACGCGGGCTCTCGGGATTGAGCAGGTAGCCGCTCGCGGGGAAAGCGCGAGCGACCACGGTCAGTGTATACAGGTCTTCGCCGATGACTGCGTGCAGCTCCTGCCAGGTTTCCGGCAGATCGACCGTTTCGCTGCCTGTCAGACTGTACCGAACCCGCGTGCTGTCTTCCAGGCCGACGACGACTGTGTACCAGTCGTCGGACTCCCACCGGTAGCGCATTGCAGCCGCATCCGCGAATCCGAGTTCCTGCTTCATCAGGGCGGCACAGGCGTGGAAAGGGAGGTCGGGAGCGAGACCTTGGATTGCGTCGAAAAGCTCTTGGGCCTCCCATTGCTGTAACCCGATGAACTCAACCGGTCCGTCGGGGCCGACAATGACCTGACTGGATCCCGGCGTCGCCGTCAACCCGAATAGTGCGACGATGCCAGCAGCGGTACGACGAATCTTCATGGAATGCACCTTTCCGGGGCTAGCGGTAGTTGGAGGCAAGCTTCGTCCCGGATAATATACGCGCATCTCCCTTGGCGCGTGGAGATTGCAGCCATGCCCCGGAGGTTGTCGACGCGCACGCTGGCACATTTGGTCAAGAGCACGGTGAAAGCCGCGCACTGGCGCACGGGCCTGGTCGAGCGGAGACCGCCTGATGGCTGACTGAGCGGAGCGTCTCGCGGCGGGAGAGCGGGCACCGATATAGCCTGACCTGACCCCGCGACCGCGCTTGGGGGCCGTTTTCTGGACAGCCCCGACGCGTTTCGGGTGTCCTACGGGCGCAAGGATAGCCCAGGATCGAAGATCTCGGGTCTCCGAGGGGTACGGTAGGCCGGAAACCGGGCGCTCGGCAGAGCGTGCCGCAGTCCCGAGGAGGAATGAGTGCGGCCGGTCGCCCGCGCCGTCCTTGAGGCTGGCGACGACGAGGCCGAGCAGCTTGTTCGCGACTGCTCGATGGGCGTTGTTCCGGGCAGAGCCCGGAGGGGAGTCTCGCCGGGCTGGCTAAGCCACTGTTAGGGTGGCTAAGTATCCATCTCACAAGCGGACGCCCGTTTGTCACGAAGCAACTTGCCTCGCAGCGCCCCTTTGCGACGCTTCCGCTTCGGCGCCCGTTCTTGCCCGGCTCGATCATCCGTGAACGCTCCCCGCCGGGCTGGGCGTCGGGAAGGCCGGGCAGGAGTACTCGCGCGGCGGCTGCGCCGTCCAAGTG
>JAJEHF010000011.1 GCA_022823865.1 Bryobacterales bacterium
CTGGCCCTCGAAGGCCAGCTCGCGGTCGGCGGCGGAGAGGGCCTGCGGGCGCGCTGCGCTGGCGGGCTGGCCGCGGGCGTCGACCGCCTCGGCGTGCAACTCGCCCTCGGCCGACAGCGGGGCCAGCCATTGGCGCTCGCCGCCGCCGGCCCGCTCCAGCCAGGCGAAGGCGCGGTAGCGGCCGCGGTCGTCGTGGGGCTCGAGGCTGCGGTACAGCCGCACGGTCTCGCCGGGGCGGTAGCCGGGCTTGTCGGTCCACAGCGCCAGCTGCAACGGCTGCGGGTCGCGCGGCCGCTGCTCGCTGCCGCCGGAGGCGTCCTGCGGATTCTGCGGGTCCTGCTGCTGCGGCGGATCGGTGCCGGCGGCGCTGACCGTGACGGTGGCGGTGCGGGCCGAGGCCGTGGTGGAAGGCGTGTAGCCGGTCCCGGGCTGCAGCGTCACGGTCACCGTGCCGCTGTTGTTGGAGGACGTCAGGCCGCTGACCCAGGTCTGGGAGGTCGCATTGGCCGCGATGGTCACGCTGGCGGAGCCCGGCGTGAGCACGCCGCCCGTCTGCGTCACGGTCAGGTTGACGCTGATGGCTGACGAGGGCGCAGGCGAGGCGGTCAGGCGGAAGCTCGCCCGGGCGCCCGCGGTGATGTTCCCATTGCTCGCGATCGACACCGTCGGCACGACCTGCGAGACAGTGACGTTGCGCGCGGCGAAGGCCCCCGCGTTGTTGTAGTGCGGGGCGGCCACGTCGCGCAGGGGGCTGGCGGAGGGCGCGGTGTAGGCCAGCGTCACCGTCTGGCCGGGGGTGACCGCCGCGGGCAGCGTCAGCGTCACCGCCGAGCCGGCGACCGACACGGCGGTGGGGTTCACGGCCGCGGCGCTGTCGATGCTCACCGCGAAGGCGGAGGCGGCCGGGACCGAGCCCGGGTCGAGGGTCTCGTCGTAGGTCAGCGTCAGCGTCGAGCCGCTCACGGACAGCGACTGCAGCGCCGGCGCCGTCGTGTCCGTCGAGCGGCCGTGCAGGGCGATCCGCAATCCCCTCGCGACAAGAGGACTCCACGTGGGGGAGGAAATGCCGTCGTCCCGCGTGCGCCCCCCGTCCGCGAGGCTCCAGCCCGGCGCCGCGCCCGGATCCTCGGCATCCGAGTCCTCGAGCAGCAGGAAATTCCGGATTCCTCCGCTCGAACGGTCGAGCACCGCGAAGTAGGTGGTGTTGGCGGCGAGGTCGATGCCGGCCCCGGAGGCGGCGTGCTCGATGCGCCCGAGGGGCAGCCCTGTGGGCACCGGCGTGGCGGAGGAGGCGGTCAGGCTGCCGTTGGGCAGCAAGTCCCCCGGCAGGCCGTCCGAGCCGGACGCGTGGATGCTCAAGGTCCAGGACGCCGCCGGCGTCGTGGCCAGGAAGTTCGCCATCCACACGTCCGCGCGGGTCAGCTTGAAGGCGCTGCCGCCGGTGGTGAACGCCAGGGCGTGGTCGAGGTCCAAGTTGCCGAAGATCCCGTCGCTCTGGAGGGTGTTGCGCACCAGCAGGCGGGAGGTGTTGTCGGCCCTGACGGCCGCGAACGTGGCGGGCGGGTTGCCGTTGCCGTCCTGCAGCGGGCTGGTCATGGGCTGGGTGTAGGCGACCGTGACCGCGTCGGTCGCGCCGACCGCGGCGCCGCCCAGCGTCAGGGTTACCGTCGAGCCGTCCACGGCGACCGCGGTGAGGAGGTGGCCGATCCCGGCCACAGTCACGCTGAAGTCGGTCACGTTCGGCAGGTTGGCCGTGCACACGTCGGCGACCGTCGTCGTGCACAGCGGCCCCTGGTACGTCAGCACCAGCGAGGTCCCGCTGATTTCCGCCCGCTCGACCGCGGCCGGGGTGTTGTTCGTGACGGGGTAGCGGTTGAGGTCGTCGATGGTCTTGCCGTCCGCGTCCTTGAGGGGATTCGTTTGCGGAATGTCGTAGGACACTCGCACGGCCTGCCCGTAGGTGAACGGACTGATCAGCGTCAGCGTCACGGTCGAACCGCTCGCGGCAACCCCGGACACAGCCCTTGCGGAGGTGGAGTCTCCTAAGAACACGTGAAACTGCTCCTCGGACGGCAGCGCGGTGGTGTTCAGCGCCCCGGAGTAGGTGAGGGTGAGCTGGTCCCCGACCACGACGGCGCTCTGGATCAGCTCGGCGGCGTTGTTGGTGACCGAGGTGCCGCTGAACGCCTGCACAGCGTTGTAGCTACTGTCCCGTATCCTCGACCCCTTCTGGGTCGACGAGAGGGTCGCCGAGTAGCTCACGGTGACGGTGTCGCCCTTGATGATCGGGGTGTCGAGCAATAGCCAGACCGTGCCCTTTTGGGGCGACCCGAGGCAGCAGCTGTAATTAATCCTGCTCGGCGTTTGGCCGGTGCCGCCCGCCGTGACGGTGAATCGGGCCCGATCGGGGTGACCCGTGTATAAGCTGGCGGAAAACGTCAGCTTGACAACAGTGTTGCTGGTCGCTTCCGCGGATTCCAGGGTGACCGCGCTCCACGAGACGGCGGTGGTCAGGCCCTGGTCGGAAAACGCCGGCGCGTCGTTGCCAGTCGTGTCCTGGATCGGATTCGCGGCCGGGACGGCGTAGCTGACCTTCAGCGTCTCGCCGGGCGCAGGAACTAACCCGCCAATCATAGCGAGCTGCACGTACGAGGTCGTGACGCCCATGACGGTCGTGTCGACGATAGCGACCGTGCCCACCGACACTGAAACATCTGCGATGCTGACCGTGAACTGGGTGGTGGCGGGAATCGAGGCGTCGTCCAGTTCCTCGTTGTAGGCGATCTGAATAGTGCCGCCTGTTGCGGCTGTGATGGAGCTGACGCTGGGCGGGGTGGTGTCCTGGGCGTTGGCGGGGGCGGCCAGCAGGGCGAGGGCGAGCAGGGCGGCGGCGCGGGAGGCGGAGGCGAGCCTAGCGCTGGCCGTCGGCGGCGCGGCGCGTGGTCGATCCCGCCGGCAGGCGACGGACCGCTTGCGCACTGGCGTGGAAGCGCCAGGCCAGCCGCGAAGCAGGGCCGAGCCGGTGGCGGCGGGGGTCCTGTCGGGCGGGAGGGCGGGGCTAGGCCGGGCGCGCAGCGCGTGGCCCCTGCCGGGGCTTGCTTGCGGCCATTGGAGCCCCGGCCCGCCGGCACGCTGGCATGTAGTCAATTCGGAGTGAATTGACTACATGGCCGAGTAAGTGCTTGAAATCGCAGCCTCAAGCGACAGGAATCGTGGCTTCAGGCCGGCGCGAATCCCTTGCTGATCGAGAGATATCGTGTTGATAATATTACTTGAGTGTAAATACGATATACTAATGCACGCTTCAGGGGCAAAATGTTGGATTCCAAGCCAAGCGGACCAAGAAACAGGCAGATTCCGGCTCGGACCGCGGCGCTCGGACGCGCGAAATGGCCGTTCCGCGGGGCTCGCCCCGACATGCGATCGGATCCGACATGGTCAATTCACTCCGAATTGACTAGACCAGAAACTAGTCGCTCTGGGTAGTGCGCTCTTCCCGGCCGACCGGCTAAGCGGCGAGTCCCGTCCCTCCCGCGCTTCCGCGAGCGCCCGGCGCTTGACCGGCGGACGTCAAGGCGAGGCCAGCCCGGCTGGCCAGCTCCTCGCGGCTGACGATTCTACCAGAGGATCTAGGTTGGCTTGCTGCGCTCAGTCAGCCTCGGCAAAGCTCTCGAGAAACACACGCGCGAATGCGCGACCGGCCTGCAGCATGCCGGCGGTATTGGCATGGATGTTGCCCGCGTGCCTGGGCAAGTCGCGCAGATGCACTGGGGCAGCGTGCCCGACCTTCGCGGGTACCCGCTCTTGGGCCAGTAGCACGTCCCACGCGCCCGGGCGCCCCTGCGGCGGCGCTAGAGCGGTCGGGTCGAAGCCGTCCAGCCTGTCCGGTAGGGATCCAGAGCGATAGGTTCCGACGAGGACTGGCAAGTTCGGCGTGTCGAGGTCGCGGCGCAAGGCGGCGATCAGGCTCTCGAGGTTCTCGGCGTAGCGGTCGGCGGTGCGCTGGTCGCGCATGTCCTTGGCCCCCTGCAGCCAGAGAAAGCCGCGCAAGCGAGCGTCCCTGCCATCGAGCGCCTGGCGCACCTTGGCTAGCAGCTCCTGGTACAGCGGACCCTTGCGGGCATCGCCCGTGAGCTCGGCGTCGGCGGCGTTCCACTGCGGCGCCCATGCCATGATCCCGGTGCCGCCCCGCGCCTGCTTGACAATGCCGATGCGGCTCCCCGGCCACGCTCCCGCCAGAGCGTGGGCGAAGCCGATTTCGGGCCCGAACGTGAACTCCTTGATCCCCCACCTGTCGCGCTGAGCCGCCGATGGCGGTCGCTGCGGGCGGAGCGGGATCCACTTGCCGTCGTGAAACGTTTCCAACCGCGTGTCATGGCCGAACCGGGCAACGCTGTCGAGCTCCAAGCTGTTGCCCCAGCCGACCATGTTCGACTGGCCGGACAGGATGAACACCTCCAGCGGCCCGCTGGGAACGCGCTGGCCATAGACCTCGATCCAGTCGAGGCGCGAGCACGCGCGGCTGCGCCCTCCCGGCATCAGATCCGTAAATCCGACCGAGCGCACTCGCGTCAGGTCCGGGTCTTGCACCCATGGCCCCTCTGTCACGGTGGAGGGGTCAAGCTGCCGCCAGCGGCTGCTGGAGAATGCGAATTCGCTGACCCGCCACTGCTCGGACGCCCCGTCAGAGTATTCGCTGACCAGCCATTGGCCGCCCGGTAGCTCGACCACGGCGCGCAATGCCCGGAAGCCTGATTGGCGGCTGCGCCAGCGCAGAGTTGCGGGGCCCGAGAGGTCCATCAGGCCCCCGTCCGCGAGAGACAGGCTGACAGCCCACGGCGTCTTGGCCAGGCCCGACCACACATAGTGGGGATCCCATTCCCGCGCGTCGTGATAACTCTTCTTCACGAGCGGCGGGCCCAGGCCGTGAACCGCAACTGTCAGTTCGGAATTCGCCACATCGCCTTGGGTGAGCGGAATCGCCGGCGGGGAAGCGGTCCAGTCTTCCCGAAAGATCAGCGGCGCTCGCCCGACGTCGGACGCTTGCAGCGCGGCGCAGGCGATCCATGCCACGCAAAACCAGCGTTTCATGCTGTCAAGCATACCCGAGCGATGCGAGACATCGGAGCCGGCTCGGCCACCGGGTCAAGTACAATCGGCGCAATCATGAGAGTTTACCTAGCACTGCTCTGCGCGCTCGCGGCGGCAGCCTTGCTTTGGGCGCAGCTAAGCGGCCCCGCCCAGGCCGAACCGGCCGGCGAAGATCCCGCCAGCCTGCGCATCGAGTACAGGCCGGGCGGCTACATGCCGCCAGGCTTTCCGCTCGAGGGATCGGTCAAGCTGCTCTCGTCGCCTGTCGCGCACGCCGGCCAGCGCAGCAGGATACGGATCGAATGCACGATCGGCGAGGCTGGCATGGCCGCGGGCGAGACGCTGGAGATCTGGAAGCACTTCACGAGCGACGTCGAGGAGTTCCAGGTTGCCGACCCGCAGATGCCGGCGCATTTCGCCCTGAAGACTGCCGCTCCCGGGGCCGAGTGGGAGATGCTGGTCCACTCCAATGCCCTGCAGCGCAACTCGCCCAGCGTCTTCCCCTATCGGAAGGCCGTCGGCGCGAAGCTTGCCGCGGGCAAGCTAGCGCCGGGAACGAAGGTGTACTTCGACCTCGGGGGGACCCAGGGCGTGCGCATGCAGCACTACGCCGAGAACCTTTTCAACTTCCGCGTCGTGATTGCCGGCGCCGACGGGCGGCCGCGGGACTACGTGGGTGATGCCTTCCTCAAGGTCGTCGGCGGGCCGGCGACAAAGCTGCGGGTCTATGCTCCCGCCTATGTCGCGGTCGGTGAGCGCTTCAGCTTGGAGGCGATACCAAGTGATGCATGGGGCTCTCTGGCTGGAAATCACCAAGGCTGGAAGCTGGCGGTGCAGGATCCCACACTTGGCACCAGCGAATTCGAATACGACCCCGAACTGCTGCACTATGTCGCGTCGAACTTGGTGCCCACGCAGCCCGGCGTGTACCGGCTCTCGGTCCGTTCAGCGGACGGATCGCTGGAGGGGATCAGCAATCCGATCCGAGTCGAGAACCATCCCAAGCGGCGCGTCTACTACGGTGACTTGCACCAGCACACCTACCTGCACGACGGTCGCGGCACGTATGAGGAGTTGTATCTCCACGCCAGACGCAACGGCCTGCTGGACTTCGGCGCTCTGACGCCGCACCACATGCCGCTGGGCGTGACCGGGCCGTCCTATATCTTCGACAAGTTCAAGGATCCCAGGGATAACTGGCCTGACATGATCCGCGGCAACAAACGGATGAACGGCTGGCGGGACTTCGTGACGATCCTCGGCTACGAGTACAGCGTGGGCACCCGGCTCGGCGGCCACCACAACGTGATCTACAACGCCGACGACGCTCCCACGACAATGCAGCTCGATCCGGCTAGCAACCGGGCGGACGTGGGAGACATGATGGATGTGCTGGAGCGATCCGGCGTGCCGGCTATGGTGATTCCGCACGTGGGCGGCGGGCCGCCCAACTGGACCCACCGCACCGATCCGCGCATCGAGCGCAGCTTCGAGATCGCCTCCGTCCACGGAGTGTTCGAGGAGTCGTGGCAGAGCCACTTGGACGCCGGCTTGAGGCTGGCGGCGACGGCCTCGGGCGACAACCACACCGTCGGCTTCGGAAATTCCTACCCCGGCCTGATCTACACCATGACGAACCCGCTCACGGGCGTTTTCGCCTACGGCAAGACGCGGGATGCGATCTGGGAGGGCTTGTACCAGCGGCGCACCTTCGGAGTGACCGGCAACGAGCGCATCTTGATGGAGTTCAGCCTCAACGGCGAGCCCATGGGCGGCGAGCTGCCAGCCGCTGCGGCCCCGGCCGCCCGCATGCGGGCCAGGGTATCCGGGACGCAGCCCCTCACCAGGGTGGAGTTGGTCAAGAACGGGCGTGTGCTGCACTCGATCAACCCGGCGCGGCAGAGCGGCTCGCTCGTGCGCATCTCATGGGGCGACAACATCTACCAGCGCCGCGCCAACGTGGGCTTCGGGGAAGGGGTCCTGGAGGCGGAGTCCGGGGCCGTGAGGCTGGAGCGCTTCTTGCATCGCGACCAAGAGTTCGAGCGCATGCACCAAGCCGGCGACAGCGTCCGCTGGCAGTCCGCGGCAACTTCGAACGACCGCGACGGGATGCTGGCGCGCATTGACGGGGCGGAGGGGGCCTTGGTGTTTCGACTGCAAGACCCGCACTTGGGCCCGCTCGAAGTCACGGCCCCCCTCGATGTGCTGCGCCGGGACGGATACTTCCGCTGGCGCGGGCTGGGAGACAAGCCGTATACCCACAGCTACCTCGAGCTGATGGGCATCGAAGTTGCGTTTGAAATCGAGTTCGAACTGGTCAACGACCAAGCGCCGTTGGACATCGAGTTCGACTACGAAGACCGCGACCCTCCGAAGCCGGGCGATTACTACTACCTGCGGATGGAGCAGCTCGACACCAACAAGGGCTGGGCAAGCCCGGTCTGGATCAACTAGGCGCGCCCGCCGCGCTCGTGCCGGCGTTCCTGCCCAGAAACCGGAAATCGCAGCCGAGGTGCGCCTGCGTCACTTGGTCGAGGAACAGCCTGCCGTAGCCCCGGCGGTAGTGCGCCGCCGGAGGCTTGCGATCTGCGAGCCGGCCCTCGATCTCCCGCTCGTCCACGCGCAGGTCGATCCGGCGGCCGGGCACGTCGAGTTCGATCTCGTCGCCCGTGCGCACCGCCGCCAGCGGCCCTCCGACGGCCGCCTCGGGCGAGACATGCAGGACATCGGTGCCAAAGCTCGTGCCGCTCATCCGTGCGTCAGAGACCCGCACGATGTCGTTCACGCCTGCCTTGAGGAGCTTGGTGGGGATCGGCAGGTGCCCCCATTCGGGAAATCCCGGCCCGCCCAGAGGGCCGGCGTTCTGAAGCACCATGACGGTGTTCTCGTCCACGTCGAGGTCGTCGTCGATGCGCGCCCTGAGCGTTTCGTAGCGGTCGAAGACCAGCGCCTTGCCGCGGTGCCGCAGCAGGTGCGGGGAGGCCGCTGTCTGTTTGATCACAGCCCCGTTCGGGGCGAGGTTGCCGTACAGAATCGCGGTGCCGCCCTCTGGGTTGAGCGGTTGGTCCAGCGTCTTGATCAGGTCGCGGTTGCGGATCTGCACTTCTTGGACCTCGTCGGCCACGGTCCGCCCGCTGACGGTGAGGGCGTCGCCATGCAACAGGGGAAGCAGTTCCTTTGTCACGCACGGCAGGCCGCCCGCGTAGAAGAAGTCCTCCATCAGAAACTGTCCCGACGGCTTCACGTTGGTGATATACGGAGTCTCGCGCGAAATCCGGTCGAAGTCGTCGAGGCAGAGATCCACCCCAGCCCTGCCGGCGATTGCCAGCAGGTGCACGACAGCGTTGGTAGAGCCGCCGATCGCCATGTCGGTGCGGATGGCATTCTCGAATGCCTCCCGGGTCAGGATGCGCGACGGTGTCAGGTCTTCCAAGACCATCTCCACAATGCGTCGCCCGCTGGCTTCGGCCAGCTGGTAGCGCCGAGCATCCACGGCGGGGATCGCGGCACCGCCCGACAGCATCATGCCCAGCGATTCGGCCATCGACGCCATCGTGGAGGCCGTCCCCATGACTGTGCAGTGGCCGGCGCTGCGCGAGATGCAGCCCTCGACTTCGGCCCACTGCTCCTCGCCGATGCGACCGGCCCGCAACGCTTCGAAAAGCTTGCGGCCATCGGTGCCCGATCCCAGCGGCTCGCCGTTCCAGCGTCCCGACAGCATCGGGCCGCCAGTGACCATGATTGCCGGGATGTCGGCCGAAGCCGCCCCCATCAATTGCGCAGGCGTGGTCTTGTCGCAGCCGCACAGCAGTACCACGCCGTCGATTGGATTCGCCGTGATCGACTCCTCCACGTCCATCGACATGAGGTTGCGGAAGAGCATGGTCGTGGGCTTCATGAACATCTCGCCGAGCGAGATTGTCGGGAATTCGAGCGGCACTCCCCCGGCCGCCCAGACGCCCCGCTTGACGGCCTCTGCGACTTGGCGCAGGTGGGCGTTGCAATTGGTCAGCTCCGACCACGAATTGCAGATGCCGATGACCGGCCTGCCATCGAATGCGGCATCGCTGAAGCCTTCCGACCGAAGCCACGCTCGCCGCGAGAGGTGCTCGTACTGATCTCCTTGAAACCAGGCTGTACTGCGGAATGTCTTTGGATCGCGCATGAACGCATTACGATAGCACCGAGTTCGCACTCGAATGGAGGATTGCCGGGTCCGGCGGAATGCCCGTGGGAAACGCTCCGTCGGCCGCCGGGGCCGGCTGTGCGCTCGGGGCTTGGCGAGCTCAACCGGCGCCAATCGATATGCTCTGGAATAGCTCGTCTGCAATCCTAGGTTGGGTGTGGGCCCAAGTCGAATGACCCTTGCGGCGCGGCGTCGGTCGCACCGCTGCGGCGACAGTGATGATGGCAATGCACGAGCGGACGAAGGATCCGATCTCTAAGCGCTGGGCCCTGGTTGCCGCTAGGTCGAGGGTGTCTGTTTCCATCCTCCTAGCGATTGCGGCGGCTTGGCTGGCTAAACCGACTGTCGCCAGCCTTGCTCTCGGCCTGCCGATTGTCCTAGCTGGCCTCGCGCTACGCGCCTGGGCGGCTGGTCATTTGCGGAAGAACCAGCAGCTTGCGACTTCCGGGCCGTACGCGTACGTTCGCAACCCGCTCTACATCGGGAGTCTCCTGGCCGGTGTTGGCTTTGGCATCTGCTCGGCCCATGCCGTCCTGCTCGTTGCGATCCTCGTGGTGTTCACGATGTGGTTCCTGCCGGTCGTCGGGGAAGAGGAAGGCCACATCCGCAACATCCTGCCCGGTTACACGGAATACGAGGCACGTGTGCCCCGCTTTCTGCCCGCCCTCAGGCCGCGCTACGAATCTTCGCAGTGCTTCGAATGGAGTCTCTATCTTGTCAACCGGGAGTACTCGGCCTTGCTGGGGTTCATCGGCTTCGGTGCCGTGCTTTGGTTCAAGCTTCAGGCGCTTGGATAGCACCCCCTTTCTCTTTGCTTGTAGTAAGTCGGTCCGGCGAACCGACTGCCCGCGCTGGGATGCTGACAGCAAGACCCTGCGCGGCGCCTACGACCGCGGCCAAGGTTTCGGTGGGACGCTGCTCGACCGGGCGCTGGTGTGGCAGCTGAACTCGTTCAGCGTAACCTCGAGCCTGTCGCCAATAGCCCCATACCGGACGGTATGTAGCAGAAGTCCGCCCCAATCAATTGGTCGTCTCGAACAAGGACATCTCATCGATGCGCTTAGACTATGACTGCCGGTACAATTCCCAAATTGCTTTCACGACGCTTTCTTTATTCCACCCGACGATCTTATCTGCTGCTTGCCCGACGACCGACGAGGTTCTCAGTTGCCCCCATGGATTCACACCGAGTATCGGCTTGCTCTTCTCAATCGCTCCATCGATTTCCTTCTGGATCCAGTTGCTGTAGTTCACGTACATCCCTGTCGGAATGACGACCACGTGGCTGCGAGCGATCTTACTGTTGATCGCTTCCCGAAGCACCCAATCCGAGGATGCACCGTGAATCGGATCGTCTTTCGGAACGGAGTAGTCGCGGAACACCAGCGAGGCTTGGCCGTAACGCCACCCATTGCCGAAGATCCAGCCGTACAACGTCTCATAGTGATTCGAATACGCCCATGAGTGGCTGACAAAGACATGGATTCGGTGTGTGCTCATCGAACAGTTGGGGTGGGCTCACATGGTGGCTTGATAGATGGCCACACCGACAAAGAGCAAGTGAAGCCCCCCGAAAACTAAAGGTGTCTTGGCTTCAGTCCCAGTGAACGGCCTGTACTTCTTCGGATCCTCGCCGTGACCAAGGGCAGCCCACTCTGCGGTGAACATTCGGGCCGGCAATCGCTGCTCGAGTGCATGTATAACGTCGAACTTGCCTTTGCTCAGTTGGCGAAACGACGAGATCAGCCTCCGCCAGACGAAACAAAGCACACATCCGCCGAAACTCAAGCAGATCAGTGCGAACGACTCCAGATCAGTAAGTGCGCCATCTCGGAGTAGCAAGCCCGCAGCCGCAAGGACAAGGGAGTTCACAGAGAGGAAGAATGTGTTCACACCTTGACGACGCGTGACCAGCGCCTCGGAGGTCTCTACCAATAACCGATACTGTGCCAGCAACGCTTCCGAGTCGGCAGCGGAAGATTCCTTGGCACGAAACAGTTCGTGCTCAACTGACTGATCGCCGTTCATCGTAGAGATCGTCCACTATCTTTTCCAAATCCCACGGTAGGGGCTTTGCCCCCACTTCCCGGATGGCTGTGGGGAGACGTTCAATGTTTGACTCCAAGTAGACGGCTAGGACCCTCTTGCCGAGCGCCGCGCTTTTTCGGATCTCCCAGTTCACTGGTTCACTGCGCCAAGTATCCTCGCCAATAAGGCAGATCGTCACGTTCGATTCTCGAATCAAGCGCTCCGCATAGATCTTCCACACACCTTGTACGGGTTCCTTGATGGAATAGTCTCGAAAAACCAAACCGCAGCAGCTTTCTGTCGCCTGATGCCTAAACTGATCGACGAGCGGTTTGTGCATCATCGAGAAGCTGAGGAACACTTTCGGGATCACGGAAGAATCGGTCATCTCCATTGACCAGCCCGCAACGCTTCCATCTTAACCCGCTGTACGGCGGAGCCTCAGGTCGCGCCATCTTGTCTCTCGCCTGCACGATAAAATTACGAATCTATGCGACTGTGCCTATTTCTGGCAGTCGGCTTGGCCGGGGCAGGTTGCGGCGATGTGCGAAGGCCGCCCGCAACCGGATATGAGGGCTGGGAGGCGTTCGGGGGCGGCCCTGACCAGATCCAGTACTCGCGCCTTGACCAGATTCATCCCGGCAACGTGGCCCAGCTCGAGGTCGCCTGGACCTACGAGACCGGTGACGAATTCCGCGGCTCGGAGATCCAGTGCAACCCGATCGTGATTGACGGCCTGCTGTACGGCTCCAGCCCGAACGGGCGCGTCTTCGCACTCGACGCCGCGACCGGGGAAGAAGTGTGGACGAGGCGCCTGGAAGTGGACGGCGCTCCGCTCGCGGAGCGCTCCAAGAACCGCGGATTCATGCACTGGCGCGATGGTGACGACTCGCGCATCTACGCCGGGGCGAGGCACTTGCTGTATGCATTGGACGCGCGCACCGGAGAGCCTGTGGTGGGCTTCGGCGACAATGGCGCGATCAACCTCAGGTCTGATCTGCCGGAGCGCGCGGGGTCGCTCTCGATCAGCTTGAGAACGCCCGGGGTCGTCCACGGCGACCTGCTGATCCTGGGCAGCGCGGTCAGCGAGTCCTTGCCCAGCGCGCCCGGCTACATCCGGGCGTACGACGCACGCACGGGAGAATGGCGCTGGACCTTCCACACGATTCCCCACCCGGGAGAGCCCGGCTACGAGAGCTGGCCGGAGGATGGCTGGAAGACCCTCGGAGGCGCCAACTCCTGGGCGGGCCTGAGTCTCGACGCCGACCGGGGGCTGGTGTATGCGGGCACCGGCTCGGCAGCCTTCGATTTCTGGGGCGGCAACCGTCCCGGAGACAACTTGTACGCCAACTCGCTGCTGTGCCTGCGAGCGGACAGCGGCGAGCTGGTTTGGCACCACCAGTTCGTGCGGCACGACGTCTGGGACATGGATGTTCCCACGTCGCCGGTTCTCGTCACGGCGATGCGCGACGGGAAGCTGGTCGATGCTGTGTCGGTCTCCACCAAGATGAGCCAGGTCTATGTCTTCGACCGCGAGACGGGCGAATCCCTGTTTCCGCTCATGGAGATCGAGACCGCGCAGTCCGACGTGGCCGGGGAAGTCTTGGCGGGGCGGCAGGTCGTTCCGGTCAAGCCGCCGCCGCTGGGCCGGCAGCGCCTGACCGAGGCCGAGCTGACCACGCGCACGCCGGAGGCGCACGCGGCAGTCTTGAAGCGCTTTCGGCAAGTTCGCAGCGACGGGATGTTCACGCCGCCCAGCCTGCAGGGAACGATCATCTTCCCCGGTTTTGACGGAGGAGCCGAATGGGGCGGGCAGGCGTTCGATCCCGAATCGGGGCTGCTGTATGTCAACGTCAACGAGATGGCTTGGATCCACCGCTTGGTCGAGCGGGGGGAATTGCGGGGAACCGTCAACGGCAAGCGGTTGTATCAGCGCAATTGCGCCGCCTGCCATCTCGACGACCTCAGCGGCACTCCGCCGACTTTCCCGGCCCTCACCGAACTGGCGATGAGCAGCCAAGAGTTCGGCGCCGTGGTGCGAGGGGGGGCGGGCCGGATGCCGGCCTTCCCATACCTCAGCCCGGAAGCTGTGGAAGCGATCGCAGGCTACGTGCTGCGGGGCGAGGATGGGGAATCGATCCAGTCTTTGCCAAGTTCCGGCGCTCCTGACGTGCCCTTCACGCATGACGGCTACAATCGGTTCCTCGATCCCGAAGGCTACCCGGCCATCTCGCCACCGTGGGGCACGCTCAATGCCGTCAACCTCGATTCCGGCGAGATCGAATGGACCGTGCGCCTGGGCGAGTTTCCGGAGCTGGCCGAGCAGGGCATCCCGCCGACTGGCAGCGAGAACTACGGCGGACCGGTCGTGACTTCCAGCGGCTTGCTCTTTATCGGCGCGACGGCGCGCGACCGGAAGTTCCGGGCATTCGACAAGGCCACCGGCGCGTTGCTGTGGGAGACGACGCTTCCGGCCGGGGGGAACGCGACGCCCGCGGTGTACGAGGTCGGCGGCCGCGAGTTCGTCGCGATCGCTGCTGGCGGGGGCAAGACAGGGGGCATTTCTGGTGGCAGCTACGTCGCGTTTGCGCTGCCTGAATAACTAGAGGGTGTCCGCCAGGGTCTAGGTCCGTGCGGGCATGCCGAATGGGCAAGCTGGTCGTCTTCCGACTGTCCGCATGGTCCGGTAGATTCCCGCCTGCGGCAAATGAACGCTCAGGGGATTGAATGCCCCCGAGCGCTGCCCGCGTAAGGCAGCGAAACGCCGGTGGCGGACGGCGAGCCGTGATAGCCTGTCTCCGTGGATCAGGACACGACGACAGCGGACGGCGAGGCGCCGGTTGTGGACCACGCGCCAGACAGCCCGCGGGCGGTCGAGGATGACGGCGCCCCGCGGGACTCCGGCGTGCTCAGCCGGGACCGCGACGTCGTCCGGCGCCTGTTCGAGACCGGCGAATACCCCTACGAGCGGAAGCTCTCCCGCAAGATCTACGAGCGGGAGAAGGCCGCGCTTCAGGTGGAACTGCTGAAAGTGCAGGACTGGGTGAAGGCGACGAACCGGAAGATCGTCATCCTGTTCGAGGGCAGGGATGCCGCCGGCAAGGGCGGGACCATCAAGCGGTTCACTGAGCATCTCAACCCGCGCGGCGCTCGGGTGGTGGCGCTCGACAGGCCGACCGACGACGAGCGGACCCAGTGGTTCTTCCAGCGCTACATCCGGCATCTGCCGCGGGGCGGCGAGATCGTGCTGTTCGACCGCTCGTGGTACAACCGCGGCGGGGTCGAGCGCGTCATGGGGTTTTGCAACGGCAAGGAGTACTTGGAGTTCATGCGTCAGGCACCCGAGCTGGAGCGGATGTTCGTCCGCAGCGGGATCCTGCTGTTCAAGTACTGGTTCTCCGTCACCCGAGAGGAGCAGAAGCGTCGCTTCGAGGCCCGCGAGAACGACGTTCTAAGGCAGTGGAAGCTGTCCCCTGTGGATCGCCAGTCGCTCGACAAGTGGGACGAGTACACGGCGGCCAAGGAGGCGATGTTCTTCTACACGGACACAGCTGATGCGCCGTGGACGATCGTCAAGTCCGACGACAAGAAGCGCGCTCGTCTGAACTGCATGCGGCATTTCCTGGCTGCGTTGCCGTACACGAACAAGGATGCCCGGCGAGTGGGGCGGCCGGATCCGCTGATCGTGGCCAGTGCCGACATGATTGGCACCGGCGACGCGGCGCTCGGCAGGTGAGACGGTGTCACGCGATCCGCAGCGCGGGTCGCTAGCAAGGGCAGCGGGTCGAGCGCGATCCCAGCCTTGGCGGTCTCGGCTCGCAGTAGCCCAGCCCAGAAGCTCGTAAGTCGGATCGAATGCTGCGCTCAACCAACGGGGGACTGACCCGACGCGATGTAGCTGGCCCGAGGCGCTGATATCATCAAATCGCTTGCGCAATCCATTGCGATCTCTCCTGTTGCTGGCCGCGCTGGCGCTGCTGGCTTTGGTCGTGCGCGACTACCTCGGCTCGCGGACCGCGGCGGGACGGGGCTCGCCGCAAGCGGTGCCGACCTTGCCAGAGGACCTCTCGGCCCAGTCCGAGAGCTGGCGCTTGACACAGACCATCGGCGATTCCACGCGCATGGAAGTCAGCGCCGATGACTTCGTCCAAGGGGCGGACGGGCTGACAACTGACCTGCGCGGGGTCGTGTTAGAGATCTTTCGATTGCAGACGGGCAGCCTTGACCGCGTCGAGAGCGGCGCGATGCGCATGCTGGCGGATGGAAGCCTCTACAGCGATGGTGAGACTCTGATCACGTTGGGCATCCCGGCTGATGGCGCAACGGGACGCCCCGTAGAAGTCACCACTTCCGGAGTCACGTTTCGTCCGGCTGCCAATAGTGCCAGCACGGATCGCAGAGTGGATTACCGGTTCGCCGACGGGGCGGGCAGTTCCTTGGGAGCCGCGTACGATGCAACCACTGGAGTGTTGCGGATGATGTCCGAGGTGCGCTTGGAACGCTTCGGGTCGAACCCGGACGAGCCGTCGGCCGTTATCCGGGCTGGCAGCTTGCTCTATACCGAGGAAGGGGCGCGAATTGAGCTCGCGGGAGTTGCCCGAATCGAGCAAGGCGCAGGCTGGCTTGAATGCGATAGCGGAGTTGTCTTGATGTCCGACGGGCGCATCCGTCGAATCGATGGTGTCAATGCGCGTGGCGGCGAGAGCATTGCCGACCGGCGGACTGCGTTTTCGGCGTCTCGGCTGGAGGTGGAGTTTGAAATCGGCGGCGAGCTGGCACGCTCCCGCGGCTCGGACGGGGCCAGATTCGCATCGATCGAGGCTGGGCAGCGCATTGAGGTAAAGGCCGATTCCGTCGACCTGCAGTACGAGGCGCACGTGGAGGCTCCTTCGAGCGTCTCCTCGAGCACGTTGCGTCGTGTCGAGGCGCGCGGTGGGGCGCAGGCTTCGCTGCATCCGTCCGATGGCGGCACGGTCAACATGATCGAGTCCGAGTCGCTGTTGTTGGTCTTGAAGCCGGGCGGGGCGCAGATCGAGCGTGTCGAGTCGCCGGCACGCGGGACCCTGCGCCAGCTTGCGGACGGAGCGGAAGCGCCGGCACGCACGCTGGTCGCCGGAAGCATCCGCATGGCCTACGGGACCGCGGGCGATCTCGAAAGCCTCGAGGCTCGCAATGGGGCGCGGCTGGTCCAGCGCGCTGCCGACAAGGCGTCGCCAGAATTGCGGAGTTGGAGCGACTCCCTGGATGCGCGCTTCGATCCCGGCACCTCGGAAATCGCCGAACTGCGCCAGGACGGGAATTTCGGATTCGAGGAAGGTCCGAGCAGGGGAACTGCGGACAGCGGCCGGTTCGATCCCGATAGCGGTGTGTTGGAGTTGGAGGGAAACGCGACCGCTACGAGCGCAGGCGGCAACCTGTCGGCCCGCCAGATTGTCTTGGCCCGGGCCAACGGCAGGGTCGATGCCGCGGGCGATGTGACCGGATTCCTGATCCAGGGGCCGGATGCTTCCGGGCAGTCTGGGACGGTGGGCATGTTCGCGGGTCAGCAGCCCGTGTTCCTCGCCGCGGGGGCAATGGTCTCCGATCCCGAGAACCACACCTTGGAGTACCGGAACGGCGCACGGCTGTGGCAAGGGCGCAATCGAATCGACGCAGATTCGATCATGATCGACCAAGCCTCGAACCGAATCGCGGCCCGCGACAGAGTCGAGGCCGCGTGGGTCGCGGGCGGCGCGAGCGCGTCGGACCCGGACTCGCTCTCGATCGTGCGGTCCGATCTGATGTTCTACGATCCCGAGACCGGCGCCGCTCGCTTTGAAGGCGCAGTCGACTTCCGCAGGCAGGGCATGCGCGTGTTGGCCGACGAGCTGCAAACAGCCCTTGGTGCAGATGGCAGCGACGCTGGGATGCGCGCCGTTGCAGTCGGCTCGGTGCGCATCGCGGATCCGCCCGATGGTTCGGGCCACCGGGCGTTCGGGGATCGGGCCGAGTTCGACGTGGCCGAGTCCGAGGTGGTCTTGGTGGGCCAGCCGGCACGGATTCTGATGCCCGACGGCACCGAATCGGAAGGTGCCAGTTTGACCTATCGCATCGCCGGTGATAGGCTGCTTGTTTTGGGCCAGCGCGCCGAGCGCGCCTATACCTACCGCCCGGCTTCCCGCTAGTGTGGAGCGCCGCCTGGCTTCCCCTGTCTGATGGATTCCCTGCGCACTGAGCGACTGTCGAAGAGCTACAGGGGCAGGCAGGTGGTCAGGGACTTCACCCTGGCCGTTCGTCGCGGCGAGATCATCGGGCTGCTAGGACCGAACGGCGCTGGCAAGACGACCTCGTTCAACATGATCGTCGGGCTGGTCAGCCCCGATGCCGGCCGAGTCTTTGCGGACGAGGCCGATATCACAGAGCTGCCGATGTACCAGCGCGCCCGAATGGGCATCAGCTACCTGCCGCAGGAAGCCTCGGTGTTCCGCAAGCTCACGGTGGACGAGAACATCCTGGCGGTCCTGCAAACGCAGCCGCTGGTCCGGGCCGAGCGCCGCGAGCGTCTCGACGACCTGATCGCGCAGTTTGGCTTGGACAAAGTTCGGCACAGCCGCGGCTACCAGCTGTCTGGCGGCGAGCGACGGCGCGTCGAGATCGCCCGGTCGCTGGTCTTGTCGCCGTTCTTCCTGCTGCTCGACGAGCCCTTCTCGGGCATCGACCCGAAGCAGGTGATCGAGTTGCAGGCGATCCTGGCGCGGCTGTGTGCCGACGGGATCGGCATTGTCATCACCGACCACAACGTGCGCGAAACGCTTGCGGTGACTGACCGGGCGCTCATTATCCACAACGGGTCAATCTTTCGCTCGGGAACGCCGCACGAGTTGGAGAGCGACCCGGAGGTGCGCCGGGTCTACCTCGGCGAACACTTCGAACTGCCCGCCCGGGCCGCGCCGCGGAGCTGAGCGCGGTGCCGACGGTCCGCTTGGAACGCGCCGGGCTGTACGGGCCCGTGGGTGTCGTGGACACGGCCGAATCGCGCCGCTTTACGATCGGCGGCGTGCTGCAGGGCGCTTCGCTGCTGCGTCCGGCCGCCAGCGCTGTGGCTCCCCACTTGGGGCAGGGCCCAGGGCCGGTGACCGAGACGCGCTACCAACTGGCCTGGTTCCTGGCCGGTCAGCGACACCCTGCGGGAAGAGGACTGATGCTGGGGCTCGGCGGGGGCTGTGGGGTGGTGGGACTGTTGCACCAATTTCCGGACCTGGCCATGGATGCGGTCGACGCCGATCCGGCCATGCTCGCGATGGCCAGAGAGTTTCATCCGCTGATTGGCCACTACGAGCGTGAAGGGCGCCTGCGCCTGCACGTGGCCCAGGCGCGCGATTACTTGGAAAGTGCCCACGAGCCGCCCGACTTCGTCATCGCCGACTTGGTGGTCGATTCCGAGAGCCTGGAAGCGGTAGGTTCCGAGGCCTTGGTCGGAGCTATCGCCGCCGCTGCTCCGGAAGTCTGGTTCCGTGTGTTCGGGTCGCTGCCTGACGGCGAGCTGCTGCCGATCCTAGACCGCTTCCAGGCTGCCGGACTGCCCGTTCGCTGGCTGCTGTCCCCGGTCAACCGACTTGTCACACTGCCCAAGCCCCGGGACTGGATTCTCGCCGCTGGCGTGGCGCGTCTGCCGGATCCGGACGATTTCGTGCCCTATCGCGAGATGAGAGGGTCGGCGGTCGCAAAAGTGCAGGCGGCCTACCGCAAGCTCGTTGCCGGCGCAGCGCCGCCGTAACTCGCTTCTCGCGCGCGGTGAACTACCCGCCGAGCGTGGTCTAAACTAATGCTGAGCAGACATCCCGCGCCCGTCCGGGCCTACGAAGGGAGGCAATTCACCGAATGCTGTTCTTTGATCCAATCTATCTCCTGTTCATGATTCCCGGCTTGCTGATGTCCCTCTGGGCCAGCGCCAAGACCAAGTCCGCATTCAAGAAGTACGGCAAGGTCAGGGCTAGGATGACGGGCGCGCAGGCGGCCCGCCAAATGTTGGACCAGGCGGGCCTTCACGACGTCAAGATCGCGGTCTCGTCCGGGTTCCTGTCCGATCACTACAACCCCGCCACCCGCAGTCTCGGGCTGTCCCCCGATGTGCATGACCGGGCTTCGATCGCTGCCGTCGGCGTGGCCTGCCACGAAGCGGGTCATGCGATCCAGCACGCCAACGCTTATACCCCGCTGCAGCTTCGGTCTGCGCTGGTGCCCACGGCGAGCTTGGGCTCGAACTTCGGATATCTCGCCATCATATTCGGGATATTCCTGTCGATCTCGGGCATGGTCTACATCGGCATCGCCCTGTTTTCGGCCACGGTGTTGTTCCAACTGGTCACGCTCCCGGTAGAGTTCGATGCCAGCAACAGGGCGAAGCAGCTCGTGGTCAACTACGGGATCGTCTCCCCGTACGAGCGCGAAGGCATGGACAAGGTCCTCAACGCCGCGGCTTGGACCTACGTGGCGGCGGCGGTGACCAGCATCCTGACCCTGCTGTACTTCCTGCTCCGCGCCGGCCTGCTGGGGGGCAGCGACGACTAGCCCGCCAGCGGCTCGCCTGCCAATTCCCATAGCCTCCGGACATTCTCGCGGTGGCTCTCGTCGATGAATGGCGTCTCGAGGATGAACGGCTTGGCCCGCAGTCGCGGGTGGCTCAGGATGCGAGCGAAGGCTTCCGCGCCGATGTACCCGTCGCCGATGGACTCGTGACGGTCCCGGTTCGAGCCCAGCGCCGTCTTGGAGTCGTTCGCATGGAATAGGCGCACGTTTGCCATGCCCAGGCACTGGTGCATGGAGCGCACCGTGTCGCGCAGGCCCTTTTCGGTCGTGATGTCATAGCCGGCTTCGAAGCTGTGCGCGGTGTCGATGCAGAATCCCAGCGGGGCGTCACAGAGCGCCCCGACCGCTTGGCTGAGCTCGGCCAGCTCTTCGAACGAACGCCCGAGCGTGTCACCGCCGCCGGCTGTGTTTTCCAGCAGCAGTCGCAGCGTCCCCCAGTCGAATCCGCGCTGTACCTCGGCCACGGCCGTGGCGAAGACTTCGATCGCGGCCGGCCGGGTCTGGCCCTTGGCGCTTCCGGGATGGATGACCAGGTACTCCGCCCCGATGGCGCGTGCGTTCTCGATTTCCAGGCGAAAGGACTCGCGGGACCGCCGCTGCACCTCAGGGTCGGCCGCGGCAAGGTTGGTGAGGTAGCAGCCATGCACCGCCAGCGGGCGCAGGTCGTGCTCCCGCCTCAGCGCGGCGAGACGGGCGACGCTCTCGGCGGAGGGGGCCGTGCCGCGCCACATGCGCGGACTGCGGGTGAACACCTGCACGGTGTTGCAGCCGATCGCGACAGCCTCTTCGGCAGCTCGATGAACGCCGCCGGCAGCCGAGGTATGCGCTCCGATTCGGTGACGACGCTTCATTCAGCCTGCGACCCGGCGGAAGGCATGGGGATAGTTCGCTGAGCCGGTCGGGAACCGGTGTTTCGCCGGTTGGCCGCGACCGAGCCGCGACCCACCAGTCTACGCCGTGGCACGCGGCGGCTACAATGTCGGTTCATGGGCCGTGCACTGTGTATACTCTCGCTCGTTTTGGCCGTTGCCTTGCAGGCCGAGGATTGGCCGCAGTGGCGCGGCAAGGACCGTCTCGGGATCTGGACCGAGACCGAAATCTTGGAGCGCTTCCCTGACGGCGGGCCCAAGCGGGTCTGGTCCAAGCCGATTGCCAATGGTTATGCCGGCCCGGCCGTCGCAGACGGGCGCGTCTTCGTCACCGACTACCGCTCAACGGAGAACCGCAAGGGCATTGAGCGGGTGCTGGTGCTGAGCGAAGCGACTGGGGAAACGCTGTGGGAGAAAGAGTGGCCCGTCGACTACGCCGGCCTGCAGTATCCCCTCGGGCCGCGCGCCACGCCCACCGTGGACGCCGAGCGCGTGTACGTGCTGGGCTCGATGGGCGACCTATTCTGCCTGCGGGCGGAAGACGGCGAGCAGCTTTGGCATCGCAACTATCAGGACGATTTCGCTGCCGAGCTTCCGACTTGGGGATTCGTTGCAGCGCCCTTGGTGGACGGTCGGCGGTTGATCACCTTGGTTGGCGGATCGCCCGACGCCAAGGTCGTTGCCTTCGACAAGATGACCGGCAAGGAGGTCTGGCGGGCGCTCGACGCCAGCTCCGAGCCCGGTTACGACCCGCCGATGATCGTCGAGGCCGGAGGCGTCCGCCAGTTGATCATCTGGCATCCGACCGCGGTCGTTTCGCTCAGCCCGGAGACCGGGGAGGTCTATTGGCAGCAGCCGTTCAAGATCCAGGCCGGTCTGACTGTTGCTACGCCCGTGCACAGCAAGCACGGGCTGCTGGTGTCGTCGTTCTACAACGGATCGCGCATGTACCGCCTGCTCGAGGATCGCCCGGCAGCCGAGTTGATCTGGAAGGGCAACAGCGACAGCGAGATCGACACCGACGGGCTGCACTCCCTGGTCACCACTCCGGTGGTCGATGGCGAGTATGTCTATGGCATCGGTAGCTACGGGCTCTTGCGCTGCCTCGACGCCCGCACCGGTGCCCGCGTGTGGGAAACGCTTGATTTGACCAAGGAAGACGCCCGCTGGGCGTCAGGCCAGATCGTTCGCCACGAGGATCGCTACTTCATCAACAACGATCGCGGCGAACTCGTCATCGCCCGTTTCTCCCCCGAGGGCTACGAGGAGCTTGACCGCGCGACGTTGATGCGCCCGACCAACCCTCTGCGCCGCCGCCGCGAATTCGGAGCTGTCCATTGGACGCATCCGGCCTACGCCAATCGGCACATGATCATCCGCAACGACGAGGAAATCGTGCGCTTTTCGCTGGAGCAGTGATGCGCTCAGAACGCGAGAAAACAGTCCTGACGCAGCGGACGACGGCATGACTCGCCTCCCACTCAGCGCACTCATCGCATGCGCGCTGCTGTCAGTGGCCTGCGGCACGTCACCAGACACCGCGCATGAACGCCCCAATTTCGTCATCGTCTTCTTGGACGACGTCGGCTATGGCGACTTGGCTTGTTACGGGTCGCAGAAGAACAGCACCCCCCGTTTCGATCGCATGGCGCAGGAAGGCACCCGCTTCACGAGCTTCTATGCGCAGACTGTTTGCGGCCCGTCGCGAGGGGCGCTCATGACGGGGCGCCATCCCGGTCGCGTCGGCGGCGGCTGGGCCGTCCGTCCGGACGAGGTGACAGCCGCCGAAGTGCTCGGCGAAGCTGGCTACGCAACTGCGGCCATCGGGAAATGGGACATGAGCAGGCGCCGGCCTCTGCAGGGCCTGCTTCCGAACGACCAGGGCTTCGACTACTTTTTTGGCACGCTTGGCGCGAACGATAACGGAACTGTCACGTTCTGGCGGGACATGCAGCAGCTCGAGACGACAGACGACATGGGCTCGCTGACCAAGCGCTACACGGATGAAGCGATCGGCTTCCTGCGGCGCCAGCAGGAGGGGGAGCCGTTCTTCCTGTACTTGGCACACACGATGTTGCATGTCGTGATCGGGGCCTCGCCCGAATTCGCCGGGACCACGGACGGAGACCTTTACGGCGACACCTTGGCGGAAGTCGACCACCACACGGGCCGGGTCCTTGACGAGTTGCAAGCGCTTGGACTAGCCGACAATACCTACGTGCTGCTGACCAGTGACAACGGGCCGTGGTCCCAGCCGGAGCGCGTCGAGCGCTACTTCGAGAGCCACGGCGGACACTTGGCCACAGGTGATTCCGGAGGGCTGCGCGGGGCCAAGGGCTCGTCCTGGGAAGGCGGGGTACGCGTGCCAGCGATTCTGTGGGGCCCGGGACGGGTGCCTGCCGGTCGCGAGTCCGACGCCATCGTCTCGACGCTCGACGTAATGCCCACCTTTGCTGCGCTCGCAGGCGCGACGCCCCCGGAGGACCGCATCTTGGATGGCGTGGACCAAAGCGCGCTCTGGCACGGGGAGGCGGGGTCGGGAGCCCGCGATACCTTCCATTACTTCGTGCAAATGGAACTGCACGCGGTTCGCCGCGGGAGATGGAAGCTTGCCATGCCGCGAGAGAAATTCCACAACTACGCCCCGGATGTGCGAGCAGTCGAGTCGCCGCAGCTCTACGACCTGGAGGCGGATGTCAACGAGACGACCGACGTCGCGTCGCAGAATCCCGAAATAGTGGCGGAACTGGGCGGCTTATACGAGCAGATGCGGGCCGAATCGGCAGACTGGGCGCCGTGGGAGCCGTGAGCAGCGCCTAGTTGTCGATGAGTTGAATGCTGGGGCCGACGCCAATCGGCACATGATCATCCGCAACGACGAGGAAATCGTGAGCTTCTCGCTTGAGCGCTGAGGCTCCCGAAGGACTTACAGGCGGCAGTCGCCAAGCGAACCGCGCCATGACCTGCTTCTCATTGATCGCCGCCCCGCAATTGTCAATGGCATGCGGCACATCGCCCGGTGCCCCACGGAATGTCAGCTGCCCGAGTCAGCACTAGCGCTAGGCATCGCCGAGGCGCTCGGTGCGCAGCTGGCGGAAGCGATCGAAGTCACGGTCTTCCGTAAGGAGGCGAGACACGCCGTGCTCCCGGCAGAGCGCAACGATCTGGGCGTCAAACACCAGATTCCCGACTGCGTTCCCCTCTCGGACGGCCTGCGCGAGCAAGCGCGGATAGCCGGAGCCCGGAAATAGGACCGTTGCGCTCGGTGCAGCAAGCAGTCGTGTCATTGCCTCGCAGGCTTCGCTAGCCGAGTGCGGTGGACTGAAGAGCTTGTGGTGGGTGATCACCCGGATGAATTCGCCTAAGCAGAACACCGGAATCGCCCAACGGGCCGGAGACTCAGCAAGTGCCACCAAACGGGACCGCGCGGCCTCGTGAAGGGGCATCTCCGCCCTGTGGGCGTACACGAGCACGTTGGTGTCGACCGCGATCAATCCCGGCTCTCCATTTTTTCGTATAGGGCATCGCGGTCATCGAGAGTGACGCCCGGCACGGGCTGCCCGCTCTTGACCAGCAGCTGCAATCGGAAGTCGCCGCCGACAGCAGAGACCGATGCGAGATGGCTCCTCAGGGCGCTCTCGATCAAATGGGTGAGCGTATCCCCGGTTTCGGCTGCCCGCACCTTCGCAGCCCTCAGGATTCGGTCGTCGAGGTTGAGCGTCGTCTTCATATGGATATCTGTAGTATACATGCCAGATTTCTGGTAGCCCTCCAGCAAAACCTCGGATCCACCGTGGCCTCCGCGTCTTGGAGCATGCTGGCGTAGACGCGCAGCCGCGCCCAATGGCTGGCGCGAATCAACGATCCGGCCAACGCCGACACGATCCGGTGCTGCCCCCGCGCCGGACCGCGCGCGGAATCCGCGAACACCCGCTAGTCGTCGATGAGTTCAATGCTGGCGCCGACGCCGGCCAGCTTTTCCGCCAAGCGGTCGTAGCCGCGCCGGAGGTGGTAGATCCGATGCACTGTCGTCTCGCCCTTCGCTGCCAGCCCCGCCAGCACTAGCGATGCGCTGGCGCGCAAGTCTGAGGCCATCACGTCCGTGCCGGTGAGCGCCGCCTTTCCGCGCACGACCGCCGTGTGGCCGCCGATCGTGATGTCCGCTCCCATGCGCTGCAGTTCCAGCACGTGCATGAAGCGGTTCTCGAACACCGTCTCGACGACCTTCGATGTGCCTTTGGCCTGGGTCATCAGCGCCATGAACTGCGCCTGCATGTCGGTCGGGAATCCGGGATGCTCGCGAGTGGTGACATCGACGCTGCTCAGCGCGGCCGTGCCGCGCAGGACCAGGGTCGAATCGTCCGGCGCCTCGATCAAGCAGCCTGCTTGGCGCATTTTCGCGATCACCGGCTCGAGATGCTGGCGGCGGGTGCCCTCCAGCGTCAGCTCGCCGCCAGCCAGTGCGCCCGCCACGAGGTAGGTGCCGGTTTCGATCCGGTCCGGGATGATGGCGTGCTCCGTCCCCGCCAGTGCGTCGACGCCGTCCACCCGAATCGTTGGAGTGCCGGCCCCTTCGATACGCGCTCCCATCTTGGTCAACAGCTCTGCTAGGTCGACGACCTCCGGTTCGCAGGCAGCGTTTTCCAGCAGGCTCTCGCCGTTGGCCAAGACTGCCGCCATCAACAGGTCCTCGGTGCCGGTGACCGTGGGCCGGCGGAATTGGATGCGGCCGCCGACCAAGCCGCCCTTCGGGGCTACCGCCTCGACGTAGCCGCGGTCTTGCCGCACCGTCGCGCCGAGCGTCTTGAGGCCGTCGAGGTGCATGTCGATCGGCCGCGATCCGATCGCGCAGCCGCCGGGCAGCGAAACGCGGGCGCGACCGCAGCGGGCAGCCAGCGGTCCGAGCACGAGGCTCGATGCCCGCATGGTCTTGACCAATTCGTACGGGGCAACCGGATCGAGGTTGCCGTTGGCCCGGATGGAATACGAATCGGGCCGGGCTTCCACCTCGGCGCCGACGCTGGCGAGCAGGTTGGCCATTGTGCGAATGTCGACGACATCCGGCATGCGTCCCAGGGTCACCGGGCCGTCGGTCAGCAGGCTGGCGGCCAAGGCGGGAAGTGCGGCGTTCTTGGCCCCGCTGATCTCGATGCGGCCGCTTAGCGGACGGCCGCCCGCGATACGCATCGCTTGCATGAACTCCCACCCGTCCGCCTTGCGGGCGGCCAAGACCCCATTATGCGCGACCGCATCCACGGGGCCTCTCCGCGCTTGCTCGCGCTGGTTTGAGAGACCGGTTCGTAACCCGCTGGCGAGCCTGCTCGCCTAAACTGTTGGTGCGCCGCCAGTCTGGCCGGCCTGCATCCAGTGCAATCCCATCCGACCATGAAGTCTCGCTCTGTCCTTGCCGCTCTGGTCTTCACGACCGTGTTGATTCCCGCTCTGACTGCCGACTGGCCGCAGTGGCGCGGGCCGCACTTCAACGGCAGCAACCCGGCGGCCAAGGGGCTCGCCGTTGAATGGACTAGCGATACGAACGTGGTATGGAAGGCCAAGCTGCCGAGTTGGAGCGCGGCCACGCCCGCGATTTGGGCTGACACCGTGTTTGTGACCTCCGCAGAAGAAGGCTTCGCTTCCCCGGCACAGCAGATGCGGCGCGGCCGCGGCCGCGGGCCAAGGCCAGGCCCTGGGGGTGGGCCCGGCCGGCCCGGAGCTCCCGGCCCGCGGGCCGGTGGGCCGCCCGCTGCAGCTTCTGACCGCTCTGACAAGATCTTGCTGATTGCCCTCAACCGCGCGGACGGCTCGGTGCAGTGGAATCGCACGATCGGCGACGGCAACCGCGTCTATCGCAAGCAGAATCTCTCCTCGCCATCGCCGATCACCGACGGGAACCACGTCTGGATCATGACCGGCGGCGGCCAGTTCTCGTGCTACGACATGAACGGCGAGAAGGTTTGGTCGCGCAACGTACAGCAGGATTATGGCCGCTTCGGGCTCAACCACGGATACGCTTCCACTCCCCGATTGCACAAGGGCCGCCTGTACGTGCAGGTGCTCCACGGCATGAAGACAGACGACCCCTCGTACGTGTTCGCTGTTGACGCTAGGACGGGCGAGACTCTGTGGAAGGTCGAGCGGCCGACCGACGCAATGGCGGAATCTCCTGACGACTATTCGACTCCGCTGATCGTCACTGCCCGCGGCAAGGAGCAGCTCGTTGTGTCAGGCGGGGACTACGTGACCGGGCACGACCTCGGCAACGGCAAGGAATTGTGGCGCATGGGCGGGTTCAATCCCGGCAACGAGCGCTTCTACCGCACCATCGCGTCGTCGATCCACATCGGGGACACCATTTTCACTCCGAGCACGCGCGGAAACCCGTTCATCGCCTTCAAGCTCGGCGGCGAGGGGTGGATGGACGAATCGGCCAAGGTCTGGGAAAATGCGCTTGGCGCTGACGTGCCCACGCCGACTACGGATGGCGAGCGCCTTTTCGTGGTCAACGATCGCGGCATCCTGAACGTGTTGGATGCCAAGACGGGCGAGCTGGTGGTCGAGCGGCTGCGTTTGGAACCCGGCACGTATTCGTCCTCGCCCCTGCTGGCGGATGGCAAGCTCTACGCGACGAACGAGGAAGGGACCACGACAGTCGTTGACGTGGATGACGGATACAAGACCCTCGCCGCGAACCGGCTCGACAGCCACACCTTGGCCAGCCCGATCGCCGTTGGCGGGCAGATCTTCATCCGCACCGCCGACTTCCTCTATTGCATTGCGCCGGACTAGGGAGGCCCCGTGAACGTAGAACACCGCATCGGCGATATCGTCGATGACTATTGCACGCGGTGCAAGGGTGTGATGAACCACTCGGTTGTCTCGGTCGTGGACGGCGAGCCCGCCCGCACCGAATGCCGAACCTGCTACTCGTCGCACAAGTACCGCCACGCGCGCGGGGGCAAGGAACAACCCGGCAGCAAGCGGGACCTGTTCGACGAAATACTGGACAAGATGGGCCCGCTGGGGCACCGCTAGGACGGTGCCTGGCCGCCACGTCCGCGGCGGAGCGCGCGCAGTGTCTCGGGAGCCGCTTGCTGCCGGCGCCCTGCTGACCGGGCAGGCCGCGGGGTCGGCCTGGATTCGTTATCAGGAAATCTGGTCAGTCGTCGCACGGATCCCGAGGGGGCAGGTCGCGACGTACGGTGACTTAGCGCGCCTGGCAGGCATTCCCGGCCGGGCGCGGCAGGCTGGTCGCGCCATGCGCTCGTGCCCGCCCGAGCTGGCGCTGCCGTGGCACCGCGTAGTTGCGGCTGGCGGCCGCATCGCCCTGCCCGGCGAGCGTGGCCGCCAGCAACGCCGCAGGCTCGAACGAGAGAACGTTCCGTTCGCGGGGGCTAGGGTGCGCTTGGAGCGGTGTCGCTGGGAACCGGAGGCTGCGCAATAGGTGGGATCCGGCGGTGCCACTCCGTTGCCGTTTCGTATGCGTGTCCGATTTCCAGCACTCGCCGCTCGTCAAAGGCGGTGCCAACGACCTGCACGCCGATGGGCAGGCCGTCGCTGTGGAATCCGCACGGGACGGACAGCACGGGCAGGCCGGTGAGGTTGAGGGCGCGAATATTGCGGGTCGTGGCAAGCCGGACGTTTTCGAGCCTGCCGTTGACCTCGACCTCCAGTTCTCCGATACGGGCCGTCGGTATCGGCACCGCGGGCATTACCAGGGCGTCCACTTTCTCGAGCACTCGAGCAAACTCCCGGCAGAAGCGCTTGCGCTGCCGTTGCGCGTTCAAGTAGTCCGAAGCGCTCACAAGCCGGCCCTGGTCCAGTAGGGCGCGCACGTCGTCGCCGAATTCCTCGCGGCGCTCTTCGAGGCGGCGATGATGCACGGAGGTCGCTTCCGCGAGCAGGATGAGGCGGTGCAGCGAGTTGGCTAGATCGATGTCGGGAACCGCGACTTCTCGAAGTTGCGCTCCCAACCCTGTCAGGACTCGCAAGGCTGACTGAACGGCGCTGTCCACGGCTGGATCCAAGCGCTCGTAGTACAGGGTCCGTGGCACACCGATCACCACGCCTTTCAGGCTGGGCTCGGCGTCGAATCGGGGCAGCTCGACGGGCTTGTCCACCGTCGTGGGGTCGGCTCTGTCCGGGCCCGCGATCGCTTGGTACGCCAGCGCGGTGTCGCGCACGGTGAGGGCGAAGGGGCCCAGCGTGTCGAGCGTGTGCCCCAGCGGGAACGCGCCGCGGCGGCTGACTCGTCCGAACGTCGGCTTCAGTCCTGCGATACCGCACAGCGCTGCGGGAATCCGAATCGAGCCACCGGTGTCCGACCCTAGCGAGAAGCTGCACAGGCCCGCCGCCAGTGCAGCCGCCGACCCGCCGCTGGAGCCCCCCGGGATTCGCTCGGTGTCCCAAGGGTTGCGGACAGGCCCGAAATGGGGGTTGCTGCTCGTGATCCCGTAGGCCCATTCGTGCAGGCCGGTCTTGCCCAGCAGGATCGCGCCGGCAGCGGACAGCTTCTCGACGATCGCGGCGTCGTCCGCGGGCACGTTGTCGGCAAGGATCCTAGAGCCGACCGTGGTGCGGATCCCCTTCGTGTCGAGCAGGTCCTTGGCTGCGTAGGGCACGCCGTGCAGGGGGCCGATGCTTCGGCCAGCACGGATCTCGGACTCGGCGTGCCGGGCCTGCTCCAAGGCGCGGTCCGCAGTTACGGACAGGTACGAGTTCAGGGCCGGGTCCAGCTTTCCGATTCGGTGCAGCGCGTGGCCGACGACTTCGACTGGCGACACTTGGCCGCTGCCGTAGGCTTCTTCCAGTTGAGCGATGCCAAGTCTCGCGGGCAGCTCCATGGGTTGTTCCAAGACCAGAATACGCTTGTTGGCCTTGGTGCTCGCGGTACCGGGATGCAGACGAGCGAATACCCGATTTACATCTGTGTTGCGTTGTAACCGTATAGAGTGTACAGTTGCAGTTGATGGGGTTGGTAGTTTCGATCCGAGCTTGTCTGGGGTCGGGTTTGAGCATTGGGGGTCTTGTAATGAAAAAAGCGTTAGTTCTCGTCGGTGTGCTGGCACTGCTAGCGCCGATGTGCTTCGGCCAAGCGAATCTGGCCACACTGACCGGTACGGTCACTGACAGCGGTGGCGGCGTCATTCCCGGCGCTGACGTCACCGTGATCAACACTGGCACCGCGATTTCCCGCGAGCAGTCCACGAATGAGATCGGCAGCTTCACCATTCCCGCGCTGATACCCGGGGACTACCAGCTGATCGTCACATCCGAGGGCTTTCAGCAGCATGTCGAGCAGGGCATCGTCTTGCGCACCGGCGACAATCGCCGGGTCGACGTCGAGCTGGAACTGGGCCAGATCACGGAGTCAGTGACGGTCGATGCCCAGCTAGTGACGCTGAACACAGAGAACGGCATGATCAAGGGCGACGTCATCGTGCAGGAGGAGATCCAGGAGCTGCCGTTGAACGGCCGCGACTTCACGGATTTGGCGTTCTTCGTGCCCGGCGTCGTGCCGAGGGGCAGTTCGCAGGGCTCGTTCGCATCGATCAACGGTGCGCGGCCGACCAACACCAACTTCTACGTCGACGGCTTTGACAACCGCAACGTCCAGGGGGGCGCGGCTCAGGTGCGACCCAACATCGACGCGCTTCAGGAATTCAAGATGGAGACGTCCGGCTATTCGGCAGAGTACGGCCGCATGGCCGGCGGCATCCTGAACATGTCCCTGCGTTCGGGAACGAACCAGTTCCACGGCAACATCAGCTACTTCATGCGCAACGATGTGCTGGACGCGCGCGCATTCTTCGAACAGGACAAGACCAACCTGCTCCAGAACCAGTTCTCCGCGACGGCAACCGGCCCCATCAAGAAGAACAGGACCTTCTTCATGCTCAGCTATGAGCTCCAGCGCCGCGACCAGGAGCAGGTGCGCTTGTCGCGCGTGCCGACCCCGATGGAAATTGGGGGCGACTTCAGCCAGACCATCGGCCTGTCGCACCTCGACAACCAGCTCGATGTGACAGACGACGCTGTCCTAGACCGGCTCCGGAGCCAGTTCGTCATCCGCGACCGGACGTCGCGCGGAGGCTGCAACGCCAACCTCGTCCGCCGCGGGCGGAACAACTCCTGCTTCCCGAATGACGTGATCCCGATGAGCCGCGCCGACCCGGTGGCCCAGCGGCTGTTCAGCGAGTACCCGGCGCCGAACATGGGCAAGCGCCGGGACCTGCTGAACTATCTCGTGGTCGACAACGACAACGACAACTTCGACAGCACCATCTTCAAGGTGGACCACAAGATCGGCGAGAACAACTTGGCGGCACGCGTGCAGTACCGCGCCAACAACAACGAGAACCCGTTTGCAGGCAATAGCGTCCTGCCCCAATTTGGCAACACGATCGACGACAACCGCTACTTGGCGGGCGCCGATTACACGCACATGTTCTCGCCGACGTCGCTGATGGAGGTCCGGTTCGGATTCAGCGGCAATGACGTGTTCCAGCGCGGGGCGTTCTCCGGCGGCAACATCATCGAAGAGCTTGGGATGCAGAACTTCATCTCGGAAGAGGACCGTCAGGCGTATCCCGGCATCGACGACTACCCGCTCATCCGGGTCGACAACCACGCCACGCTCGGCTCGGCAACCAACCTGCCGGTAATCACAGATGTGCGCGACACGCAATGGAGCGTCAAGATGACGAACATCAAGGGCGCTCACACGTTCAAGTACGGGTTCAACTACAACTACGTGGTGTACGAGCGGCCCGGCGTCAACAATGCCCGGGGCAACTACCGCTTCCGCGGCTTCCGCACGGGCGGCTGCAATTCGCAGCGCTGCAGGGACTGGGGCAGCCCGGTCGCGGACATGTTCCTTGGCTGGCTGCACAACATCAACGTCCGCGAAGGCATCAACGCGCCGGACTGGAGGCAGGTCGCGATGGGCGCGTTCTTCAACGATGACTGGAAGGTCACCCCGCGTCTGACCATGAACCTCGGAGTGCGCTGGGAGGTCAACCAGATGCCGTGGGACGTGAACGACAAGATGGGCAGCTACGTGCCCGAGCACAACAAGATTGTCCTCTCGAGCGACCGGAACCTTCCCGACAACTTCAACCAGCTGCTGGGAGACTACGACCTCGCGGGTCGCTTCCTGACGGCCGACGAGGTGGGTTACCCGCGCTCGGTGATCCAGACGGATTGGAACAACTTCACGCCCCGCCTCGGAATCGCCTACCGGATGACCAACAAGCTGGTCGTCCGCGCGGGCTACGGGCTGTTCGTGGCGGGAACGATCCTGAACCCGTTCCGGAACAATCTGGGCAACATCTTCCCCTACACGATCCAGACCAACTACGCGGCGCGGAACGCGACCCCCAACAGGCCGCCAGAAGTCCTTCTCAGCGATCCTCTGGGCACGCTGGGCCGGGACGCCATCATTGGCGGAGGCTGGCTCGGTGACCGGCCCACGGCGAGCGGCATCACGCAGAGGCCCAGCCAGGCGTACCTGCAGTCGTGGAATTTCACGATCGAGCGGCAGCTGCCTGGCGGCACGAGCGTAGAAATCGACTACCGCGGCTCGAAGGGAACTCACCTCATCCGCCGCTACGACCACAACCAGGCGATCCGCACTCGCGAGTGGTTCCTGGCCAACCGCACGCCGACCGGTGGGTTCACCGAGAACTTCCAGTCCCTGCGGCCGAATCCCGACTGGAACGCGATCAACTTCTACAACACCGGTTCGAACTCCAACTACAACGCTGCCAACATTTCGTGGCGCAAGCGCAGTCGGCGCGGCCTGTTCTGGCGCGTGAACTACTCGTTCTCCAAATCGATCGACGACGCCTCGCGGACCAACGGATCCGGAGCGACAGACTTTGCCAACGCGTTGGATCGCAGGAACCTGCGGCTCGAGCGCGGGCGCTCGACCTGGGACCGTCGGCACGTGTTCACGATGGTGGGCAACTTCAACCTGCCGTTCGGGCGCGGCCGGCGCTGGGGAGCGCAGTGGGGCAAGTTCGCCCAGGGGGCCTTTGGCGGCTGGCAGCTCTCGGGCACGCAGACCTCTTACTCGGGTTCGCCGTTCACGGTCATGGCTGCGAATGCGGACGTGAACCTGGGCGAGTCGCAGCGGCCCCACCGGGTCTCGCACGGCTCGCAGGCCGACGATCCCTCTCTGGGGTTGAAGCGCGGGGTGAACTACCCGTTCTTCGACACCGGCGCCTTCGTCGACGTGCCGAGCTGCGTGGATGCCGACCCTGAGGCCGGCACGGAACTGTTCTGTCCGGAAGGGGCTTTCGCGCTGGGAACGGCGGGCCGCAACATTCTGGACGGACCGGGCCTGTTCACCGCGAACATAGCTGTCTCGAAGAACTTCCAGATCCGCGAGGGCATGCGCCTGCAGCTGCGCATCGAGTCGTTCAACTTCCTCAACCGGACGAACTTCATCATGACGAACGAGTTCCGGCGGTTTAACGGAGTCGGCGGCGGATTCTTCACGCGCACGGGGAACATCGGTCGCGGCGGCGGCCCGAGAATCTTCCAGTACGCGCTGAAGCTGAGGTTTTAGCGGCTTTACCGCGGGCGTCCCGTCATAGCGTCGGGACGCCCGCGAAATCGCGGGATGGCCCACGCCTGCCCGCTGTTGCTTTCCCGAGGCTGGCCCGGATCGAGCGGGTCCCGCTCCGGCGGGCTATGAGGCTCGCGGCGCGGGCCAAGGCTCGGAATCTAACGCTTCGGTCGCAGGATGCGCTGGGTGGCGAGGCCCGCCACGATCGTCATCGTTGCTCCGATTGGAACGTACCAGAGCCACGCCACCACGTCTTGTATCGCGACGATGGAGGCTGTGCCCAGCCCGATTCCCGCGATCACCGCCGTCTGCCTCGTGCCTCGCGTCAACACGCCTAGGGCGAAAGCGCCGAGCAGCCCGCCGTACACCACGGCCGCTACACCCAGCGCAACCTCCACGGCGGAGGTGTGCCGCGAGAGCGGAATGAACATCATGGCCCCGACAGCTAGGAGCGCGCCCCATCCAAGGGTGAAGATCTTTCCGGCCTTCAAGATGCGGCCTTCGTCACCGCTCGCGCCCACCAGCGGCGCCCAGTAGTCGTAGGCCGTCGACGATGCGAGTGCATTGACGGACGACGATAGCGACGACATCGCCGCGGCGAACACGCAAGCGATCAGCAGGCCGCTCACGCCTGCAGGCAGCTCATCGACGATGAAGCGCGCGAAGATTTCGTCCGTGCGCTCGAACGCCTGCCCTCCGTAGAAGCTCCAAAGCCCGATGCCGACGAGCAGGAACAGCAGGAACTGGCCTACAACCGCGAAACCGCTGCCTATCAGCGCCTTCTGGGAGGATCGCAGGTCCCGACACGTCAGCAGCCTCTGGACAATGATCTGGTCGGTGCCGTGCGAAGCCATCGTGAACACTGCGCCCCCTGCCAAGCCCGCCAAGAACGTATATGGCGCGGAGAGGCTCCACGAGAAGTCCAAGACTTGGAGCTTTCCGGCCAGCATCGCCGAATCGAGCACCTCGCTCCAGCCGCCCGGCACCTGAGACTGGATCACAGCGACGGCGATCGCCGCACCGAGCAAATAGAGCCCCATCTGGACTGAATCGACCCAGACCACCGCCCGAATGCCGCCGCAATAGGTGTAAATCACGGTCAAGACAGCGATCACCAAGATGGAAGCCGGGTACGGCCAGCCGGTAATGAGCGCCAAAGGTATGGCTGTCGCAAACAGCCGCACGGAGTCAGCCAGCAGCCTGGTCACCATGAAGATCGCGGAAGCCAGGCGTCGAGTCGCGATGCCGAAGCGAGCCTCCAGCAGCGCGTATGCTGTGGAAATCTCACCCCGATAATAGGCAGGGAGCAAGACAAGGGCAACGACAATGCGCCCGGCAACGTAGCCTACGGTCAGCTGGAGGAACACGAGGCTGCCGGTGTAGGCAACGCCCGGGATGCTCAAGAAGGTGAGCGTGCTGGTCTCAGTCGCGACCACTGACAGCAAGACAGCGCCCCAAGGCAGGGAACGCCCGCCCAGGAAGTAGTCCGCTCCGGCTTTCTGGCCCCTTCCGAGCCACGCGCCCCACGCGGTGATTCCGGCCAAGTACGCCACGAGCACGATGGCGTCGAGACTGCTCAATCCGCTCACCTGGATCCCTCTGCGATCTGGCCGCGCCACGCCGGCCCGCTTGGGCTTTCCGCCAGCCGAGCGCGGCGCCGTAGAACCTTCTATCCTAGTTGCCACCATGAAGACGGCTTTAGCCTTGGCAGCGGTATTGCTGGGCGCGTGCGCGTCAACCGACGAGTCCCGGCCCCCAAACTTCCTCGTCATCGTTGCCGACGACATGGGGTTCGCGGATGCGGGTTGCTACGGCGGCGAGATCTCCACGCCGAACCTGGATGCGTTGGCCAAGGACGGCCTGCGCTTCACGCAGTTTTACAACACTTCGCGCTGCTGGCCGACGCGCGGGTCGCTGTTGACCGGCTACTACGCCCAGCAGATCCGGCGCGACTCGATACCCGGCGTCGATCCGCGCGAGTTCGGCGGCCGAGGGACCCGCCCCGATTGGGCGGTGCTGGTCTCGGAACGGCTCCGCTCCGCCGGTTACCGCTCATACCATTCGGGCAAGTGGCACGTGGACGGGGATCCGCTCGACAACGGGTTCGACCACTCCTACCGGGCCGGCAATCGAGCCGGCTTCTTCCACCTCATCGGGCATGACAAGGATGGGGTACGGTTGCCCGACTTCGAGCCCGAGCGGGGAGCGCACCTGACCGTCGTTACGGCGGACCATGCGATCGAATGCTTGCAGGAGCACGCTGCTGAGCACTCCGAGCGCCCCTTCTTTCAGTACTTGGCGTTTCACGCGCCCCACTTCCCATTGCATGCCACGCCCGAGGATATCGCCCGCTATCGCGATCGCTACCTCTCGGGATGGGATCGGCTGCGCCAGGAACGGTTTGCCCGCCAGCTCGCGATGGGGATGGCGGGCCCCCAGCTGTCGCCGCTGGACGAGGATGTCGGCCCGCCGTACGCGTTTCCGGACGGCATCGCGCAGTTGGGGGCGGGCGAGGTCAACCGGCCGGTTCCGTGGGAGAGCCTCAACCAGGAGCAGCGGAGCTTCCAAGCCGAGAAGATGGCGATCCACGCCGCGATGATCGACCGGATGGACCGCGAGATCGGGCGCGTCTTGGACCAGTTGCGCACGATGGGCGCGCTGCAGAACACGGTCGTGTTCTTCCTGTCCGACAACGGCGCCAGCGCTGAGATCATGGTGCGCGGGGACGGGCACGACCCGGATGCGCCGCTCGGCTCTGCGGGCACATACCTGTGTCTCGGCCCGGGCTTCTCCAGCGCCGCTAATACGCCGTTTCGGCTGCACAAGACTTGGGTGCACGAGGGGGGCATCGCGACGCCGTTGATCGTGCATTGGCCCGAGGGGATCAGCGCGCGGAACGAATTCCGCAGCACGATCGGGCACGTGATTGACATCGCGCCCACGATGCTTGAGCTCGCTGGGGTCGAGGCGGCCGACAGTGGCGGGCCGCCGCTGGCCGGTCGGAGCTTGGTGCCTGTGTTCGAGCAGGACGGCGAGCCACTGCACGAGGCCCTTTGGTTCTACCACCAGGGCAACCGGGCGTTGCGCATGGGGGACTGGAAGATCCTGCACACGGTGCGCACCCGCGACGATGGCTGGAATTCGGTCGCGGAAGCCGAGGATGCCCGTCCGGGCCAGTGGGCGCTCTACGATCTCTCTTCGGACCGGGCCGAGCAGCACGATCTTGCGCAAGAGCGCCCTGACAAGCTGCGCGAGCTAGCCTCGAAATGGGATCAGTGGAGGGAGCGCTTCATCCTCGAAGCCGGCCTGCCCGACCAATAGGGGACGCGGTGTGCCGGAATCCGGCACGAGCCACCGGTCTGCCGCGCCGGGTCGGATCAGTTCAACGCGGGAAGAACTTGCGAAACGACTGGATCGTCATCTCGGCTGCGGCCTGCGAGTCCGGCAGCGGAAACGCTTCCGCCGACGCGTAGCCCGGGAAGCCGGCCGCGATGAGTTCCCGTGCCACTGGGCCGTGCGACATGTGTCCGAATCCCGCGGCGCGGCGATTCGAATCGACGAAATGAACGTGTCCGATGCTGTCCGCCGCGGATCGAATCGCCTCTCCGATATCCGCTTCCTCGATGTTCATGTGAAACAGGTCAGCGAGCAACTGGAGATTGTTGGCGCCGACGGCGGATAGCAGGGCCATCCCCTCTGCCACGGTTCGCACCAAGTCGGTCTCGTAGCGGTTCAGCGGTTCGAACAGCAGCGCTTGGTCGAGACTCCCGGCGTGGTCGGCGAGAATGCCCAGCGACTCGGCGAGGCGCGCCAGCGCGGCCTCGCGGCTCTGGGCGTTGCCGGCTCGTCCTTGCATCGAGCCGATAATCGCAGGCGCGCCGAACTCGGCCCCGAAGTCGATGATCTCCTTCACGAATTCCGAGGCTTGCCGTCGGGCACGCTCGTCCGGGTCACACAGGCTGTGCCCGTGCACGATCATCCCGGCACCGGTTCCGACGGCAGCCAGGCGCAGGTCGTGCAGCCGCAGCAGTGCGCCCAGTTCTGTCCGGTCTACGTGATGCCCGGAGGGGGCGAAGATTTCGATGCCGTCGAACCCCAGTGCGGCGGCCTGTTGGCACGCGCCGGGGAGGTCGTCGTGGAAGACGAACGGCCCCGCGCTTGCTTCGGGCACGAGGCAGACCGTGACGGCTGACAGAACCACGGTCAGTCGTTGACCTCGATGATCGCCTTGATCACCCCGGACTCCGGCCGCGTGTAGCCTTCGAAGTCCGCCACAACTTGCTCGAAGGGTGTGCGGTGCGTGATCCAGGGTCGCGTGTCGATCGTGCCGTCTTCGATCAGGCCGATGATGCGCCCGAAGTCGCTGGGCAGGGCGTTGCGAGAGCCCTTGATGGTCATCTCCGGCCGGTGCAGGGCAGGGTGGGGAAAGACTACCTTCTCGGTCGTGATGCCGACATAGACCAGCGTGCCGGTATGCGCCACGAAAGCCAGCGCTCCGCTCATCGACGCGGGGCTGCCGGTGGCGTCAGTCACAAGCGAGTACATGTCCCCCCCGGTAATGGCGCGCGCTTGCTCGATGGCACTCTCGCTGTCCTCGAACACGATCGTGTTGCGAACGCCGTATTGGCGGCGGCAGAACTCCAAGCGCGATGCCACCCGGTCCATGACCGTGATCTCCGCGCCTGTCAGGCGTGTGAACTCCAGCGTGGCCAGTCCAATCGGGCCAGCGCCGATGATTAGGACCGGACTTCCGCGAGCCGGAGCCCCCCGGTCTGTCGCATGGCAGCCGATGCCGAGTGTCTCGACGAGTGCGAGCTGTTCAAACGAGAGCTTGCGAGAAACGTGGAGCTTCTCCGCGCGGATCAAGAAGCGGTCGCAGAGCCCTCCGTCGATCATCACTCCGATCACTTCCAAGCTCTCGCAGCAGTTGGGGCTTCCGCAGCGGCAGGCGTAGCACGCTCCACAGTTCATGTAGGGTTCAACGCTGCAGCGGTCGCCGGATCCGACGTTGGTCACTCCAGTGCCGATCTCGAGCACTGTGACGCCGAGTTCGTGCCCGGGCACGCGTGGGTAGCGGAAGAATGGCATCTTCCCCAGGTATCCGCTGTAGTCCGTGCCGCAGATGCCCATGCGATGGGTCTGGACCAAGGCCATGCCCGGGCCGGGAGCCGTGGGCTCGTCGATCTCGACGTATTCGAGACACCGGGGCTGTTCCAGTCGGATTGCTCGCATAAGAGGCTAGGTCGCGGTGCGACCGTTACATTGAGCAGGGATTCGGGCCGCTCGATCGCTCAGATTAGCACTGGCCACGGAAGTTGCGCAAACAAGCAACTGGACAACTGGACACTCAGGCCAGCGGCGGCCTGGCCGCCGAGGCTGTAGTGGGCCGACTCATCGCCCGCGCGAGTTCGGCGGCGGTACCGCTGCGTCGATTAGAAGCTGGCGACGATGAGCGCCTGAACGACCAAGACGCCGAGCCAGTGCGCCGAGTCAAGGACTGTCAGCTTCGCCTTGGCTCCTTGGAAGGCATTGTTGGTGGCCATGGAGGTCACGATCAATCCAAGCCAGAGGATGACGGCTGACCTAATGGCGCCGACCGAGCTCATGCCCTCCGAGCCCTGCTGATCGAAGTGCCATGCCAGCACCGAGCCCATCACCAATAGCGACACGAAGCTGGTGACGAACGGACCCGCTGATCGGCCCTTGATGTCCTCTTCGGTCTTGCCGATGGCGTCGAGCCAGTGCTTGCCGAGCAGCGTGTAGTAGATGGCGCCGAACGCGAACCCGGCAATGGCTCCCAAGAGGACGCCTACGAGATTGATGCCTGCGATGGTCATAGTTTCTCCTTGGCGCTTCCAACTGATACCGCGAGTTGGCCGAAAGGAGGGCCCGTCTCGAAAAAGCGCCGCAAGCATCATACTCGGACTGCCAGGGTCGGTCAATGTCACGGGCAACTGCGGCTCGGGCCATGCGCCGAGACTCAGCTGGCTAGACGCCTCGCTCGCACGAGAGTCCGCCGAAACGTACAATACTGGGCGCAACCATCGTGTGAACGCTAGGCTTCGCGACGGTGGACAGTAGGAGTGGCGACCATGACTTATCTGAAATTGAACTGTAAGTTACTGATTTGCCTTGCTTTCGCGACTTCGCTCGGTGCTGCGGACGCTCGGCCGCAGGGTGAGCCGATCCAGCTTTTCTCCGGCAAGAGCATGGAGAATTTCGACACGTTTGTCTTCGGCCAGGGCTTCAACCACGACCCGCACGGGGTCTTCCGAGTGGTCGACGGCATGATTCGCGTCGAGGGGATGCCCTACGGGTACTTCGTCACCAAGGAAGAATTCGGCGACTTCGTCTTGCATGTCGAGTTCAAGTGGGGCGATGCCACGCACGGTCGCCGCAAGAACAAGGCCCGGGACAGCGGCATCCTCTATCGCGCCATCGACCTCAAGCGCCGCGCCCAAGCGGCGAAGTCGAATGGCACGATCTGGCCCGAAGCCCTGGAGTTCCAGATCATGGAGGGCGGCACTGGCGATGTCATCCTGCTCGGCGGCGCCCAGATGACCGTGAACGGTGTCAGAAAGGGCGGCAAGCTCGGCATCCAGATTGATCGGTTTAACAAGACCGACCTAGGCCGCGTCGATGGCTGGCCGAAGCACTACCGGGAGCCGGCCGGCTTTCGGGATCCGAACAACGAAGTCGAGAAGCCTCACGGCGAGTGGAATCTCTTGGAGATGGTCGCCGAAGGCGATCGCGTCAAGTACTGGGTCAACGGGGTGCTCGTCATGGAGGGTCAGGACGCCAGCCTGGCGAAAGGCAAGATTCTGTTCCAATCGGAAGGGTCGGAGCTGTATTTCCGCGGCATCAACGTCTGGCCCCTGCCGGCCCGCGGGCAGTAGGTCTCGGGCCAGCGCGAAACGAATCTCTCGATCGCGCCGTACACCTCCTCTTCAGCGGTCCGATCACGCGGTCGCAGCGACGAGGCGTGACGGCGCTGCGATCCCAAGCGGCGGCGGGAGGCACCACCGGCATCCGCCCCGGCAGGCGAGGCTGGTCTAGCGCTGGGCAGGGATTGGTAGTCCAGTCGGGCGGTATGATGTGCCGTATGAGTCAATTCGGTTCTTCGTTCAGTCGCCGCGACCTCTTGCGCATGGGCGCCGCGGCCTCGGCGCTGCCTTGGGCCTGCTCGACCTCCAGCCGGACCGAGGGGGCCGGCAAGCGGCCCAACATCATTGTCACGATGGCGGACGACATGGGCTTCTCCGACATCGGCTGCTACGGTGGCGAGGTCAACACACCGGTGCTGGACGGCCTCGCCGCGAACGGCCTGCGCTTCCGCTCGTTCTACAACTACGCCCGCTGCTGTCCCACGCGGGCCTCGCTGGTAACGGGGCTCTACCCGCATCAAGCAGGCGTCGGGCACATGATGAGCGAATTCCGCAAGGATGGCGAGCCGATTCCGTCCTACATGGGCAATCTCAACAAGAGCTGTGTCACCTTCGCCGAGGTTCTGAAGTCGGCCGGCTATTCGACGCTGATGAGCGGCAAGTGGCACGTCACGCCTGCGGAGGGTTCGGGCGGGAAGGTAGACCGCTCGAACTGGCCGATGCAGCGCGGGTTCGACAAGTTCTTCGGCACCATCCACGGCGCGGGATCGTTTTACGATCCGGCCTCGCTCACGCGCGGGAACGAGCCCGAAGATCCGGGCCCTGACTTCTACTACACGACCGCGATCGGCGAGAACGCCTCGCAGTTCATCGGCGAGGCGCTCGACGAGGACCCCGATGCCCCGTTCTTCCTCTACATGCCCTTCACTTCCCCCCACTGGCCGCTGCACGCCCCGGAAGAGGCTATTGCCAAGTACAAGGGACGCTACGACATGGGCTGGGACGCCCTCAGGGAGGAGCGCCTGCAGCGCATGCGCGAAATGGGGGTAGTGGACGAGACGGCAGGCATGAGCGACCGCGATCCATCCCAGCTGCCGTGGGAAGAGGCGCCGGACAAGGCATGGCAGGCCCGCCGCATGGAGGTTTATGCGGCCCAGATCGAGCTGATGGACGAAGCGATCGGCCAGGTCGTCGACACGCTAAGGGAGCGCGGCGAGCTGGACAACACCTTGATCCTGTTCCTTGCCGACAACGGCGGTTGTGCAGAGGAAGCGCGCGAGACCTGGAAAGCCCTTCACATCCCCACCGAGACCTACGCCGGCGAGCCGGTCGCGGTCGGCAACAACCCCGAGATCATGCCGGGAGCCGAGGAGGATTACCAGAGTTATGGGATTCCCTGGGCGAATGTTTCGAATACGCCGTTCCGCTACTACAAGCACTATGTCCACGAGGGTGGGATTGCGTCCCCCTTGGTGGCGCACTGGCCTGCCGGGATCACGGCGCAAGGCGGCTGGACAGACCAAGTCGGCCACTTGATCGACATCATGGCTACCTGCGTGGACGTGGCCGGAGCCGCGTATCCCGAGACGTACGGCGGCAACGCGATCCAGCCGATGGAGGGGGCCTCTCTCGCACCGCTCTTCACCGGAGGCGCGGCCAAGGGCCACCCCGAGGGGCTGTATTGGGAGCACGAGGGCAACCGCGCGGTGCGCAGCGGCGACTGGAAGCTCGTCTCCAAGTGGTCCGATCCCGAGGACGGCCGCTGGGAGCTCTACGACCTCGGGCAGGATCGCAGCGAATTGAACGATCTCGCGGCCGACATGCCCGACAAGGTGGCCGAGCTGGCGGGCATGTGGGACGCTTGGGCCGAGCGCGTCGGCGTGATCGAGTGGCGCTCGTGGGATCCTCGCTGAGGCCCGCCGCAAGTCGCCAATAGCTGCTCCTGCGCATCTGGCACGTCTGGGTCCGGCCATGTACTGCATCGGTATCGCCGGCCGCTCCGGGTCGGGCAAGACCCGCGTGGCGACGGAATTGGCACACCTGTGGCCGCGGGCGGGCGTGCTCGCCACTGACGCCTACTACCGCGATCTTTCCCACCTGAGCGCAGCCGAGCGCGGAGCGGTGAATTTCGATGCCCCCGCGGCGCTGGACTGGGAGCTTCTGGTCGCCGATCTAGCGCGGCTGCGTTCCGGGGTTCCGGCGAGAGTCCCGCGCTACGACTTCGCGACCCACACGAGGATGCCCGAGCCTGCCCCGCTCGCCCCCCGCGAGGTCCTGATCGTGGAGGGGCTGTTCGCCCTGTTCGACCGCCGCGTCCGCAAGATGCTGGATCTGGCGGTGTTCATCGATGCGTCCGAGCAGGAGTGCCTGCGCCGCAGGATCGAGCGCGACGTCGCCAGCCGGGGCCGGACCGAGGCGTTCGCGCGGGCGCAATGGGAACGCCACGCGGCCCCGATGTACCAACGCCACGTGTTCCCGACCAAGGCCTACGCCGACCTGCTCTTGGACGGGACCGCGCCGCCGGCTGGTTCGGCGCGCTCCGTCGCGGACGCGCTGGCGCGCATCGCGGCCGGCTCCGCGGCGCGCTAGCTACACTCGGACTAATGATCCGGCTTGCGGGAGCCCGTATGCGATACGGCGAACGGATCCTGTTCGACGAACTGGACTGGTTGGTCGCGCCGGGCGATCGGATCGGTGTCGTGGGCGGCAACGGCAGCGGCAAGTCGACCTTGCTGAAGATCATTCACGGCAGCGAGCAGCTCGATCGCGGCGAGATCGAGCGACAGAAGAGCATCCAGGTCGGATACCTTCCCCAAGAGGGGCTGACGTTCTCGGGCCGCACGGTTTTCGGAGAGTGCCTGAGCGTCTTCGACGAGGCGATCTCGTTGGAGGCCGAGATGGAGGAGCTGACCCGCAAGATGGGCGAAGTGGATCCGTCGACGCTGGAATTCCAGGCGGTGATGGACCGCTACGAGTGGTGCACCGACCGCTATCAAGCCCTCGACGGGTACACCAAGGAAGCCCAGGTCGGCACCGTGCTCGGGGGCCTTGCCTTCGCCCGCGGCGACTGGGACCGTCCCTGCGAGGAGTTTTCCGGCGGCTGGCAGATGCGCGTCGCGCTGGCCAAGCTTCTGCTCTTGAAGCCCAACGTGCTGTTGCTCGACGAGCCCACCAACCACCTCGACCTGGAGGCGCGTAACTGGCTCGAGGACTACCTGTCGAACTATCCCCACGCCTTCCTGCTGATCTCGCACGACCGCTTTTTCTTGGACGCCACGGTGCGCAAGGTCGTCCACCTCTGGAATCGCAAGGCCCACTTCTATACCGGCAACTACACGAAGTTCGAGAAGCTGCGCGACGAGCGCATCGCTCAAGTCCGGGCCGCCTACCGCAACCAGCGGGTCCGGATCGAGCAGGTCGAGGCCTTCATCAACCGCTTCCGCTACCAGGCGACCAAGGCCAAGCAGGTGCAGAGCCGCGTCAAGGAGCTCGAGAAGCTGGAACGCATCGAGGTCCCGCCGGAGGAGAAGACGATCCACTTTCGCTTTCCCCAGCCGCAGCCCTCCGGCCGGGTCGTGGTGGAATTGGACCGGGTGGCCAAGAGCTACGTCGACACGCATGTCTTTGACGATGTCTCGCTGCGGATCGAGCGCGGGGACCGCATCGCGCTGGTCGGAGCCAACGGGGCGGGGAAATCCACCCTGATCCGCATCCTGGCAGGCACCGAACCCCTCACGGCCGGCACGCGGAAGGAAGGCTATCGCGTCGGGATCGACTACTTCGCGCAAGACCAGTACAAGGAGCTCGATCCCGAAGCCGTCCTGCTCAACGACCTCGTGGCCCACGCGCCGCTGATGGGCGAATCGGAAATGCGCGGGCTTCTCGGCTGCTTCCTGTTCAGCGGCGACGACGCTTTCAAGCGGATCGGCGTGCTCTCGGGCGGCGAGCGCAATCGCTACGCCTTGGCGCGCCTGCTGTTGCGGCCGAGCAACCTGCTGCTGTTGGACGAGCCGACCAATCACCTGGACTTGCGCGCCAAGGAGGTGTTGCTGCCGGCGCTGCTGGAGTTCGAGGGCACCATGGTGTTTGTCTCGCACGACCGCTACTTCATCGACCGGCTGGCCAACAAGGTGATCCACATCGAGGACGGAGACGTCGAGGTATACCCAGGGGGCTACGAAGACTTCCTCTGGTCGCGCCAGCGGCGCGCCGAGGACGAGTCCGAGCGACCGGCGCCAGCCTCGCAGAGCGAGCCGCCGCCGCGAGCCGCCCGGCAGGTCGCCGGGAAGCGGCGCATGAATCCTTACCGGGCGGAGAAGATCCGGGTGCGGATCAGCGCGATCGAGGACGAGCTGGAGGGCTTGGAAGAGGCCTGCGACAAGCTACAGGCGGAGCTGGCCACGGCCGGTTCCGACGACATCCTGCGACAGCGCGTCCTCCATGAGCTGGAGGCCAGCCAGCAACAGATGCAGCGCCATGAAGACGAGTGGACCGAGCTTTCCGAGCAACTTGTGGCCGAAGCGGGCTAGGTGCGCTGCCGGATGAGCTAAGATTGGGCCGTGCTTGGCGTGCTGATGCGCATCGCGGCAGCTGCGGTGCTGCTGGCCTGCGGCCTGTCCGCGGCGAAGCTGCCGGAATGGTACACGCGTGAGCTCCCCGACGCGGAGTTCGAGGCCCGCTTGGTCCAGGACGCTGCGGAGATCGAGCGCGTCACGGGCGATAGCTTCGATGGAGAGGTGATTCTGATCGAAGTCCGCGTGCGGCCCCTGTATGGCTCGAAGATTTCCCTGCGGCGCGCCGATTTTCTGATGCGCGCGCGCAACAACAACGAAACGTCCCCGGCACAGACCCCCGATCGCATCGCCGGCAGCGCCGTGCTGGACCTGAGCGCCAAGACGAGGGAGTCCGCCCCGGATCTGTTCGCCAACGAAGCCGGCCCGATCTGGGGCGGGGTGCCCGGCACGGGGTCGCGGCCCCGGCGCTTGGGGGGCCCGGCAGACCAGATCGGCGGCGGCAGGTCGTCCGAGGAAATGATCACGGCCACGCAGCGGGCCGCGGCGGAGAGTTCCGGGGCCGCGCGCCTGCAGTCGCTCGAGCTGCCGCTTGAGTTCGAGGACGAGCCCGGCGCCGGCTACCTTTATTTCGAGATGCCCGCCAAGATCAAGCGTAAGCACCTGGAATTGAGTTACGATGGAATCTTGGGGGAGTTCCTCATCGAATTCAAGAAGCCTGAGTGAATTCTCGAACTCTCTGAAGCGCCGCGACTGTCTGTTCTGTCAGGCGAGGCATGGGGCTGGCCGGTCTGGCTGCCCATTTCCAACCTGTAGCTCGAAGCACTAGTGCTGAAACAGCCACATGGGAGCATGCGTACTTCGTTCCTGAGACCGGTAGCCAGCCTAGCGCGCCGCCGTGGATTCGCCGCCTACACCTGTCTATGCGCCCAATCGGTCTGACACTGCTTGCCGCATTGCTTGCCCTGCCCCTGGCGGCCCCGTTGGCGGCCCAGGGCGAAGGCTCCGCCGAGCGCCCGGAGCCGGCGGAAGCGGGCGAATTCCGCCCTCGCGCGCCTGCGGCGCCGTACCTGCTGGCACAGGCCGCCCAGCAGGCGCCCTCGCCGTTCGAGGACATCCCTCTGGAACAGCCGGACGCTCCCTCGCCGTTCCAGGACGTGGAGGATGCGCCGCAAGAGGAGCGGAGGCCCGACGAGGACATCGTCGAGGCAGTCGAGTTCCGCGGCACGCGCCGCATCCCCCGCGACAACCTGGCCGCTCGGATCTTCACCAAGCGCGGCGACCTCTTCGATTCCCAGACCTTGCGGCGCGACTTCATGGTGCTGTGGAACACCGGCTACTTCGACGACCTGCGGCTGGAGATCGATGACGGCGAGCAGGGCAAGATCGTGCGCTTCGTCGTCACTGAGCGGCGCGTCGTCCGCACGATTCGCTACGAGGGCAACAAGTCGGCCACCCTGTCCGACATCCTCGAGCGCTTCAAGGAGCGCAACGTTGGCCTGACCGTCGAGTCGCGTTACGACCCCACGACGGTCAACCGCGCCACGTTCGTGCTGCGCGAGCTTCTCGGCGAGCGCGGCCGCCAGTACGCGGAGATCAACCCGGAGGTGCGCCAGATCCCGCCCGCCTCGGTGGAAATCGTCTTCAACATCGACGAAGGCCCGAAGGTCAAGGTCGGGGACGTGACCTTCGACGGCCTCGACGTGATGAGCGCCAAGAACGCCCGGCGCGCCATGAAGAACACCAAGCCGCTGGGCATCCCGCGCAGCTTCGTGCTGGAGAACCTGTTCAAGCGCACGTTCGACATCCGCAAGCTGGAGGAGGACAAGGAGCGCCTGCGCAACGCTTACCAGAAGCGCGGCTACTTCAAGGCGAACGTCCTCAGGCACGACCTCGACATCCAGGACGCGCCGGCGCGCGGGACGTTCCTGTTGCCGTGGTCCATGATCTTCAGCAAGCCCAAGAAGGTCGCCGACATCGACCTGCTGGTGGAAGAGGGCCCGCGCTACGCGCGCGGCAAGCTCAGCTTCACCGACGTGGAGCTCTTCCGCGTGCCGGACCAGGTGCTGGGGCCGGTCTTCGCGATGCAGGAGGGAGCCATCTTCGACATCGAGAAGCTGCGCAAGGGCATGGAGAACCTCAAGAAGCTCTACGGGGAGTTCGGCTACATCGACTTCGTGGCCGAGCCGAGCTTCGAGTTCCGCGAGGACGAGGACCCGCCGCTGATCGATCTCAACCTGGCCGTGGACGAAGGCAAGCAGTTCTTCGTGCGCCGCATCGAGTTCGAGGGCAACAACACCACCCGCGACAAGGTCATCCGGCGCGAGCTGCTCATCGACGAGGGCGACATGTTCAACACGCGCCTGTGGGACGTGAGCATGCTGCGGCTGAACCAGCTCGGCTACTTCGACCCGATCAAGACCGAGGGGCCCGAGACCGACACGGTCGTCACGCGCAACACCCGCGACGGATCGGTCGATTTGACGCTCAAGGTCAAGGAGCGGGGCCGCAACATGATCAACCTCAACGGCGGCGTGTCGGGCTTCGCGGGCAGCTTCATCGGTTTCGGCTACTCGACCAACAACTTCCTCGGCTTGGGCGAGACGCTCTCCTTCGACGCGCAGCTGGGCAGCCGCGAGCGGGTCTTGCAGTTCGGCTACACCGAGCCCTACCTCTTCGACAAGCCGATCCAAGCGGGATTCACCGTCTTTTCGAGCCGCTTCAGCTTCAACCAGGCCCGCGAGGCCTCCATCTTCGCCGGCGCCAACCTGATCCCGCTCTTTGACCAGCTCGGCAAGGAGAACATCCTCGACTACCGGCAGAATTCGGCAGGCTTCACTACCTTCCTCAGCTACCCGCTGCGCCGCAGCTTCGCCCGGCTCAGCCTGACGTACAGTTTCCGACGCTCGAACGTGGTGACCTTTTCGCAGTCGGCCTCGAACCTGTTCACCTACCTCAATTTCGAGGGCGTGTCCGGCCCGAACTCGCTCGAGGGCATCACCACCAGCCAGATCACGCCGGGCTATTTCTACAACACCGTCGACCATCCCATCACGCCGTCCAAGGGCAAGAGCCTGTACGCCAGCGTCGCGATCGCGGGCTTCGGCGGCAACGCCCGCTTCATCCAGCCGACGGTGGAAGCGAAGTACTTCCGGCCTCACGGCGGCCGCCGCACCATCGCGATGCGCGGGCTGATCTCTTTCCTCAGCGGCTACGGAGGGCGCGTCCCGCCGCCGTTCAACCGCTCGTTTATGGGGGGCGAGAACGACGTGCGGGGCTTCCAGATCTGGTCGATCAGCCCGATGGTCTGGATCCCGGACTTCACCGCCGTGCCGGTGTACAACGACAATGGCGTGGCGCGCACGCAGGTGCAGATCGTCAACGGCGTGGAGGAACGCGTCCCGCTGAGCACCGAGGTGCCGGTCTACCGCCTGAACTTCCCCGGCGGCGACACGCGCTTCGTCTACAACCTCGAGTACCGCATCAAGTTGTTCGGCCCAGTAGTGCTGGCCCCGTTCTGGGACATCGGCTTCAACAAGATCCTGCGCAAGGACCAAGTGCGGCTCAACTCCGGGCGCGCCTTGGAACTGAACAAGCAGTTCCCCCAAGCTGGCTTCCAAGAGCAGATCGGGATCATCGGCCCGACCCAGAAGATGCGCAGCTCGACCGGCATCGAGTTGCAGGTCATGATGCCCGTCGTGAACGCCCCGTTCCGCTTCTATTGGGCCTACAATCCGATGCGGGTGCAGGAGTACCTCAAGCCGCCGATCGTCGCGGACCGCTCGCTGTTCCCGAACTACCAGTCGTTCATCGAGGCGGTGCGGCCGGTCGGGACGTGGCTGCCCTTCTTCGAGCGGCGCTCGATGTTCCGGTTCACCATCAGCCGAACCTTCTGACCGGGGCGGCCGGCGCGCTCGCGTCGGCTCAAGTCCTGGGCTGCCGAAATGCCGATTCGTGCTACGCTGGAGATGAACCCGGCGGAACCGGAGCTGTCATAGGAGACACAGGAAAGATGCTAAAGACGTGGCGGAAGTCCCCGAGCGGCCTGCGGGCCGCCGTGTGCCTGATCGGCGCTCTGGCCGTGCTCGCCGGCACGGCCGCTGCGCAGACGTCGATGGCGCTGTTGAACGTGCAGGAGGCCATCCAGAGGACCGCGGAGGGCCAGCAGCTCATCAAGCAGCTCGAGGCCAAGTACGAGCCCACGCGCCTGAGCCTTGAGTCGAAGAACGCCGATCTGGCCAGGAAGCGCGACCAGTTGCAGAAGGGCGCCAACACCATGAGCGACGAGGCCCGCCGCACGCTGGCAAGGGAGATCCAGAAGGCCGAGACCGATCTCCAGCGCGAGGCCGAGGATGCCCGCGGCGAGTTCGGCCAAGAGCAGAACCAGCTGTTCAACTCCGTCGGCCAGAAGATGATGGCGGTCATCGACAAGTACTCGAAGGAGAACGGCTACCAGATCGTGATGGACATCTCGAATCCGCAGGGTCCGATTCTGTACGCCGTCAACGAGGTCAACATCACGGCCGCGATCATCACCGCTTACGATGCGGCACATCCGGTCAGCGGCGCGGCACCCGCTGAGTAACGAAGCGCGCACACCACGCGGCAAGCTGGGAGAAGGCACGACGCACCGCCTTGGCGGCGTGCGTCACACCCGAGAATCATGCGAGACCAAACTACTCGTCGGCCGGCGAGGTTCGGCAAGGGGCACCGTTCCAGGGCGGGTTCCAACGGCCGCGGCCAGAACGGGGCGCGCGGGCGCTCCGACAGCGGCCGCCGCAACGTGAACGGGAATAGGCTGTCCAAGAACGGCGGCAACCGCGGCGAAACGGCCGTGTGCATCAAGTGCGGGCACCCGGCTCCCGATGGCAAGCTCTGCGCCTTTCACCGGATCCTGCTAAACACGTTCCGCAAGGAAGTGCCCGACCAGGATCCGCGCCGCTTCCATTTCTAGCGGCCCGCCACGGCGAGGTCCGGGATTCGCGCCGCGCCCCCCGGCTCTGGCCTGGCGAGCGGATCGCCAGCCTGCATGCTCTCCGACCGGCTGCGAGAATGAGGGAACATGCTAGGCCGTAGGGGGATCGAGCGACTCGCGCTCTGGGTGTGCCTGCCGGCGCTCCTAGCGGTGTCGGCGGCGACTTGGCGCCTGTGGCAACACGTGGGAACGCTCGACGACTCCTTGATGCAATCGAAGCAAGTCGAGCTCGAACTGCTGTCCGATGTCCGCAATGCCGTGGGGCGGGAGCAGCTGGCGGGCCGCGCGCTCGACCGCGCGCTGCAAGATCTCGAGAGCGCGCTGTCGGAAACCAGGCGGGTGCGCGCCGAGGCCGACGAGGCACAGCAGGATTCCGAACGCAATGCCCGGATCGCCGAGCGTCTCAGGCGGCAGCGCATGGACGAGCTTGACCGCATGAGCGAGGCGTTGAGCCGCATCGCCGAGACCGATCGCACGCCGATGGGCATGGTCGTGCAACTGAGCGAGGACTCGTTCCTGTTCGATTTCGACAGCGTCGAGCTGCGGCCCAGAAACCGCGAGATTCTCAGCCGCATCGCCGGCGTGCTGCTGGCCTCGTACGGCTACAAGATCTACATCTACGGCCACACCGACGACCAAGGGGATGCCGCCTACAACCAGGCCCTGTCGGAGCGTCGCGCCGACTCGGTGCGGGCCTATTTGGTGGAGGCGGGCGTGCCGCCAGAGATTCTCGATTCGAAGGGCTTCGGCAAGGCGAGCCCGCGTGTGCGCGGAACGTCCAGGCAGGCGCGACAGAAGAACCGTCGGGTCGAGATCGGCATCGTCGACACGGTGGTGGAATACACCGGCGAAGTCCCGGCCGGGCCGCTCTCCGGCGGCGTGGAGGAGTGAGCGGCCATGGCCGTCCTAGCGACCTCCGCGCCAGAACACGAGCCGCTCAGCTTTGAGATTGCCGCCGAGGTCCGCTATGGCGACGCTCTGGCAGCTGCCCTGTCGCAATGCTGGCGCAGGGCGCCGACAGCCCTGACCGTCTATCTGGCGGGCCTTGTCGCGTTGATCGCGGCGGGATGCCTGTCCGGAGGCGCGCTTGCCTGGCTGGCCGTTGTCGGGGCAGTGCCCGGGGTTGCGGGCGTCGCGTTCGCAGCCGCGACGGCGCGGCTGGACTTCAAGCGCGGCGGCGGCAGGCCGCTACGGATGCACTACCACGTCTGTGACAGCGGGGTCGAGATCCGGGCCGCGCGGCGGAGCGACTGGATCGCATGGGACGACCTGTGGGCAGCGAGCGAGACACGGCGGAGTTTCCTGCTCTCGCCTTCGCCGGGCGAGCAGTACGTGATTCCCAAGCGGTGCTGTGACGCGGGCCGCGCCGAGGCCTTGCGGGAGCTGCTTGGTCGCGTCCTTGCCAGCCGCGCGGGCCGCCGCTCAGGCGACCTCCAAGCCTGAGATCCGCCTGCGCAGGATGTCTAGGGCGGTCTGGACGGCGAGCGTTCGAACACGGGCGCGCCCGCGGCCGAACAGACGCCTGGCGGAGCGGGCTCCGTTGGCGTCCGCGACCGCGAAATAGACCGTGCCGACGGGGTCCGCCTCGGTCCCGCCGCCCGGACCGGCGTAGCCGGTGACCGACAAGCCTATCGCGGGTTCTCCCAGCGTGTCCGAGGCGCGCTCCCGCGCTGCCGCCGCCATTGCCACTGCCACCGGTTGGCTGACCGCGCCGTGGGCTCGCAGGACGGACTCGTCGATTCCGAGCCATCCGCTCTTGGCGGAGTCGCAGTAGCTGACGACGCTTCCGGCGAAAAACTCGGAACTGCCCGCCGTGGTGGTCAAGGCGCCCGCGAGCAGCCCCCCGGTGCAGCTCTCCGCGACCGCGAGCTTGGCACCGCCTCGTGCCAGCAACGCCGCCGCCGTCTCCGCCAGCGACCGCCCGTCCTCGGAGTAGATCGCGTCGCCGAGTTCGCTGCGGATCGCTTCTCCCAGGCCCTGCACTGCAGCTTGGGCCTCGGCTTCGCTGGTCCCCTGACCGCGCAAGTGTACTTGGACATCGCCCGGAGCCGACAGGATGGTCGTGGCGATCTCCGTGCATGGCGCATAGATCGGCGCGATGCGCTGCTCGAGATCGGACTCGCCGATTCCGGCCACCCGCAGCACCAGCGTAAAGAAGCGCTGCGAAGGGGCGTGGGATGCCAGCAGCGGCAGGCAGGCCTCGGCAAACATCGGCTCGAGCTCCCGGGGAGGGCCGGGAAGCAGGATCAGGACGCCATGGTCGTCCTCGAGCCACTGCCCGGGGGCCGTGCCGCGCGGGTTGTCGAGCTTCAGCGCGCCGTCCAGCACGTAGGCTTGGCGCTTGTTCACTTCTGCCATGGGACGCTTGAAGCGGCGGAAACGCTCCCGGATCTCGTCGATCACGGACTCGTCCAGCACGAGCGCGCGCCCGGTGGCGTCGGACGATGCCTCGCGCGTCAGGTCATCAAGGGTCGGCCCCAGGCCGCCGCTCAGAATCACCAGGTCGGACGCGCGTCGGGCTCGGCGGATTTCTTCGGCCAGCGAGGCGCGATCGTCGCCGACCACGGCCTTGCGGGCCAGGGCGATTCCAAGCTCGCTGAGCTTGCGCGCAAGATACAGCGAATTGGTGTCGAGCTTACTCGGCGTGAGCAGCTCCGATCCGACCGCGATCACTTCGGCTTGCATGGGTTTGCACAAGCGCGGCTTGCCGGCAAGGGGCCGCCGCAGCCGCTTATCTCAAGGCAGTTCAGGAATGCGGTAGATGCTGCTTCCGGTCGCGATCACCATGCTGTTGTCGGGCGCGAACGCCAAGCCCACGATTCCGTGCCCGGACACCACGTGTTCCACGCCGGCGTCGGCTTGGTCCGCTTCGGCGTCGGTCACGCGGAAGATCCCGCGGTTGCCCTCAAAGGACGCGCACACGTGCAGGCGCCCTCGAGAATCGAATGCGATGCCCTGGGGCCGCCCGAATCCGTGCCACCAAGTCGTGACCGCGCCATCTCCGTTGATGCGCTTGACCACTTCCGAGCTCGAAGTCGACGGAGCTGAGACGTACAGCAGCTGTTCACGCTCGCTGAACGCCAGGTGAAACGCCGCCACGGAGGGCTCCAGGGTCGCGTAGACGAAGATCTCGCGCTTCGGATTGATCTTGAAGACCGTCCCGGTGCGGTCGCCCACGTAGACGTTGTCGGAGCCATCGACGGCCAAGCCGGTCGCGACGCCCATTCCCTCGGCGAATACCTCCACCTCCGCGTTGGGAGAGACGGCGTACACTGTCCCGTCGTGCCTGCTGGTGACCAGGAGGGTGCCATCGGCCTTCAGTGCCAGGCCGGTAGGGTTGATGATGCCCGACAGGAAAGCGGTCACCTCGCCCCCGGGCAAGATCTTGAAGATCGACACCGGTACCTTCTTGCCGCGTTGCCCGCTAAAGGTGGTGATGATGTTGCCGGACGGGTCGACGACCGGATTCGCGACGGGATGCACCTCGTTCGCCAGCTGTCTCCCGAGCGAGAATTGCCCGGGGGCGCTGCTGCCCGCCGCGGTGAAGACTTTGATGGCGTCTGACTCCGCCTCCTCCGGCACGTTGACCACAAGTCGGCGGCTCGCGCTGACGACCAGCTTGGCGGACAGGCTGCCGACCTCGACGGAGGGCTGGCTATAGTCTGTCCCAGCGAGCGAAGATCCGCGAATCTCTAACGTCCCGCCGGGAATCGCGGCCGGTGGCGTCACGCTTTCGATGCGGGGCAGCGAGTTTGCCATTCAAGGGAGGTAGTTGCGCGGGATCAAAAGCCGAGCCAGCGGACAGCCGCGACTCCAATCATAGCGCAGGCTCCCGCGCCGATATCGTCGGCGACCACCCCCTTGCCGCCGGCGAGCCCCTCCAGCCGCCGGATGCCCAGTGGCTTGGCGATGTCGAGCACGCGGAACAGCACCAGCGCCGCGATCCACTGCGGCCATGAGTTGCTCGCCGCCGCCGACAGTGCGATCCACTGCCCGACAACTTCGTCTATGACCACGACCGAGGGGTCGTGCGATCCCAGCCGCGTGGCGGCGAACTCGGATGCCTTGACCGCAACAGGCGTCAGCGCCAGGGCGGCGATCCCCAGAGCCCAGGCGGGCACGCCCAGCCGATGCACCACAAGCCAGGCCATGGCCCACGCTAGGACCGAGCCAGCCGTGCCGGGAACGGCGGGCACGTAGCCGCTGTAAAACCAAGTGGCGAGTGTCATCGCCAGGCGCTCAGTCATCCCTGCCACGCTCGCTGCTGCCGGCATCGGCCGGGGTCTCCCACTGTTCGTCGGCTTCTGTTGCCCGCACCGGAATGGCGTACTCGCCGGTCGCCCAGTTTGCCAGGTCTTGGGTGCGGCAGCGCTTGCTGCAGAACGGAAACTGGCGCGAGGCGGGAGTGGTCGGCTTGCGGCAAATCGGGCAGGCGTGGGCGGACGGAGCCATCGGGTCTTGCTATCGCAGCGTCCTATTGCAGGACCGGCAGCGGATTCGGCGGCGGGCCTGCGGCCGGACGCGTGATCTGCTCGACCTCCGCGAAGAGGTCGTAGTCGGCCGAGCGCGTGATCCTGGCGATCCCCAGGTCACCGGGACGCGGCTTCGATGCTTCGGGAAATCTCGTGAGGTAGGTCTTGCCGTCGATCTCTTCGGCTTGCGTCTGCAGCCGGCCCTCCCAGAGCAGGTCGGTCTCGCCGGAGAGGCCGCCGACCAGCACAGGAAACCGCCCGCCCACCAAGGCGCGCTTGGATCGGCGGGAGATCCTGCGCTGCAAGGCCATCAGGCGGCGCTGGCGATTGTAGATGGTGCGCCTGTCGACCTTGCCAGTCAGCGCGAAACTGGCGCTGTGCTCGTCGTCGGAGTAGCGGAAGCAGCCCACATGGTCGAATTGCGCCGCTTGCAGGAACTGGCAGAGTGTCTCGAAGTCACGCTCGGTCTCGCCCGGGAAGCCGACGATGAAGCTGGTGCGGATAGACACGCCCGGGATCGTGCGCCGAACTCGCTCGATCAGCCTGAGGAAGATGTCTCCGCTCGAGCCCCGCTTCATGCGGCGCAGCACGCTCGCGCTCGCGTGCTGGAGAGGGATGTCCAGGTAGGGGCACAGCGAATCGTGGCACGCTATGGTGTCCAGCAGCCTGTTGCTCACGCGGTTCGGGTAGGCGTAGAGCACGCGAATCCAGCCTGCGCCATCGATGCGGGCCAGCCGGTCCAGCAGGGCTGGGAGGCCGTCCTTGATCCCGAGATCGTCTCCGAACGCCGTTGTGTCCTGACCGATCAGGTTGATCTCGCGCACGCCCTGTCCGAAGAGCCGCTCGGCCTCCAGCACGACAGACTCGAACCGCCGGCTGCGAAAGCTCCCCCGGAACTGGGGAATGATGCAGAACGAGCAGGGGTGGTCGCAGCCCTCGTTGATCTTTATGTAGCTGAAATGCCTCGGCGTGGCGAGTCGGCGCGGGGTGAGATCGTGGTAGAGATAGCCCCCTGCGGGCGGCGCGGGCGGCGCGGCCGCCCCGCCCTCGCAGTGATGCACGATCGACTCGAGTTCGTTGGTGCCCAGGACGGCGTCGACTTCCGGGATCTGCCGCTGCAATTCGTCGCGGTAGCGCTCGACCAGGCATCCCGCCACTACCAAGCGGCGAGCCCGGCCGACACGCTTGTACTCGGCAGTCTCGAGGATGGAATCGATCGACTCCTGCTTGGCAGGCTCGATGAAGCTGCAGGTGTTGACGACCAGTGCCTCGGCTTGGCCGGGATCCTGCGTCAGCTCGTGCCCGCGGGCCTCGAGCAACCCCATCATGACCTCGCTGTCGACTAGGTTCTTCGGGCAACCCAGGCTAATGAATCCGATCTTCATCTGTCCCGGCCCTTTGGGGTGCGGGTGCCGCGATCCGGCTCCGCTCGCAGGGTGCCGGCCGAGACAGCTTGGCGCGGGTCGGCGGGCCGCCCTCAAATCCATTCTATTATGCGCGCTGGCCCCAAGGCCCGGTCCGACTGTTTCGGGCGCTCCAGCCTGCGGCCGGCCGCAGGGGCGCTCCGCATAGTTGCCGGTGCGACCGCGGCTCAGGTGCCCGGACGCGTTCTGCAACTCGCCAGCCTCGCCACCCTCCGGTTTCCGGGCCCGAGGCTCGCGCGAGGCACCGTAGGTGCCTACGCTACAATGCCAGTTTGATGCGTGTTGCCATTGGGGCCGACCACGCCGGCTTCCAGCTCAAGCAGGAGATTGCCAGGCTGCTGGCCGCGGACGGGCACGAGGCGTTGGATGTCGGAGCACATACGCTGGACGCGGATGACGACTATCCGGACTTCGCGATCGCGGTCGGCGAGAGCGTCCGCAACGGAGAGGCGGACCGGGGCATCGTCGTTTGCGGAAGTGGCGTCGGCTCCTCCGTGGCGGCCAACAAGCTCAAGGGCGTGCGCGCCAGCGTCTGCCACGACACCTATTCCGCAGGGCAGGGCGTCGAGCACGACGATCTCAACGTGCTCTGCCTGGGCGGGCGGATCGTCGGCATCTCCTTGGCCACGGATCTGGTGCGGGCGTTTCTGGGCGCGACCTACGACGGCGGCCCGCGCTTCGCGCGTCGCTTGAACAAGGTGCTCGACGCGGAACGCCGCGGATGAGGCTGGCGGCCTCCGGCATCGCGGACGCGCAGTGAGGTTGTCGTGGAGCAATTGCAGAGCCTGCTCTATTGGATTTCGAGCGCGTTCCTGCTGCCCGCGTTGGTCGCGATCGTAGGTCTGTTCGTCTACGCCACGTACCTCGCCGGGGGCGTGCTGGCGGAGAGCTTCGAGCGTCGCGCGAACCGCGAAGCCCTGAGGCGCCTGTACGAGAGCGAGCCGACCTTGGAGCGCTTCCTGGGCTTGGACTGGAAGCTCGCGCTGGGTCGCTTCGCCAACGGCGCCAGGCTGCATCCGGAGCGCCTCGACAAGATCGTCGGCGATTTGGAGAATGACCTGCGACAGAGGGCCGACCGGCTCTCGGTGCTCTCGCGCACGGGCCCGATGCTGGGCCTGATCGGCACGCTGATTCCCCTGCAGCCGGCCCTTGCCGGCCTCGCCGCTGGCGACATGCAGTCGATGGCGTCCAATCTTCTGATCGGATTCACGACCACGGTGGTCGGCCTGATCGTGGGCGGGGCAGCGTTCGCGCTCGGTGTGCAGGTGCGTCACTGGGGGCGCCAAGATCTGACCGAGATGCACTACCTGATGGAGTTTTGGTTCGGAGAGACGAGCCGGGAGGAAGCGTCAGATGCATAGGGACTCGGGCCGGAGGCCGCTCCGCCGCAGCTGGATGCGCCGGGCATCCGCCGCTCTGGACTCGGGCGAAGACGGGGACCCGCTAGGCGGGGTCGTAAACCTGTTCGACGCCAGCATGGTTCTCGTAGTGGCGTTGATCTTGGCGCTCGCTGGCAGCGCCAGTCTCGCGGAAGTGGCCGCCCGCATGAGCACCAGGGACATCACGATCGTCACCAACCCGGGTCGTCCCGACATGGAGATGATCGTCAAGCGCGGCGAGCGCATCGAACGCCTCCGCGCCAGCGAAGAGCGGGGGGCCGGCCGCGGCCAGCGGCTCGGGGTGGCGTATCGCCTTGAGAGCGGCGAGGTCATCTACGTGCCCGAGGCGGAATGAGCCGGGCGGAGTGGTACGCTGAAGTCTCCGGGGTTCGGCTCCTTGACCCGCGTCGCCACAGCCAGTCTCAGCCAGGACTTGCTCGCGCTGGAAGACGAATGGGGCGCGCACAACTATCATCCGCTGCCCGTTGTGGTGGCCCGTGCCGAAGGGCCGTGGGTTTTCGACGCAGACGGTGTGCGCTACCTGGACTGCTTGAGCGCCTACTCGGCCGTTAACCAAGGTCACTGCCACCCTCGCATTCTGCAGGCGCTGAGGGACCAAGCCGAACGGGTCACCCTGACGTCCAGGGCATATCGCAACGACCAGCTGCCTCTGTTCTGCAGGGAGCTGGCGGAATTGTGCGGGATGCAGATGGTGTTGCCGATGAACACCGGCGCGGAGGCTGTCGAGACCGCGATCAAGGCCGCCCGCAAGTGGGCCTACGATCGCAAGGGAGTGGAGTCCGGCCGGGCGGAGATCCTGGTCTGCGAGAACAACTTCCACGGCCGCACCACGACGATCGTGGGCTTCTCCTCCGATCCGGACAGCCGACTGGGATTCGGCCCGTTCACGCCTGGATTCCGCTCGATTCCCTTCGGTGACGCCGACGCTCTGGCAGAGGCCATCACCCCAGACACGTGCGCCTTCTTGGTCGAGCCCGTGCAGTGCGAGGCGGGCGTGCTGATCCCGCCGGCGGGCTACTTGGCCGAGGCGGCGCGGATCTGCCGCGAGAGCGGCGTGCTACTGGTCGCCGACGAGATTCAGACGGGCTTGGGCCGCACCGGAGCCCTGTTTGCCTGCCAGCGCGAAGGCGTGCAACCAGATATGTACGTGCTCGGCAAGGCGCTGTCCGGTGGCTTCTACCCGGTATCTGCCGTGGTCTCGAGTCGCGATGTGCTGGGAGTCTTCTCTCCCGGCACGCATGGCTCGACGTTCGGCGGCAACCCCTTGGGGTGCGCTGTAGCGCGGGAGGCCTTGCGCGTGCTGGCCGACGAGAACCTCGCAGAGCGCGCGGCTGTGCTGGGCCGCTGGTTCTTGGACCAGTTGCGCACGCTGTCCCACCCCGACATCGTGGAGATCCGAGGCATGGGCTTGATCGCCGGAATCGAGCTGCGCGTGCCCGCGCGTCCCTTCTGCGAGCGCCTGCAAGTGCTAGGCATGCTGTGCAAGGAGACCCACGACCGGGTGATCCGGATTGCTCCGCCGCTGGTGATCGAGCGCGAAGAACTGAGTTGGGCGCTGGACCGCCTGCGCGAGGCTTTCGCGCGCTAGCCGATCGCGCCCCTGCCTATGGCAGATAGTCGTCGAGGTTGATCCGTAGCACTGCCTCGATCTCTGGCGAGTTGATGTTGTCCAGGGTGACGACGTGCGTCTTGGTGTCGATCCGCTTCGGCGGCGTCTCACCGCGCAAGGCCGTCAGGACGGTCTGGACAGCGCGCCGCCCGATCTCGAACGGATCTTGGACGACCAAGGCGCTGATGACGCCCTCGCGGAAGTCGCCTTCCAGGGTGTCGGTCCAATCGAAGCCGACCAGTTTCACCTGATCGACCAGTTCTCGGTTGCGCAGCGCAGTGGATGCGCCCACGGTGGCCGGCTCGGCGGAGGTGAACATGCCATCGAGATCGGGATGTGCCGTGAGCATGTTCTCGGCCGCGGCCAGCGCCAGCGCCCTGTCCGACTGGCAGTACTTGAAGTCGACGATCTCGACGCGCGGATACTTCTTGGCGAGCGCTTCCTCGAAGCCACGCTCCCGCTCCATCGTCGATGAGGATCCCGGCACGTTCTTGACGACGGCGATCTTGCCGGACCGGCCAAGGATCTCGGCCAGCTTGTCGGCTGCCTGGACGCCCGCCTCGTAGTTGTTGCTCGACACGAACGAGACGTACTCGTCGGTGTTGATTCCCGAATCGAAGATCGTTACCGGGATGCCCTCTCTCGTGGCGCGCTCGACCACCGATACGAGGGCGGTGGCTTCTGTCGGAGCGAGCACCAGGCCATCCACGCGGGAGTTGATCATCGCTTCCACGATTTCGATTTGGCGGGAGAACTCCGTTTCGGCGGACGGGCCCTGCCACTCGACCGCGACGCCGGCCTCCTTGGCGGCCTCGTCGGTGCCGGCACGTACCGCGATCCAGAACTCGTGGGCGACGGCCTTCGGCACCACTCCGATGCGGACCATGTCGGACCGATTGCAACTTACAGCGGCCGTCATGAGCACTGAGGCCAGTAAAGTGAGCAGAAAAGTCTTGCGCATGACGCTGCCTTCTATGTTCGTTGAGACGCCAGCGCGTTGCAACTGTGCAGATGGAGTTGTCAATGCGGCCGTTCGCGGGCCATTGGTCAGCCCGCGCCTCCGAGCGGGGCCACCGACCACGCCGTGGCATGCTAGCGGGCCACCCCAGCAGGCAGCGCGCTGCCCGGCATGTAGAGCACTTGGCAAGAGCCGTATTGCCTTCAGACAGGACACTTGAGACAGGACGATCCCGGCACGAAATTCCTGGGGGCTATACTGCCGAAATGTCCGCCGCGCCGATTGCAGAAGACGAGAGAGCGATTCTCGGGGTCTTGGATAGTTTGGTTGGTCAGAGTGAGGTCCGCCAGGAACTGGACCGCGTCGGGTCACGGCTTGAAGAGCGGCTCGAAGCGGATCAGTCGTCGCTTCTGGTCTGGGAACCGGTAGACCTTTCGCTGTACGGTGGGCCGATCCCGGATGGGATTCGGTCCAGCTGGGTGTTCGTGTTGAGAGCGAATGCCAACTCGGGAGCTGAACGCCATCCCAACAGCATCCAGCGAGTCATGTCGTTGAGGGGCTCCGCCGACTTACAGACGCAAGTCGGCCAGCAGCCGGGAGATGCCTGGACCTCGAACCGTCTCGTTAGCCAACCAACTGCTGCCTTGGAAGACCGCTGGCTTTCGATCCCCTGCGGCGTTTGGCACCAAGGCGTCATGGGTGGCGAGAACTGGGTGGTAGTCTCATTCCACACGGCCTTGGCGCAAGACCTTATCGAAGAGCGCCCCGCCAGCCGGAGAGGCGAAACCTTGCAACGCACCTACATCCCGAGAGGACAGAGCTAGACAGAGCCCTGCCTGCGTGGCCGCCGTGTCTGGCGGCCGTCGCAGGCGCTTGACGGACCTTCGACCAGGATTCTCGCGCGTGCGCTCGATCCGGCATCCGCCGGAAGCGGCGATCGTGTCCCCGATCGATCCGATCACCACACCGCTTCGCGGTGCTGGCGATTCCGGGGATGCGATAGAGCGTGTAGCCGTCCGTCAGCTCTTCGAAGAAGTTGGTCTCTGCGAGGAGCGGCGACGCCGTTGCGGCCAGGAGGAAGAGTCTTATCGCGCGGCGCCTCGCCCGGAGCGAATTCGGTTCTGGAGCGTCTGGTCCATCTTGGAGCGCAGCTGGTCCCGTGCTGCCATGTAGTCGTCGGAGTCGATCAAGTTGCGTTGCTCGACGAGAAAGCTCCCCTTGGTCAAGGCGCTCGCCCGGTTCGCGTAGTCGTAGAGTTCCTCGGCCAGCACCGCGCGGCTCGTCCAGTCGATCCAACGGGTGTAGCGCTGCGTCGCCGTGCGGATGGAGTAGCCCATGATCTCCGGCGCGCTCGGCTTGAACGGGCGTGAGAACTGGCTCAAGACCAACTCGCGCCCCGCGGCGCTCGGGTCGCGCAACGCCGAAGCGAAACTGTGTCCGTCGAGGCCGTCCGGCGGCGTCAGCCCGGCCAGCTCGGCCAGCGTCGGATAGATGTCGACGTATTCGGTCAGCGCCTCCGTGGCGACGCCTGGCTTCGCCATGCCCGGCGTCCGGACCATGAGAGGGACGTGGGTGTCGAGTTCGAAGTTCGTGTCTTTGCACCAGTGGCCGGCTTCGCCGAGCGAGTAGCCGTGGTCGCCCCACAACACGACGATGGTGTCGTCCTCCAACCCCAGCCGCTCAAGCGCTCGCAACAGCTTGCCGACCTGTGCGTCGGCGTAGCTGACGCAGGCATAGTAGCCATGACGCAGCTCGCGCGCTTGCTCGGCCGAGACGCGTTCGTCTTCGGGAACATCGGTGTAGCCGCCCATCTCGAGGTGATCCGGATAGGCGAAGTCGGGCGCCCCGTGCGTTCGTTTGTCTGAGAAGTTCGGTTCGAAGACTGCCGGGTCGTAGAGATCCCAGTACGATTTCGGTGCGTTGAACGGCAGGTGGGGCTTGAAGAAGCCCACAGCGAGAAAGAACGGTTGCTCGGACCGCGAGATCTTCTCAAGGGTCTCCACGGCGAGCTTGGCCAACTTGCCGTCGGTGTACCCTTCGTCGGGAACGTCGGCCCTTTCGAACGCCGTGCCTTTTGCGCGGTCGCTTCGGCTCTGCGGCAGAACGTAGTTATTCCATCCCTCTAGGTACAGGACCTCGGGCACGGACCACGACTGGGGATCCAGCTCTTTGCGATTGCCGCTGAAGATCTTGCCGAGGCCTTGGGCGTGGTAGCCGTTGTTCTTGAACAATTGCGGCAGTGTGACCAGATTCGGATGCCTCTCGCGAAAGCGGTTGCGGTTGTGCCAGACGCCTGTATTGTCCGGCAGGCGTCCGGTGAGGATCGCTGTTCGCGAGGGGCCGCAGACGGATTGCGCGCAGTAGGCGCGGTTGAATTGGCGAGCCCGCGTGGAGAGGCGATCGATGTTGGGCGTGATAGCGATGGGGTCGCCATAGCAACCCAGAGAAGGCCGCAGATCGTCGATCGCGATGAACAGAACGTTCGGTTTGTCGGCGGCCACCGCGGTCAACGACGGGAGCAGGAGAGCGATGAGAGCGCGGCAGGTGAGAGGCACGGACGTCTGGGTTCCTTCCCTCATTCGAAGAAGTAGTTCGGATATTCCCAGCCGCGCTTGCGGGCCCCGGGTTTCGAATCGATCTGAGCTTCGGCCTTCAAGCGCTCAAGGTTGCTTGGGTCGAGTAGCGGGTCCTTCGTCCGCTTGCCCCATTGGTCAAGTTCCCGTTGCAGCTCGCGCAAAGAGTCAGCGTGCGCCGGGTCGTCTGCCAGATTGCTGAACTCGAAGGGGTCTTTCCGCAGGTCGTAGAGCTCGAAACGCGGCGGACGCGCCATGGCCTGATAGGTCTTGCGGATCTCGGGCGGGGCCGCTTCGATGACCTCGGGCAAACTGCCCTCGATGTGGTGGAGGGTGAACTCGTAGCCCGGGTTGATCTCGCCGGGCATCAGGTTTTCGATGAGCTTGAAGCGGTCGTTGCGTACGGAGCGCTGCGGATAGAAATTGGGCTTGGCGGCGTGAGCGTGGAACTCCGCGAACAGGTAGCGTCGCCACTCGGGCTCCTTGCCTTCGAGCAACTCGAGCAGAGAGGACCCAGGCAGGCCGGCGGGCGCGTCCGCCTCGGCCGCGGCGAGAAACGTGGGCATCAGGTCAATCGTCGACACCAACTCGTTCCGCGCTTGGCCGGCTTTGGCGCGGCCCGGCCAGCGCGCGATCAACGGGATGCGCAGGCCTCCTTCGTAGCAGGTCCGCTTGCCTCGGATGAAGTCCGCCCCGTGATCGCCGATGTAGACGACCAGCGTGTCGCTGGCTTTGCCCGAGCGATCAAGTGCCGCGAGCAGGTCGCCTATCAGGGAATCGAGCCGTTCCATGCTGTTGTAGTGGCCGGCTGTGAGCCGGCGCAGTTTCGCGCCCTGCAGGCGGAGGTAGGCAAGCGGCTTGACGTCGTCGCCATCGAGCGGCTCGGCAGGCAGTCCCTCGGCCTGCCTCAGCCAGGGCCGGTGCGCGTCCGGGTAGTTCACGCTCAAGAAGAACGGTTGATCGGAAGCATCGAAGAACGACGCGGCATGCATGGCGTAGTCGCCTAGGTTCTTGCGCTGGAAGTTGGCGGTCGGGATTGCCTTGAAGTCGAAGGGAAAGGCCGACTCCGGGTTGACGTGGATCTTGCCGATGATCCCAGTCCTGTACCCGGCTTCCTTGAGGCTGCGCACCACGTTCGGCGTATCGTCTCGGTACATCCGAAACCCCCACGTAGCAAGACCGAGCTGCCCGTGCTGGTGAACGTAAAGGCCGGTCAGGAAGCTCGCGCGCGAGGGGCTGCAGCCGGCCTGCGGAACGAACGCGCGGTCGAAGCGCACGCCCTCGGCCGCCAACTTGTCGAGGTTCGGCGTGCGGGCGTAGGGATCGCCGTAGGTCCCGATCTCGGGACCGTTGTCTTCGGAGACGACCAGCAAGATGTTCGGCCGGCCGGCCGCCAAACAGGGCAGAAGAGAAGCGGAAAGAAGCGATGCCGCCAAGCGCAGAAGTCTGGACCAACCCATGTGCCGCCTTAGGAGCAGCCCGGCTCATGGACCCGAGCCGACGGCTGCTCTCGTGCTTGGATCGAAGTCTATCAGAACCAGTTCGTCGGCGGACTCCAATGCGCCGATGCGCTAAATTTGTTGGCGGTGTTCGGGGCAAGCTCACACGCCCGATTCGCTTGGGTCGTTGCGGTCGTTCAATTGGGGAGCCTGGCCGCCGCGGAAAAGCCGGCCGAGACGCCGGTCGTGGACTGGACTGCCGGACAGGCGGCAGACTTTCGCTACCAATTCCTGGACCGCGTGAAGACGACCGAGCTGTTCCACGCGACGCCGGAGACAGGAACGTTCAGCCACCATGGTCACCTCGCCTATCACCGGGGGGTGTTGTTCGCCGCTTGGGACAGCCACGCGCGGGACGAGAACTCGTCGGGCCAGCATGGCATGTTGCGCTATTCAACCGACGGCGGCGAGACGTGGTCCGCTCCCAAAGCTCTTTTCCCGCCTCTTGCCGACAAGGTCCCTTGGTCGGAGGCCAACCAATCGAGCCCTTTTCAAACCTCGCAGGGCTTTGCCGACATTGACGGCCGCCTCTTTGCGGTCACCTGTGTCGACAAGGCCCTGGCGGACAAGGTATACCGCTTCAACGAAGTTTCGCGTATTCGCGTCGGATTCCTCGCGCGCGAGGTGCAGGCGGGCGGAGCGCTTGGCGAGGTCTTCTGGTTGTCGGAAACGGCCCCCGCGCCGGAGCCTGGCTATCCCGCCATTCCCGCGGGAGACCCGGCGCTGGTGGCGAAGATCAATGCCTACTTCGAGGAGCCGGCCAACCTGAGGCAGCTCCTCTTCAAGCCAAGACAGCACCCGGATTCCGATGATGAACACCGCATGACCGAGCCCACTCAAGCCTGGCGCCTCGGCGACGGCACGTGGGTGCGGCTTTACCGCAACCAAGGCACGGTTCACGCCCGAAGCCGAGCCGAGATCGAGGACTCCAGGCCCCGGCGCCACTATTCTTCTCTCTCATTCGACAACGGCAAGACGTGGACGGTGCCGACACGGACGAATTTTCCGGACACGGGCTCCCGCGCCAATGCCGGGCGACTTCCGGATGGCCAGTACTACGTGATCAACAACCCTCTGCCGATGTCGGCCAGGCAGGGAGGACGGTCCATGCTGGCGATCTCGCTTTCTCGCGACGGGCTCGAGTTTGACCGCATGGCCGTCATTCGCTTCGTCGCTCCGCGAACGCGCTATGAGGGCAAGGCGAAAGGGGGCGGCGGATACCAGTACCCGCACTCGGTGGTGGTCGGGCAGAGCCTCTGGGTGATCTACTCAGTTAACAAGGAAGACATGGAAGTGGCCCGGATTCCGCTTTCGCAACTCTACAGGATCACGAAATCGTCGCACAGCCCGCGCGATACGAATCAGCACTGATCTGGCAGGCGTTTCCCAGCCCGTCCCGTTTCAGTCGAAGCCTGTGAGCGAGCGAGAGCCGTAAGGGCCCCTGTCGGCTCCTGCCAGGCGCTCGGCTTCGCAAGGCGATGCAGACACTCTCTAGCCGGAGTCTTCGGCCCGCCCGCTCCCAATTGGCACGAAGCTAGCTAGGCCGCCTACGATCGCTCCGGCAAGAAATGATGCCGGCATCATCCACTGGAATGTCAGGCCGAGAATTCCGTAGTAGGCAACGCCAACGGCGACCGCGACGCTCGCTATCGTCCCCAGGTGCGTCCCGAATGCAGTGGCCCAGGGCACGAACATCGCCATGAAGAACAGCAGGAACAGCGGAGCTGCGAGAAGATTGGCGATCTTGTAGCAGAGTTCGAGAATATTCCCCTCGATCTGTCCGATCGAAGTCCCGAACGCAACGACCGCGGCGCCGATCAGGAACGAGATAGACTTCGCCAGGCGGAGGCGGGTCTCTTCCGAGCCTGCCGGTTTCGGCGAGAAGCGGCCGACGAAGTCAGTGGAAACGACCGAACAAGCCGAATTCAGCCCCGACGAAAGGCTCGACATCGCGGCAGCGAGCAGCCCCGCGATGACGATGCCGCTCACACCTTGCGGCAAGCCTTGGACGATGTAGATCGGCAGCAACTTGTCGGCGTCATCGAGAGCGGACCGGCCCGCGGACAGCATTTCCGGCCGCGCCTGGAAATAGGCGAGAAGCGTTAGGCCGACGGCGGCCAAGAAAGGCCAGAGCACAAGGTTGCCCAACAACGCCGTGATGAACATCCGCCGGGCCGCGGGCGCATCCCGCGTGGCCAGGTAGCGCTGGACCGCCATCTGGTCCGACCCCGCCGTGCAAACAAACCAAGTGAAGTACGACAGAGCCGCGCCCACGAACGTGAATCTCACAGCAGGGTCGTGCCAGAAGACTGGCCGCTGCCAGTGCGCGGGCCATTCGCTCGGCCACCACTGGCCGACTCCTCCCAAATCGGCCGTGATGAGGACCACCATCAACGCCGAGCCGCCGACGAGTATCGCTGTCTGGATCACGTCGGTCAGCACAACTGCTCGCAACCCGCCCATCGAGGTGTATAGCACTGTGACGAGTCCCAGAACGATGCAGATCCACGGCACGGCCGACTCGTCCAGCCCGAGGATCGGAACCAGCACCACATCAGCAGTGGCGAACATCACGAGCGACATCCAAAACAGCCGCAGGGTCAGAAAGAAACACGACCCGGCCAGACGCACGCTTAGTCCCAAGCGCGCCTCGAGAATCTCGTATGCGCTGGTGACGCGCAGACGCATGAAGGCGGGAATCAGCAACCACCCGACCACGACGGCAATCAACGGCAGAGCGGCCAGCTGGGCCAGCACCATCGGCCCGAACCGGATCATCTCGCCCGGAACGGCGAGGTAGGTGATCGTGCTCAGCAGCGAAGCGAAGAGCGAGAGCCCCACCCTCCAAGGCGACATGTTGCGGCCGCCCAACAGGTAGTCGTCCGTCGTGCTTGTACGCTTGGCGTAGAACGATCCGACGACGAGCATGCCCGCTGTGTAGGCCGCGATCACAAACCAATCGAGAGAGGTCATCTCGACGGCAAAGTGAGCCACCAATGGAGCACGTTGGTCTTATTCAACTCATAGGCGTGCGAGGCCTGAATCAATAGGCGGTTCGGAATATCCGGGTCCTTCGATCCAACGACGATGCTGTTCGAATACGCTCCGAGCCCGGCCGTGCGTTTTCTCAGATACACTCCCTCGTCCCAACTCAGGCCGTCCCGCGACGAGTACAGGACCAGGTGCCCCTTCTCCTCGCCGAGACTGCCGCTTCGCCCATGGAGGAAGTAGCAGCCATCCATCGAGATGAGCTGCGGGTTGCGGATCTTCTTCGAAAAGTGAGCGGTCCTGGGCTCGGACCACGTGCGGCCGCCATCGCCGCTCAGCACGTAGTCGGACTCGCGCTCGGCGTTCCGGTTGTAGATGTAGGCGACCAGTTCGCCGGAATCCAGCATGCCGATGGTTCCGTATGATCGCCCCATGGTGTCGAAGGGAAGGACGCTGCGCTTGGCAAACGTGCGGCCGCCGTTCCCGCTCACGTACAACTCGTAGACGTGCTCTTGCTTGTTGCCGAGGAAGTTGATGTCGTTGTCGTTCGCGAAGTTCAGAGCGAAGATCTCGCCGTCGAAGCAGCGCGCGTCGTAGACTCGGCCTCGCTTGTCCCCCAATTCGACCGGCTCGCTCCAGGTGCGTCCTTGGTCGGAGCTGACGACATACGTCGGCTTCTGGAAATGCGACCAGATGGTATCGGTCGCAATGTCACACGCCAAGAAGAAGGCAACGATGTCGCCCTGGTCCGTCAGCACCGCTTTTTCGGCGAACGCTGAGAGCTTGCTGGCGAGGAGGGTTTTCGTGTAGGCGAGAACGTCCGGATCGCCCCATGTCTTGCCGCCGTCCTCGGAGCGCTTGTACTCCGTCCAGCCCACCGCAGAGTGACCCTTGTTGTCGTCGGAGCAGTTGGGATAGAAGGCGAGGATCTTGCCCGGCGCGTACTCGACGAGTGCGTGCCCGAGGTGTCCGCTTCGACCCGCCCTAGAGTGATCGACGAAGAGAATCCCGTCGTTTGGCGGATTCTCCGGGTCGAGCCGGTAAGAGCACCCTGCGGTCGGCTCCGACTCCTGCGCCAGAGACAAGCCGCCTAGCGCAAGGCCGCCCGCGCGGACGATTCGGTTCAGCCAACCTCGCCGTGTCGTGTTCATGCGACCTCTCCGGGGATGGACGCCGCTTCAATGTACTCTCGATACGCGTTTTCGGTGTGCTCGCGAATCGCCTCTTTGATTGCTTCTTGCTTTCCGCGCCGAAGGGCTTCGACAATCGGCTCGTGCGGGCTTGTCACTTGAGTCAATGCTTCGCCGGACTGGCTGTGCCGCATGCTGATGTAGTGAAACAGGGGTGCCGCGACGTGGTCCAAGGTGCGGTAGAGCGTCGCATTGTCCGCCTTCTTCCAGATCGCGCGGTGAAACTCAAGGTCCACTTGTTCCATCCGGCGATGGGCGTTCTCCGACGCTAGCTCGGAGATCTCGCGGACTTGCTGGTGAAGGGCGGCGAGGTCTTTCGAGCGCAGCCTGCGGGCCGCTTCGACCGCTGCGTACTGCTCGAGTTGAATCCGGACATTGCAGCGCTCGCGGACCTCCTGCGCCGACAGGTCTAGGACGTAAGTGCCCTTGTTCGCGATCCGGGTCACAAGACCGGCGTGCTCGAGTTGCAGCAGGCCCTCGCGGACCGTTGCTTGGCTGACGCGCAGCTCGCGAGCCAGATGCATCTCGCGCAACGGCGCTCCGGGCCTGAGTAGGCCTGAGAACATTGCCGACTGTACGGCCTCGAAGACAAGACCGGGTGCCGAGGAAACCTCGATCGGCTGAAACAATACTGCGGGAGCCGGGGCCATCGCCACGAGATAACTCGGTTATCGATAACTGGTATCATGGCCGACGACCAGATGTTTGTCAACGATCGATCCAGCCGCGGATGTGCCGCGCTGCCGACCGTATTGGCCGCTGCGCTGGTCTTCGCCGTCTTTGGCTGTGCTCCCGCGCCTCAAGCGAAACCGAACATCGTCGTGATCTTTGCCGACGACCTCGGCTATGGGGACCTTTCAAGCTACGGCGCGACCAAGATTGAGACCCCTCATTCTGATCGCCTGGCCCGCGAAGGAATGCGCTTCACCGACGCGCACTCTCCATCAGCCGTTTGCTCTCCTTCGCGCTACGCCTTGCTGACCGGGCGCTACGCCTGGCGAACGTGGATGAAGAACTGGGTGCTGGACGAGCACATGCCGCTGCTGATCGACGAAGATCGCCTGACGTTGCCCCAGATGCTCAAAGAGCTCGGTTACGTGACCGGCGCGGTCGGCAAGTGGCACCTCGGCTGGGGCGACCAGGTTCCGCCGGACTACAACGACGATTCGAAGCGCGGTCCGCTCGACGTCGGCTTCGACCGATTCTTCGGAGTGTCGTACAGCCACAACAGTTCGCTGATGCTACAGAACTTTGTGCGGGACCGGCGGATCGTGGGCCTGGAGCCCGGCGAAGATATCAGGGATCCCGAGGTGCAGGGGCGGCTCGCGCGCCGGCTGGAAGATACGGCGATCGAGCTCAGCGCCGAGGCGGTCAAGTTCGTTCGCGACCATCGCGACGAGCCGTTCTTCCTCTACTACCCGACCACCAACGTCCATTGGCCGCGGACGCCTAACGAGCGGTTCCAAGGCAAGAGCCAAGCCGGCGTCTACGGTGATTTCGTGGCCGAGTTCGATTGGGCCGTCGGCGAAGTCCTCCGAACTTTGGATGAACTCAACCTCGCCGACAACACGCTCGTCATCCTGAGCAGCGACAACGGCGGCCGGCCGACCTCGGGCATGAACGGCCACAAGCTCAACGGCGACCTGCGCGGCATCAAGCGCCAGATCTGGGAGGGTGGCCACCGAGTCCCGCTGCTCGTCCGCTGGCCGGGCGAAGTCGAGGCCGGCTCCGCGAGCGACGAGACGGTGTGCCTGACTGACCTGATGGCAACGCTAGCCGCCTACTTCGGCTACGACTTACGGAACGACGCGGCCGAAGACAGCGTCAATCTCCTGCCCGTGTTGCGAGGCGAGGACTACGCGCGGCCGGTTCGCGAAGCGACGGTCCATCACTCCGTCAGCGGCATGTTCGCAATCCGGCAAGGCGACTGGAAGCTGATCGAGGGCGACACGGACGGGGACTTCCGCCAGGGCCACAATGGCAAGGAGAAAGCCATGCACCTGCCGGTCAAGGATGCGACAACAGGCAAGTTCCAGCCGTTCGTCTTCGACATTCTCGACTTCGATCAGGAGAACCCCGTCTACCGTCTCTACAACCTGCGGGAGGACCCCGCGGAATCCACCGATCTGGCCGCCCAACGTCCCGAAAGGGTGCGGGCGCTGGCCGCACTGCTGGAGAACTACCGCGACCTCGGGCGAAGCGTGCCCGCAAGAAACTAGGAGGACACGAATGTCCAAGATTCATGGAATCATTCCGCCGATGGTGACACCGTTCGACGAGAGCGGCGATGTCGACGAGGCCGCTCATCGCGCCGAGGTGCGCTTCCTGGTTGGGGATATCGGTGTGCCCGGCGTTGCGGTGTGCGGCTCCACCGGCGAAGGACAAGCAGTCACGACCGATGAGACGCGGCGTATCACCGGAGGGACGGTTGAGGAGGCTTCCGGCCGAGCGACGGTGATCACCGGGATCATCACCGACAGCACCCGCATGGCCGTCGAGCGCGCCAAGTCTGTCGCGGATCTCGGCGTTGCGGCGCTTCAGGTGACGCCGGTGCATTACTTGTTCCGCCCGGATGACGACTCGTCGGTCCGGCATTTCGACACGATCGCGCAGGCGACCGGGCTGCCTGTGATCATCTACAACGTCGTGCCCTGGTCGTACCTTTCCCCCGATGCGCTGGTTCGCATCCTACGCGAAGCGGACGGGGTGATCGGCGTCAAGCAGAGCGCGGAGGACATGAAGTCGTTGGCGGACCTGCTCGTGCGCGTCGACCAGATGGAAGCCTCGAAGGACGTCAGGATCCTGAGCGCCCTCGATGCCCTGCTGTACCCCTCGTTCCAGCTGGGCGCGCACGGAGCGATCGCCGCGATCTTGACTGCCGTGCCGCAGGCGTGCGTGGACCTGTGGAACGCCGTCGAACGGGGCGACCATGCCAAGGCGCTGGACCTGCACAAACGCCTGCTGCCGCTGTGGGACGCGATGTGGGGACCGAACCTTCCGGCGAGCGTCAAGACGGCGATGCGCATCCAGGGCCGCGACGGCGGAGTCCCGCGGGCGCCGATGCAAGGGAACTCCCAGGAGGTCACCCAACGGATCGAACGCGCGCTAGCGAGCCTTCGGGCGTAGCGCAGCGATCGGCAAGACCCGGCCCTGCGCACTTCAGCGGGCCAGCGCCTGAAGCTCTTCCACCGCCGATTTGACGACCCGGTCCCTGCGGATCTCCACCTCGTCCCCGGCGGCGACGCCCAGCGTGAGATTCAGGGCCTCCTGCTTGAGGCCGGCGCGGATGAAGTCCAGCGTCGCTGACCACTCTGCCAGCGAGGGACGGATGCGGCGCTGCGAGAGGTAGAACTGGAATTCGTCCAGCAAGGCGTTGTCCGGCTCGAACGATTCGTCAATCTGGCTGCGGCCGGCGATGTGGTCGCGGGCGAATTCCAGAAACGAGTTGCTCCCCAGCAGGACCTGCTCCAGCTGCGACAGGGGCCGGGGTGGAATCGCGGCGTCGGGGACGATGCCGCCGGGGTCCTCGGCCGGCTCGGCGGCTGCCCCGCAGGGCGACAGCTGGAACTCGCCGCAGCGGCCCAGCCAGCGTTGGATCGTGCGCTCGGAGGGAGTCTGGTAAAACGCGGTCGTCAGTGCCAGGGCCGTGCCTCCGCTGAGTTCGAAGACGCTCTGGACCAAGCCCTTCCCGAAGCTCCGCTGGCCCAGGACCCGCGCCCGCCCGTGGTCTTGCAGCGCACCGGCCACGAGTTCGGCCGCGCTGGCCGTGCGGCCGTCGATCAGGATCCGCACCGGGAACCGATACGGGCGCAAGCCCGCGGGAACCAGCAACTCTTCCTTGGGGCCGTCCCGCCCGCTCACCCAGAGGATGCGCTGTCCGGGCGAGAGGAAGAACGCGGCCACCTGCACCGCGACTTCCACGATGCCGCCCGGGTTTCCGCGCAGGTCCAGCACGAGCCCCTGCAGATCCTCTCCGCCCAGAGCGCTGATGGCCTGATTGAGCTCGAGCGCTGTTTCGGCCTCGAAGTTGAGCACCTTGGCGTAGGCGACGCCCGGCCGGAGCAGGAAGCTGCGCGAAACGCTGGGGTCGGCCATTTCGGCCGGGACCAGCGTCATGTCCAGCAGGTTTGGGAAGTTGGGCCTGCGCACCAGCAGCTGCGCCCTGCCTTGCCGGGCGCTGCCCAAGACCGCAACCAGCTGCTGGATCGGCAATTGCCCCAGCGGCTGCCCGTTGAGGACGACGATCTCGTCCCCGGGCGCGATTCCTGCCCGTGCCGACGGACTGTCCGGGAGCGTCTGGAGCACGATGACCCGGCCAGGCAGCAAGTTGACCACGCTTCCGAAGCCCTTCTCGGTCGAGCGCTGCATTTCGCGCAGGCTCTCGAACTGCGACGGGTTGAGGAACGACGAGTGCGGATCGAGCGTCCACAGCATGGCCGGCAGGGCGCCACCGTAGATTGCCTCTGCCGGATCGAAGCTGTGCGCCAAGCGCTGGTCGAGCAGGCCGAAGACTTCCAGGAAGCGTTTCGATTCCAACTCAAGGGCTGCCGCCGGGTCGGGCCCGGAAGCCGCTTGGCCGTATGCAGCGGAGGCCGCCAGCAGCAGCCCGATCCCCATCTTGGCGGGCCGCGATCGCACGTCAAGCAAATTATATTTGACACGCGCCCGCCTCAATTGTTAAATAGTGTCAAGTCGTTGTAAGATGGGGGGCAACCAAATCGAGCCCCGCTGCGTCCAAGCTAACAGAAGGAGGTAAACACGATGCTACGCAGAAGGCTGCGCGACCGAGCGGCGCGCGCACAGGCCGATGCGCGCGCCGCCCAGAGCAGCGAGCTGGACGACGGCGTGATCGAGCAGAACGTGCCCGCCGGCGGCAACGAGCGGGAAGAGGCTTCTGCGCCTGAGGACAACGTCCGCCTGTACCTGTCCGAGATTGGCATGGTGCCGCTGCTGGACAGCGAGGGCGAAGTGCGCCTCGCCAAGAAGCTGGAGTCCGCTGAGGCCCGCATGCGGGCGGTGCTCTCGCAGAGTTCGTGGCTGTGGCGCGAGCTGCGCGAGTTGCAGCCGCGCCTGCGCCAGAACCCCCAGTTGGGCAGGCAGTTGATTGCCGGCGCCGGCGGGGCGGACGCCGACACCGTGGAGACCGGCGTGCGCGGCCTCAAGCAGCGCTTGGGCCGGATCATGCGCATGCTGCAGAATCTGGCGGAGACCAGGGCCGCCTGGGACGAGGCCGGAGCGCTGAACATCGCGGAGAACCGCGTGCTGCGCTGGGCGTATTACAGGGAGCTGGTAGCCCTCTCGCGCGCGATCCGCAGGCTGCCTCTGGACCCGGACGTGTGGCGGCGGTACGCGACCCTCTTCGCGCGGGAGGTCGAGCGGCTGGATGGCCATAGGACGATTGGAGAGGAGTGGCTGCCGGTAGGGGCCGCAGAAGGTCGGCGCCAATTGGCTCGGCTGCAGCGGGCCCAAGGCCAGGTCGAGGCAACCAAGAACGCCTTGATCGAGGCCAACTTGCGCCTGGTGGTGTCGGTGGCCAAGAAGTTCGTAAACCGGGGCCTGCACCTGCTGGACCTGATCCAAGAGGGCAACATCGGCTTGGCCCGGGCGGTCGAGAAGTTCGACTACCGGCGCGGCTTCAAGTTCTCGACCTACGCCACTTGGTGGATCCGGCAGGCCGTCATGCGGGCGCTGTCGGACCAGTCGCGCACGGTCCGCGTGCCGGTGCACATGAACGAGCAGCTCAACAAGTTCAACCGGGCGCTGCACCTGCTCGAGCGAGAGCATGGGCGGATCCCTTCGAACGAGGAGGTTGCCGAGTATCTCGACGTGGACGTCGACAAGGTGGAGATGCTGCGGCTGATCGGCCTCTCGCCGGTCTCGCTGGAGACCCGTGTTGGCCCTGACGGGGACTCGACCCTGGCAGAGATGCTCGAGGACAAGCACGCGGCTTCGCCCATGCAGGAGCTGGTTGACGGCGACCTTGTGGGCGAGACGGCCGGAGTCTTGGAGTCGCTGCCGGAGATGGAGCGCAAGGTGCTGCAGCTGCGTTTCGGCATCGGCCACGAGCGCCAGCACACGCTGCAGGAGATCGGCGAGAAGTTCGGCCTCACGCGGGAGCGCATCCGGCAGCTGGAGCTCAAGGCTCTGGCGGACCTGCGCCAGCCCGAGCAGGCGGCGACGCTGCGCTACCTGCTGCCGATCTGATCTGCCGCGCGGCCCTAGGCATGCAGCGGTCCGTCCGCTGCATGCCGATCGGGCGTCGCGTCGCCGCGAGCCGCTCAGATGCGTCCTGCCGCTGTGGTACTCTCATGGGCGCCCGCGCAACGGGCCGGAGATGTTCGCGATGGGCTATCGTCGCTTGGCGCTTTGGGTTGCGCTGCCGCTGCTGGCGGCAGCGCCGTGCCTCTGGGCGCTGCAGTTTTGGGGCCGCGGTTACGACGGGGATCCGCGCGCTTACGACTTTGACCCGGACCCGCGGGGCGAGTTCCAGTTCGTGCGCTATGCCTATGGGTCGAATGATGGGTACGGCCGGCGGCGCGGCGGCTGGCGCACGGACTGGCCGGCCGCGGAGTACCACCTCACGAACGGCATCAGTCGGCTGACGATGATCGATACCGCCTATGGCGGCAAGTTCTTCGATCCGCTGGACGACGAGCTCTTCGACTATCCGTGGATCTACGCGGTGGAAGTCGGGCGCTGGTACTTGGACGATCGCGAGGCCGAGCGCCTGCGGGAGTACTTGCTGCGCGGCGGCTTCTTGGTCGTGGACGACTTCCACGGCGCGGCCGAGTGGGCTGGCTTCGCTTCCAGCATGCAGCGCGTGTTCCCCGAACGGCCGATTGTCGAGATTCCCGACGATGACCCGCTCCTGCACACGCTGTACGACCTTGACCAGCGGACGCAGATTCCTGGCATCCAGTACCTGTGGTCGGGCACTCCGTACGAGAAAGGTGGTTACACTCCGCACTGGCGGGGCGTCTATGACGATGACGGGCGACTGATGGTGGCGATCAACTTCAACATGGACATGGGCGACGCTTGGGAGCACGCTGACCTTCCCGAGTATCCGGAGAACATGACCGCGCTTGCCTATCGGTTCGCTGTCAACTACGTCATCTACGCAATGACGCATTAGAGTGGCGGCCGGTGTTCGAATTCTTGTTCAAGTACCCGCTCGCGGCGTACCGGAAGGGCGAATTCCTGTTCGCCACGGGCTGGCCGGTTTGGCTGCTGGCCGCGCTGGCCGTGGTCGCGGCGCTCGGCTTGCTGGCGTATGCCCGGCGGGCTCGTAGCCGGCTGACCGGCGCGGCCCTGTGGGGCGTGTGGGCCCTTCAGGCCGCGACCGCCGCCCTTGTGCTGGTGCTGTTGTGGCAGCCGGCGTTGGCGGTCCAGTCGCTCAAGAGCCGCCAGAACGCCGTTGCCGTCCTGGTGGACACCTCGAGCAGCATGTCGCTGGTCGAGGACGGGCTCTCGCGGCTGGCGCGGGCAGCCGGGGCTCTCCAACAGACGGTCATGCCCGCGCTGGCGGAGAAGTTCCGCGTGCGCTTGTACGGCTTCTCGGCCAAGCCGGAACGGATCGGCTCGCTGCGGCAGGAGGACATCCCCCCGCCGGGCGCGAGCAGTGGCGTCGGAGAGTCCGTCCTCAGCGTCCTGCGGGAATCGACGGCGGTGCCGCTGGGAGCGCTGCTGGTCGTCAGCGACGGCGCGGACAACAGCGGCCGGTTCGACCGCGAGCTCGCTGCCGAGATCCGCAAGTACAACGTGCCCGTGCACGCGGTCGGAGTGGGCCGCGAGCGCATCCTTGGCGATGTCGAGCTCTCCGACGTGGCGGTCGCTTCCGAGGCTCTTCCCCGGTCCAGGGTCAGCGCGCAGCTCACTCTAAGGCACGATGGCGAGGCTGAGCGCTCCACGCGCGTCACGGTTCGCGACGGTTCCAGCGTGCTCGCGAGCCAGCCCGTGACGCTCAGGGAGGGCGAGCACGTGCGCCGCGAATGGATCGACTTCGGCGCGGGGGAAGCCGGCGTTCGCGATCTCACGTTCACTGTCGAGCCCGTTCCGGGAGAAGAGATCGCGGGCAACAACCAGCGCCGGCGCGTGCTCGACGTGCCGCGTCGCCGGCGCCGGATCCTGTACGCCGAGGGCGAGCCGCGCTGGCAGTACAAGTTCATGCGTCGCGCGGTGCAGAAGGATGCCAGCGTCCAACTGGTGACCATGCTGCGGACGTCAACCAACAAGTTCTACCGCCAAGGCGTCGACACGCCCGAAGAACTCGAAGACGGCTTCCCGGGGGACCAGGAGCAGCTGTTCGCCTACGACGCGCTGATCATAGGCAGCTTCGAAGCGGCCTTCTTCACCCCCAAGCAGCAGGTGGCCATCAGGGAATTCGTCAGTCGGCGCGGGGGCACCCTGCTAATGCTGGCCGGGCCCAACGGCCTCGGCGCCGGAGGCTGGCAGAATTCTGAGATCGTCGATGCTCTGCCGGCCGTGCTCGAACCGGGCGACACCTCCTTCGTCCGGGAGAAGGTCACGGCCGAGATCGCGCGGCAGGGCCGCGACGCGCTGATCAGTCGCCTGGCGCCCGATTCGGAAGAAAACGCCCGACTTTGGGCTGAAATGCCGCAGTTGGCGGATTTCCAGCGGATCGGCGCCCTCAAGCCCGCTGCGCTGACCTTGATGTCGCTGGAGTACGGCGCCGAGACCCTGCCGCTGCTGGTGCGTCAGAACTACGGTCGCGGACGCTCGATGATCTTCGCGACCGGAGGGAGCTGGCGCTGGCGCATGGGCCTGCCCAGCGACGACGACCGCCATGACACCTTCTGGCGCCAGATGTTTCGGGCCTTGGTGGTGGATTCCTCCGACCCCGTCAGGCTTACCACGGACCGTTCCAACTACGCCGACGAGTCCCGCGTGCAGCTCCGGGCGGAAGTGCGGGACAAGCGCTACGAGCCTGCCAACAACGCGCGCGTGAGCGCGACCGTCACGCCCGAGGAGGGTCCGCCGAGGACGTTTGCGCTGCGGCCGTCCTCGAGCGAGCAGGGAGTCTACGAAGCCGAAGTCGATGCTGCACACTTAGGAGTGTACCTAGTGGAAACGGTTGCGCATCTGGGAGACGAGCGGCTGGGCGCGGACACGCTGCACTTCCGGCGAGAGGGCGGCGTGGCGGAGTACTTTCACCCTGAGCGGAACAGCAGCCTGCTGGCCCGCTTGGCCGACCAAACGGGGGGCAGCTACTGGGAGCTGGACGAACTGGAGAGCCTGCCCTCTGAGATAGGCTTCTCCGAGGCGGGCATCACGACTCGCGAGGTGCTGGACCTGTGGGACATGCCCGCGTTGTTCTTGCTGCTGGTCTTGCTGCGGGCGGCGGAGTGGCTGTTGCGCAAGCGCTGGGGCGTGATATGACCGGGCCCATCCGGAGGCGGATACTGCTCGTCGCGTGCGTGCTGCCGCTCTGTGTCGGCCTGTCCCGAGGCGCGTCGGCAGCGACGCACTTCTTGCTCCTCGAGGGCCTTGGCGGCGAACGGCGCTACTCCGAGAGCTTCCGCGAGCAGATCAGCGGGATGCTGGCGGCCGTGCGGCGCACCGCCGGCGACGAGGCCCTGGTCACCGTGCTGGCGGGCACGGACGCGACAGCCGGGCGGATCGAGTCGGCATTCGGCGCCCTGGCTGGAAGGGTCAGCCCGGGGGATGCTCTGGCGGTGTTCCTCGTCGGACACGGTTCCCATGACGGCGGCGGCTACAAGTTCAACATCCCCGGGCCGGACATCACCGGGGCGCAGTTGAAGCTCTGGCTGGACGCCGTGCCGGCGGCGAGGCAGCTGGTGGTCAGCACCACCAGCTCCAGCGGAGGCGCCTTGGACACGCTCAAGGGGGCGCGGCGGGTCGTCATCACGGCGACCAAGAACGGTCGCGAGAAGAATGCGACCGTGTTCGGCGAGTACTTCGCAGAGGCGTTCGCTGAGACTGAGGCGGACACCAACAAGAACGACAGCATCTCCGCGCTCGAGGCATTCCAATACGCCGAGAGCAAGGTGAAGGCCCACTACGCAGATCACCAGCGGCTCGCGACCGAGCACCCGCAATTGCAAGGCGAGAGGGCCGAGAGCTTCATGCTGGCTCGGCTCGGGGAAGCTGCCGCACTGGCGGAGGATCCTGCCAAGCGGGAGCTGTTGGATCGTCGCGAGAGCCTGGAGCTGAAGATCGCCGACCTGACCGCTCGCAAGGACGAGCTCTCCGAATCTGAATTCCTGGAGGAACTGGAGGCGCTGCTGTTGGAGATGGCAGCGATCCAGCGGCAGATCGCCGGGGAGCAAGCCGGCTCCGGCGAGGAGCGCCAGTGACGTTGCGCGGGTGGTGCTGCGTCGCCGCCGGCCTGGTGCTGGCGGCGGGATCGCCGGCCCTGGGCCAGCGCGGGGACGGGCGCGGAGCGCGCCACGAGGCGCTCGCGCCATGCGATGAGCTGCACGACCGAGGCAAGGCCGTCGAAGCGGACGCTTGCTATCGCGGCGTGTTGCAAGTGTACGATCCCGCCGCCCAGGCGGAAGCCTATTGGATGCTAGGGGATCTCAAGGCTGCCAACGACCGCTTCCGGGAGGCTATCAAGCTCAGGCCCGACGATCCCGACCTTCGCGTGCGCTGGGGCTACTTGTACATCGATTCGCACCAACAGGTCGAGGCCGGCGATCTATTCCAGGAGGCGCTCGCGCTGGATGAGAACCACGTGGCCGCGCAACTGGGGATGGCCACCGTGCTGGCGTCGCGGTTCGAGGGCAAGGCGGTCGAGTTGGCCCAGGAGGCGCTCAAGCTCAAGCCGGAGCAGGCCGAGGGCCATCTGCTGTTGGGGCGTATGGCCTTGGAGGAGGGTGACTTGGCGGCCGCCCGGGAGCAGCTTGAAAAGGGACTTGAGCAGGCGCTGAATCTAGGCCTGGCACCGCTGGAAGCGTATGCTCTGCTTGCTTCCCTGGAAATGTTGGAGGGCGAGCGCGACAACCGGTGGGTCGACAAGGCGCTGGCCTACAACCCCCGCTACGGCCAGGTCTACGCCGAGCAGGCCCACTTCTACGTGATCACGCGCCGCTATCGCGAGGCCACCGAGCGCCTGCGCAAGTCTGTCGCCGTGGCGCCCAGCCTGTGGCAGGCCCACGCCGAGCTCGGCGTGAACCTGATGCGCGAGGGGCTCGACGACGAGGGGAGGCGGCACTTGGAGATCGCCTACAACGGCGACCCCTACAGCGCCAAGACGGTCAACACTCTGCGGCTCTTGGACACCTACGACCAGTTCGACACGTTCGAGGACCGGGGTCCGGGCGCCGATGCATCGGTGCGGGCTGTTTTCCGGCTGGACAAGGACGAGTCGCAGCTACTGCTGCCGTACGTTCGCGAGCTGACCAATCGCGCCATCGGCGAGTTCACGCGAAAGTACGAATTCGAGCTGAAGAGCCCCGTGAGGGTGGAGTTCTACCCCAATCACGACGATTTCGCCGTGCGCACCATGGCCATGCCCGGGATCGGCCTGCTCGGGGTCACGTTCGGATACGTTGTCGCCATGGACAGCCCCAGCGGGCGCGAGCCGGGAGGGTTTCACTGGGGCACGACCCTGTGGCACGAACTGGCGCACGTGTTCACCTTGGAATCGACCGACCACCTGGTCCCCCGCTGGTACTCGGAAGGGATCTCGATGTACGAGGAGTGGATGGCCGACGTGCGCTGGGGAGAGTCCGTCGGCCCGGAATACGTAGAGGCGGTGCGCAAGCGAGAGCTGCTGCCGATCGTGAAGCTGGACCGGGGCTTCATCCGGCCCAAGCATGCCGGCCAGGTGGCCATCTCGTATATGCAGGCCGGGTACGTCTGCAAGTTCATCGCCCAGCGCTGGGGAGAGGGCAGGCTGGTGGAACTGCTGCGCGGTTTCGCCGCCAAGGTGCCGACCGGCGCGAACATCGAAGCAGTCTTGGAGATCTCCCCGGAAGATTTCGACGAACAGTTCGACGAGTACATGCGCGACGCGCTGGGCCCGGCATTGGACGGCCTGCCGCGCTGGCGCCGAAACCTCAAGGCCGCGCTGGAACGCGCTCGCGACGGCGACTGGGACGAGGCGATCGAGCCGGCCGAAGCCGCCAAGGCTGCCTATCCCCAGCACGTTGGCAGCGGCAGCGCGTACGTGCTGCTGGCCAACGCCCATGACAAGGCCGGGAAACGGGAGGCGGCCGTGGCCGAGCTCCAGGAGTACGAGAGGCGCGGCGGACGCCAGCCCGAGACGCTCAAGAAGCTCGCCGGCTGGCTCGAAGAGGCCGGGCGGGCCGCCGAAGCGGTATACACCTACAACGGCCTGATCTACAACTGGCCACAGGACGAAGAACTCCACGCGCGGCTCGGCGACCTGCACTTGGAAGCGGGCAGGGCGGACCTTGCGCGCCGCGAGTTCGAGGCCGTCTTGGCGCTGGATCCCTTGGATCGCGCGAGCGCCGAATACAACCTCGCTCGCGCATACGTTAAGATAGGCGATCTTGCCAGCGCGCGGCTGCACGTGCTGCGTGCACTGGAGCGCGCGCCCACCTTCGGTCCAGCACTGCAATTGCTCCTGCAGGTCAAGCAATAGGAACACAGATGGAAACCACGCTGTCGGTCGCCCAGGACTCCGCCGAAACCGAGGAGCTGGTCTCCTCGTTCCACGCTTCCATGGATCGCATTCGCGAGCAGGTCCGCCGCATCATCGTGGGCCAGGACGAGGTGGTCGACAACCTGCTCGTCACCTTGCTGGTGGGCGGTCACTGCCTCATCACCGGCATGCCAGGCACGGCCAAGACCCTGCTGGTGAGCACCCTCGCCACCGCGCTGGGCCTGACCTTCAAGCGCATCCAGTTCACGCCCGACCTGATGCCGACCGACATCACGGGCACGGACATCCTGGAAGAGGACTCGGCCAGCGGGCGGCGCAGCTGGACCTTCGTCCAGGGGCCTCTGTTCACGAACGTGCTGCTGGCGGACGAAGTCAACCGCACCCCGCCGAAGACCCAGGCCGCGCTGCTCGAGGCGATGCAGGAGCACTCGGTGACCGTGCGCGGCAACAGCTATCAGCTGCGGCCCCCGTTCTTCGTGCTGGCCACCCAGAATCCCATCGAACTCGAGGGCACCTATCCGCTGCCCGAGGCTCAGCTGGACCGCTTCCTGTTCAACGTGCTGCTGGACTACCTCTCGCCGGAGCAAGAAGCCGAGGTGGTCGAGCGCAACACGGCCGGAACCCCGCTGCCGAACGTGGATCCCGTCACCACCGCCGACGAGATCTTGCAGTTCCAGTGGCTGGTCCGCCAGGTGCCGGTGTCCGATCCGGTGGCGCAATACGCGGTGTCGCTGGTGCGCGCGACCCGGCCTACGGACCCCGAGGCGCCGGACATCGTCAAGAAGTACGTCAACTACGGCGCGAGCGTGCGCGCGACGCAGTTCCTAGTGTTGGCGTCCAAGGCGCGGGCGCTGCTTGACGGGCGCTTTCACGTCACATCGGACGACCTGCGCTCGCTGGCCTTTCCGATCATGCGCCACAGGGTGCTCACGAACTTCTACGCCGAGTCCGACAAGACCACGGTCGATGACGTGCTGCGCTCGATGATCGAGGCCAAGCCCGCCCCGCCGGGCACGTGATCTGACCATGCCGGCGCGGTCGGGTCCTGGCTGGGGCGGCCACAGGAGCGCGTGAGGCGATGGCAGACCAGCAACTCCTCGATCCGGCGATCCTGCAGCGCCTGGCGAACATCGAACTGGTCGCCAAGACGGTGGTCGACGGCTTCCTGCACGGGGGGCACCGCTCGCCGCAGTTCGGCTTCAGCCAGGAGTTCGCCGAGTACCGCGCCTACAACGAGGGCGACGATCCTCGCTATATCGACTGGAACGTGCTTTCGAGAACTGATCGGGTGTACGTCAAGCGCTTTCTGGGCGAGACGAACACGCACTTGATGCTGCTGCTGGATTGCAGCGCTTCGATGGGCTATTCCTCGGGCGGCCCCAGCAAGCTGGACTACGCGCGCTTTCTGGCGGCGGCGCTGGCGTATCTGTGCACGCGCCAGCATGATGGCGTGGGCTTGGTCCTGTTCGACGAAGAGGTTCGCGACGTGCGCCCGGCGCAGTACCGCCCGCGCCACTTGCAGAGCATCTTGCACGTGCTGGAGCACGCGCAGGCCGCGACGGGGACCGATCTGGAGGTGCCCTTGCAGGCGCTGACGCGCTTGATGCGCCGCCGGGGCTTGGTGGCGATGATCTCGGATTTTTACGCCGACCCGGAGAAGATCGTCGATTCTTTGCGGGCGGTTGCCTACCAGGGGAAGGACATTGTCTTCTTCCACGTCCTCGATCCTGCGGAACTCCAGCCCGGCATCGATTCGGCAGCCATGATCGAGGACATGGAGACCGGCGAGGAGATGGAGGTCTCCTCCGACTACGCCAGGCGCGTCTATCCGGGGCTCATGCAAGGGCACGTGGCCGCCCTGCGCGAGCGGATCTTGGGCGAAGGCGCCGACTACGTGCTCCTGAACACGGCCGAGCCCCTGGACTTGGCCCTGCGCGAATACCTGCTGTTCCGGCTGAGGAGGCGCTAGCGCGATGGGCCTGCTGTCTCCGTGGTTCCTGGCCGGGGCTCTGGCCGTCGGCCTGCCGCTCTGGCTGCACCTGATGCGTCGCCGCAACCCGGTGAGGCTGCCGTTCAGCTCGCTGATGTTCTTCGAGAAGCGCACCGAGACCACCATCCGGGAACGCCGCTTGCGGTACCTGCTGCTGCTTGCGTGTCGGCTGGCACTGCTGCTGCTGCTTGCGCTGGCGTTTGCCAAGCCTGTTTGGGAGCGGCCTCCGATTGCGATCGCGGGCAGCATCCCCAAGCTGCACTTTATCGCGCTGGACACTTCGCTCAGCATGCGCTACGGCGACCGCTGGGAAGACGCCGTCGACGAGGCCGACGCGATCGTGGATTCGCTCGGGCAGGGTGATCAGGCCCAGATTCTGACCAACGGACCATCGGTGCAGGTGCTGACCGAGCCCACTTCCGACAAATCCGCGCTGCGGCGGGCGCTGGCCGGCTTGGATCCGACAAGTTCGCGCAACGATTTCGGCGATGTGATTGAAGCGGTGCGCAACCTGGCGGGTGACGATGCCACGCCATCGGTCCTGCACCTGATCTCCGACCTGCAGAATTCCGCGATGCCGTCCCGATTCCAAGATCTGGTTCTGCCCGAGTCCTCCGAGTTGGAACTCCACGATGTGGCCGCGGGCGATTTCGCCAACTGGGCGATCGACAGCGTGAAGGGATCGACGCGCGTCTACGGACGGGACGCGCCCAAGCTCGAAGCCGCGGTCGTCAGTTTTGCCGAAGGCGAGGCCGCCAAGACGGTTTCCCTGTGGATCGACGGTCGCTTGGCCGCCAGCCAGCAGAAGAGCATCCCCGCCAATGGGCGCGAGTCGTTCGTGTTCGAAATCCCCGAAGCGCCGCGTGGCTTCAGCCGGGCCGAGCTCAGGCTCGAGCCGCCGGACGCGCTGCCCGACGACGATATCCGGAGGGTGGCGCTGGACAACAGCGAACCCGAGCCGTTGCTGTTCGTTTCGCAGGACAGGCGCCGCCGCGACCTGCTCTACTTCCAGGCCGCCCTCGAGTCCAGCGTCTCGTCGCGCTATACGCTCGAGAGCGCTTCTCCCGGCGATGCTAGCCGTCTCGATCCCAGCCGTTACGCTTTGGTCGTGCTGTCCGACGTGCCTCGCTTGGACAGCCGTTTCGAGTCCCGGCTGCGGGCATGGATCGAAACGGGCGGCGCCGTGCTGGTAGCGCTCGGTCCCAACTCGGCGCTGGCTCGCCGAGCCCCGATCAGCGGCCACCGCCTGGAACAGCCCCTGTCCTCGGAACGGGGCGGCGATCCCTTCCAGGTCGCCGGTCCCTCGGATGGGTCGCACTCGGTGGCGAACGCCGCCGAAGGACTGCGCCCGGTGAAATTCTTCCTCTACGCGAGAGTGCAGCCGCTGGAGGGCGACGCCGTGCCGATGCGCCTGGGCAATGGCGATCCCCTGCTGGTCGAGCACGAGATCGGCAAGGGGCGCGCGTTGGTCTTCGCTTCGGCGCTCGACAATATCTGGAACGACCTGCCCGTGACGTCGGTCTACGTGCCGTTTGTGGCCGAGGCGGTGCGCTACCTGACAGGGGCCGAGGCAGCCCGCGGAGAGGCACTGCTGGGCGAGGTGCTGGAACTGGGCAGGCGGCGCGGCAGCGGCGCGACGGTCCAAGTGCTTGACCCTGCGGGGGAGCGGGTCCTGACCCTGTCCGATTCGGTGAGCCGCGAAGCGGTCCCGCTGGAGGCCATCGGCTACTACGAGATTCGCGGCTCGGACCGCTCCGAGCTGCTGGCTGTCAACGCAGATCCGCGGGAGTCAAATCTCCGCGGCGTCGATCAAGACACCTTGGAATTGTGGCAGTCCACAGGCGGCGCCGAGGCGGCGCAGGCCGCTGCGGCTGGCTTGCCCCCGCCTGACATCCCTCCCTGGCGCGTGTGGAGACTGGTGCTGGCCTTGCTCTTGCTCGCGGTGCTGCTAGAATCTCTCATAGCGGATCGGCATTTGGACGCGCTCAGAGGGGATTGATCAATGATTCTCGATCACCAAGGACAGCCCGGCGGAAGCTTGGAGGGCTACTTGGGATCGATCGTGCTCCGGCTGCGCGCGGCCGCGGCCGCCAAGGGCTTGGGTGCCTTGGGATTGACCGCCCTGGGCGTGACGGCGGTTTGCGTCTTCCTGGCCAACCGGGCGGCGTTCTCCGACGCCAGCGTAATAGGCTCTCGCACCGTCTTGCTGGCGTCGCTGGCAGCGGTCCTCGTGTTGCTGCTGGTCCTGCCGTTGCGCCGGTTGGTCAAGGGCCGGGCGTTTGCCCGCGCCGCGGACGAGGCTGAGCGCCGCTCGCCTGAGTTCGGCGGGCGCTTGCGCACGTGGGCGGACGAGCGAGACCGCGCCGAGGTCGGCGGGCGGGCGCCCAGCCCGCTGCTCGCGTTGCTCGCCCGCGAGACGTCGCAGGCATCGGCGGTGGTGCCCTTGGACGCGGTGGTGAGCCGGGCCTTGGTCGGCCTGTTCGCCGCGACGGGCTTGGTCGCGGTGCTGGCCCTGTTCTGGCTAGGTTCGGCCGGTCCCGGCTATTGGAGCTACGGCACGTCCCGGCTTTGGACCGGGTGGTTCCTCACGCACGAGGAGCCGCTCTACGAGCTGCAGGTCGAGCCCGGGGACACCTCGATCCGCCAAGGGGGGCGGCTGGAAGTCACTGCCCTGCCGCTCGGCTTCGAGCCTCCGCTAGTCGAACTGTATGCGAAGTTCGAGAGCAGCGTGGACTGGGAGCGCGCGCCGATGGGACCGCAGCTTGAGGGCGCGGGCTACGGGTTCTCGTTTTCCATGGTTCGAGAGCCGCTGCGCTACTACGTCGAGGCGGGACGGCTGCGCAGTCGCGAGTTCAAGGTTGACGTCATCGCCATGCCCACGGTGGAGAACATCCGGCTGGAGTTCGAGTACCCCGCATGGAGCGGCCTCAAGCCCAGCGTCCAGGATCCCGGCGGCGACATCATGGCGGTGGCTGGCACCAAGGTCGGGGTCATCCTTACCACGGACAAGGAGCTTGCGGACGGCTTGCTGGTGGTCGGCGAAGAAGAAGTCCAGTTGCGGGGCGATCGCGCGGAAATCGTCGTGGGTGAGGACTCTTCCTACCACGTGGCAGCCATGCACCGCGGGGAGCGGGTGCGCCTCACCGAGGACTACTTCATCACGGCCGTGCCTGACGAGAAGCCGGAGGTCAAGATCCTCGAGCCGGGCCGCGATTGGCGCGCAACCAGCATCGAGGAGGTCGCCGTGCGGCTCGAAGCGACCGACGATTTCGGCTTGCGCGCCTTGCAGCTGCACTACGCGGTCAATGGCGTGGACCAAGAGGCGGTGTCGCTGCCTGCCCGGCGCGGCGCGCTCGAGGCGACCGGCAGCCACACATTTTTCTTGGAAGACCTCGGCGCAGGAGCGCGAGCCATGCCGGAGGCCGCCGAAGAGGGCCGGGAGTCGCTCGCACCTCCGGCGCCCGAGGCGGGCCTGATCCCCGGAGACCTGATCAGCTATTACATCGTCGCCAAGGATGCCAAGAAGGAAGTGCGCAGCGACATGTACTTCATTAACGTGCAGCCTTTCGAGCGGCGCTTCTCGCAGTCTCAGCAGGCGGGCGGCCAGGGCCAGCAGGGCGAGCAGCAGGACGAGATCTCGCGGCGCCAGAAGGAAATCATCCTTGCGACCTGGAACTTGATCAAGGAGCGCGACGCCGAGGACGGCCGGGAGGAGCGCAAGCTGCGCGAGAGCGCCGAGATGCTCTCCGAGCTGCAAGGCACGTTGATGCAGCAGGCCCAGACCTTGGTGCAGCGCACCAGGGCCCGGCAGCTGACCAGGACCGATCCCAAGTTCGCGCAGTTCGCCGAACTGCTGGAGCAGGCCGCCGGCTTCATGCAGCCTGCGGCCGAGGCGCTGCAGGCGTTCCGGCTCGATGATGCGGTTGGGCCGGAGCAGCAGGCGCTGCAGTTCCTGCTGCGGGCGGAAAACCTGTTCACCGACATCCAGGTGACCATGGGGCGCGGCGGAGGGGGCGGCGGAGGCGGCGCCTCGCGCGACCTGGCCGAGATGTTCGAGCTCGAGATGGATCTCGAGAAGAACCAGTACGAAACCGGCAGCGGGTCGTCCGGGCAGCAGATCGAGCAGGAAATCGACGAGGCGATGAAGAAGCTCGAGGAGCTGGCGCGGCGTCAAGAGCGCTTGGCCGAGCAGGCCCAGGATCGCTCGCGGGCGAGCTTCGAGCAGCGCTGGCAGCAGGAAATGCTGCGGCGCGAAGCCGAGGATCTAAAGCGCGAGCTGGAGCAGCTCCAGCGCCGCCAGCAAAGCCAGGGGGGCCAGCAGAGCAGGGCGCAGGGCGGACAGAGTTCCCAGGCGCAGGGGTCGTCGAGCGGCCAGTCCGGCATGCGCCAGCAGCTGGACCGGACGATCCGCCAGCTGGAGCGGGCGGCGCGCGAGATGGAGCGCGGGGGCCAGGGCGGCGACCAGCGCGCCTCCTCGGCGCGGGCCCAGCAAGAGTTGCAGGAGGCCTTGGAAGCGCTCCAGCAGCAACGCCAGCAGCAGAGCCAGTCCGCGGTCGGAGAGATGGCGGAGGAGGCGGCCCGGCTCGCCGAGGAACAGGAGCAGGCGGCTGCCGAGTTGGACCGGTCGCTCAAGGTTGCCCTGGAGGCGCTGAAGGCCCAGGGGGGGCGGCAGAACGGCCCGTTGCCGACGGGCATGACCCGCGAGGAAGAGATCGACTTGGCTGATCGCAAGCGCGACATGCGCGACCGCCTGTCTGAGATCGAGCAGGGAATCCAGAAGCACTCGCGCATGCTGCGCGAGCGCAACGACGAGGCCTCCAAGGCGCTGATGAACGCCTTGATCGAATTGCAGCAGTCCGAAGCGCTGCCCGCCATGCAGTATGCCGAAGACCTGGTCCGGCGGGGACTGGCGCCGTACGCGGCGGGCAACGAGGAAGCGATTTCCCGGGCCATCCGCCGGCTGCGCGACAACCTGCGCGAAGCCGGCGAGCTGGCCCAGAGGGAGGGCGGCGGAGCGGAGCGCGGATTGGAGAGGCTGCTCTCCAGCGTGGAGCAAATGCGCCGCGACCTGGAACGGGCGATGGTCCCCGGGCAGGACCGCGAGGGGAACCGCTCGGGCCAGCGGCCGGGGCAGCAACCCGGAGGGGAGCAGCCCGGCCAGCAGTCCGGGCAGGGCGCGCGCGGTGGCGGAGATCCAAGCCGTCCTGGCAGCCGGGCCGGAGTTGGCGCAGCGGGCGGCGAATGGAGGGGCGGCTGGGGCGGCACCGAGTCCCTCGGCGACGGCCGGCCGCGCGGGCCTTACGGCGCGAGGCCGCTCGAGCCCGCTGAGCGCGATCGCATGGAGCGCGCCTTGGAAGCGGGCATCGCCGACATTCCCAGGCTGGCCCAGCAACTCCGGATGACGCGGGAGTTCGACCCGCGCGAGATCGCCGAGCTGCGTGACTTTGCCCGCGAGCTGGGCGACGGCCGCTTTCTCGGCAACCCGGACCTGCTGGAGCAGGAGTACCGCAACGTGCTTGCGATGCTCGAGCAGATCGAAGTCAAACTGCGACGCCAAGTCGAGCTGGACGACAAGGAAGAGGTGCGCGCTATCGTTTCCGAGCCGGTACCGGAGTCGTACCGCGAGGCCGTTGCGGAATACTACCGCAGGCTCGGCGGAACGAAGTAGCGAGACCCGCCGATGTGGACCAGGACGAACAATCCGGATCAGACCGGAGCGTACGCCGCGCATCGCGGCATAGCGCCGGAAATCAGGCGCCGGATCGTCCGTTCGGAGGTCGAGGGGGGCGTGCGCTTGCGAGCCTTGCAAGAGGGGGACCGGGTCTTGGTGAAGACGGCCAACCGGATCTACTGCATCGAAATCCGCGGCGGCAGGACATGGATTTCAGGCCATCCGCGCTTCTGTCCGCAGCCGGTGGCTGTCTTGGTGCGAGGCTCGACCTGGGGCGGGGCGATGCTCAAGCCCGACTATCTCGGATTGGGCATGCACATGGAATTCCAGCATCCCGACCACGCCACGGTGGTGACTTCCAAGATTGAGTCGGTCTCGGTGGGCTGAGGCGCTGCGAAGCTAGCCCAGCAGGGCGCCGACATGGCTCTGCACGCTGGCGGCGAGGCCCGCAAGGCTGTAGCCCCCCTCTAGTGCGGACACAAGCCGTCCGGCGGCGTGCTTGTCCGCCACGTCCTGCAGCATGTGCGTCAGTTCGGCGAAGTCGCCATCAGCGAGGCGGAACTGGCCGAGCGGGTCCCCCAAGCGCGAGTCGAACCCTGCCGAGATCATGACGAGGTCCGGAGCGAACGCTTCGGCCGCGGGCAGCAGTCTGTCGCGAAACGCGCCCAAGATTTCTTCGCGGCCGCTGTGCGCCGGGAACGGGCAATTGATGGTCGTGTCGGCTCCCGCGCCCGCGCCGGTCTCGTCGCGCATGCCAGTGCCGGGATACCACGGTGACTGGTGCGTGCTAAAGAACAGGACGGAAGGATCCTCGTAGAAGATATCCTGCGTGCCATTGCCGTGGTGCACGTCCCAGTCCACGATCAGGACGCGCTGCAAGCCGTGGCGCTCGATCGCATGGCGCGCCCCGATTGCGACATTGTTGAAAACGCAGAATCCCATGCCCTGTTTCGGACGGGCATGGTGGCCGGGCGGGCGCAGCGCGCAGAAGGCCTGCTTGACGGGCCCGGCCAGCACCGAGTCGACGGCCGAGCAGACCGCGCCGACGGCCATGCGCGCCGCTGACAGGGAGCCCCTCGCGACATGCGTGTCGCCGGTGGAGAGCATGCGGTTCCCCGCGCCGATCTCGCGTTCGACCAGTTCGATGTAGTCGGCCCCGTGGCACAGGCGGAGCGTGTCGAAACCGGCCTCGTCGCAATCCAGGGCTTGCATGCGGTCGGCAAGCCCGCTTGAGCCGAGCGCGCGCAGAACGGCCTCGAAGCGCTCGACGCGCTCGGGGTGCCCGTGCGGCGTGCGATGGTCACGCGACGATTCCGGAGCGATGAGCAGTGTGGATGGCATGGAGGCTATTCCGACAATCCGTCAGGCGGCCGGGGTTTCCTAATAGTGTCGCGCACGGCCCGGCCGGCAGGAAACCGGCGGCGCGGCTGGCGGACGCCCAATGGCACTGAGTTAGGCTGGGCCAATCCGGCGTTTCTTGAGCATGCTCTAATGCTTTGATTCCATGGCACTTACAAGAAATTCGAAGATTTTTCGCAAATCCCCTTGACATCCCGGCCCCAATTTGCGATGGTGAG